>NZ_JBUDXA010000014.1:0-127614 GCF_054956755.1 Rufibacter sp. JT3400010 | reverse complement strand
TGCCTCTACATTTGGTAAAACAGGCCTTAAACTCTGACTGAAATTATCCTCTCTTCCGCTCAGGGACTTTGTAGTGGAACTCGTTGATGGGCAGTTGCTCGTCACAGAAGCTGTATTCATGCGGCACGTTGGAACCGATGATGACTAACCGATTGGCCCTATTCCGCTCCAGATGCTCCAGGTACCATGCTACGCCTGCCTGGTCCAGGTTGGTAGTGGGCTCATCTAGCAATAGAAGGGGAGTATCTGAATAAATGGCCAAGCCCAGTTTCAAGCGTTGGCGCATGCCCGAGGAAAAGTCCCGCACCAGTTTGTGTTTGGCCGCTTGTAGCTGCAGTAAATCGGGAAGTTGCTGGGGCGTTATGCCGCGTAAAGCCTTGAAGCGGGTGTGGAACTGAATCATCTCCTCCAGGGTGAATTCCTCCAGTAAATCCTGATAAGGGGCTGCCATGGAAAGCGAGCGGTACAGTTCATCTACCGGAATCTCTTTTCCAGCTAAGGAAGAAGTGATGGAGCCCTCTGAGGGGAGTTGGAAACCGCTAAGGATAGAAAGCAAAGTGGATTTCCCGGACCCATTGTGCCCCAGCACGGCATAAGCCTTGCCTGAGACAAACTCATAGGACAGATTCCGGAAAATCCACTCGTAATTGAAACGCTTGCCTAAAGAGGAAAGCTTAATCTGCATCGCGCTGATAGCCTTTGATAATGCCCCGGCCAGAATTCCGCACGAAATTCACAATCTCGTCGCGTTCTGAGCTAGGCGCTAAGTCAATCTCAATTTTATCTACCGCCGCGGCCGTGTTCAGACCGCTCATGAACAGAATGCGGTAAATCTGCTGAATGTCGGTGATTTGGTCGTTCGTGAATCCTCTTCGGCGCAAGCCGATGGAGTTTACGCCAGCATAGGACAATGGCTCACGAGCCGCTTTGATGAACGGCGGCACGTCTTTGCGCACCAAGGACCCGCCAGAAACCATGGCGTGCGCGCCTATGCTCACAAACTGGTGCACCGCTGAGGTACCGCCAATGAACACGTGGTCATGGACCACAATGTGACCAGCTAACTGTACTCCGTTGGCTACAATCACATTGTTGCCAATGATACAGTCGTGGGCCACGTGCACGTAGGCCATAATGAGGCAGTTAGAGCCAATAGCCGTGGTGTTTTTATCTAAAGCCGTTCCTCGGTTCAGGGTCACGCACTCTCTGATGATGGTATTATCGCCAATAGAAACGGTAGACGGCTCGCCTTTGTATTTCAGGTCCTGCGGCGGGGCCGAAATAACGGCACCCGGAAAAATCTGGCAGTTCTTGCCAATGCGGGCACCTTCCATAATGGTCACGTTGGGGCCAATCCAGGTGCCTTCGCCAATCTCCACGTTTTTAGAGATGGTGGTGAACGGCTCTACCACCACGTTGGTGGCGATTTTAGCTTCGGGGTGGATGTACGCTAGTGGCTGGTTCATGCGTCTTTTCTTACGATACTTGCTAACATCTCGGCCTCCATCACTAACTGACCGGCTACGTAGGCCTGGCCCTGCATTCTAGCTATCCCTCTTTTAATAGGTGCCAACAGTTCGCATTTAAAAATAACGGTGTCTCCGGGCACTACTTTCCGGCGGAAACGGCATTTGTCTACGCCCATGAAATACGTCCAGTAGTTTTCTGGGTCTGGCACGGTGCTTAACACGTAAATGCCGCCGGTCTGGGCCATGGCCTCAATGAGGATTACGCCCGGCATGACAGGATTGCCCGGAAAATGCCCCTGGAAGAACGACTCGTTCATAGTTACGTTTTTTACGCCCGTAACGGTTGTTTCATCCAGATGGATAATCTTGTCAATGAGTACGAAGGGGTACTGGTGCGGCAACGTCTGCATGATGCGGTTGATGTCCATCACCGGCGTTTTCTTAGGATCATACACCGGCACGTTCTTCACAGACGTTTCCTTGATGTATTTCTTTATCTTCTTCGCAAAGGCCACGTTAGACGCGTGCCCTGGACGGGCTGCCAGAATTTGACCTTTCAACGGACGGCCTACCAAGGCTAAATCCCCAATTAAGTCAAGGAGTTTATGGCGGGCAGGTTCGTTTTTGTAGCGCAGGTCTACGTTATTCAGAATTCCTTCCTTCTTTACGGCCACTTTCGGCTTTTTCAAAAGGTCAGACAGGTAATCTAGTTCATTGTCTTCTACTACACGGTCTACCACCACAATGGCGTTGCTCAAGTCTCCGCCTTTGATCAGGTTTTGCTTGTAGAGCATTTCAATCTCGTGCAGGAAGCAGAAGGTGCGGCAAGAAGCGATTTCGTCTTTAAACTGACGCAAATCGGTTAGAGAGGCATGCTGCGAGCCCAGAACCGGCGAATGGTAGTCTACCATTACGGTTACGCGGTAATCATCCAGGGGCAGAATAGCGATCTCGGTTTCGCGGGAGCCGTCCCGGAACATGATTTCCTCTGGTACCTCAAAGAAGTTACGTAGCGCGTTCTGCTCTTCCAGACCCACTTCCAGGAGTGGTTGCACGAACAAGATGGAAGAACCATCCATGATGGGGGGCTCGGGGCCGTCAATCTGGATGAGGACGTTGTCTATCTCTAACCCCACCAAGGCGGCCAGTACGTGCTCCACGGTGTTTACGCGGGCGCCGTTCTGTTCAATGGTGGTGCCGCGGGAAAGGTCCACCACATTGTCTACGTCAGCGTCTACAATGGGCTGTTCTGGCAAATCTATGCGCTGGAATTTATACCCGTGGTTGATGGGAGCGGGCAGAAACGTCATGTTTGACACCACGCCAGTATGCAATCCAATACCAGAAACCGTCACCGGTGCCTTTATGGTATGCTGTTTATCGTTCATGAAGCACTAAATAGGGGTAAAGAGGGGCTAAAGTTAAAGCTTTTCTCTGAGTTCCTCTACCTGTTTCTGCAACTCGGGTAGTTTCCGGAAAACCGCCATGGCCCTCAGATTCTGTTTATAGTCAAAAGCCGGTGCTCCTTGTACAAAAGTCCCTTCTTCTTTGATGTTTTTGGAAATGCCTGATTTAGCACCAATTATAGTTTTGTCGGCTATGCTTACGTGGCCTACCACACCTACCTGACCGGCAATAGTACAATAGTTTCCTACCTTGGATGAACCCGCAAAAGCCGTCTGGGCAGCCACTACGGTGTGGCGGCCAATTTCTACGTTATGCGCCACCTGCACCAGGTTGTCAATCTTGGTACCGGTTCTGATGATGGTGGAACCCATGGTAGCGCAGTCTACGGTGGTGTTGGCCCCAATGCTCACATCATCTTCCAGCACTACGTTCCCAATCTGCGGAATAGCTTTATAAGAACCGTCCTTCTGCGGCGCAAACCCGAACCCATCGCTGCCAATCACGGCCCCGGCATGGATAGTGCAGGAAGAGCCGATCACGCAATCGGCGTAGATTTTGGCACCAGAGTACAGAACGGTATTGTCGCCAATGGTTACGTTGTCGCCTATGTACACCTGCGGATAGATGTGCACACCGCTCCCAATCTTGCAGTTTTTTCCTATATAAGAGAATGCACCTCTATAATGGCGGTCACCTATGGTGGAATTCTCGCCTATGAAACAGGGTTCCTCCACACCTTGGCGTGAAGCGGCTACAGCTTGTTGATAGACTTCCAGCAACGTAGAGAAAGAAGTATATGGGTCTTCCACCAGAATCAGATTGGCGGTAACCGGTTGCTTTAATTCCAGCGTTTTGGAAACAATCACCGCCGTGGCACCCGTGGTATAGAGATAGTGCTCGTACTTAGCATTAGACAGGAAAGAAAGTGCGCCGGGGGTGCCTTCTTCAATCTTCGCCAGTCTGTTTACTTTGGCGTTTCCGTCTCCCTGCACTTGGCCCTGGAGTAAGTCAGCAATCTGTTGTACCGTGAATTCCATGGGGCAAAGTTAAGGAAACAATTTTTAACGGTGATATCTTCAGCCACAAGGACTTACCCAAGCAGACCCAAACCCTTCAGTAATAATACCCTAACCTGAACCAGTTTTCTCCGCTTTGCCCTGAAATAGTTTTAAAGCTGATTTCTGAAAACTACGACAAAAATAAGGTTTCTGGATGGGAACAGTCCCTTCCCAGTGATAACGAGAAACAATGCCAGATCTGCGTTTTGGACCTGCTTTTTATTAAATGGCTCCAGAATAGCTCCCTTCAGGTTCTGGAAGGAGGGGGAGTGCTGCAATTGACGTTTTATTAATAATCATCTATAAATAAAGTGACCGATTGCGGGAACTAAGAAGAAATGTCAATTTTTTTGCTGAAAAGTCTATATTGCATGAGTTTTCAGGGAAGACGGTGGGTAGGGAAAATATTTGTTTTCCCGCAGATGAAGTTTAAATTAGATAGATGCGCTTTCTGTTACATATTGTGGGTATCTTGGTTGCTTTTATGGCAAACGTGAATGGTACGTTTGCTGGCATGGAAGAACAACGCCGGTTTCTGCACATTGATGTCAACAACGGGCTTTCCCATAACCAGGTCAACTGCTTCCTGAAAGACAGCAAAGGTTACATTTGGATAGGCACTTCCTCGGGCCTTAACCGGTTTGATGGCTATGGCGTAAAGGTCTTCCGTCATAATTCCCGGAACACCGCCTCCCTCCGAGACAACAGCATCAGCAAGCTTTTTGAAGACCCAGACGGTAATATTTGGATCACTTCGCAGAAGGGGCTTACCGTCTACAAACCCAAAGAAGACAGGTTTGAGCGGGACTATGCCTCGTTGCTTAAAAAATATTCCCTGCTGCCAGCACCGGTAGAAAACATTCTGCAGGATAAAGCTGGCAACTACTGGTATCTGCAAACTGGCCGGGGGCTTACCCGGTACAACCCTAAAGCCAGAATTACTACTCCGGTAAAGCTTTCGTCTTTAAACAAAACTCCTGCCACTGCCCCGCAGATAAGTACTATTGACTTCACGCCGCAAGGCGACCTCTGGATTCTGTACGCCAACGGCCTCCTGGAAAAGCTGAATGGCAAAACGCTGCAAGTGGAAGCCCAAGAAAAAGGTTTGCAGGAAATTTTCAAGGGGCAGTTGATGGCCTACGGAGTAACTATTGACCAGGAGGGTGATTTGTGGCTGTTTTCTGCCAATGAAAGCATTGGGGCTTTTTTGTACAATCCGGCCACTAAAAACCTACGGCAATTTCATGAGAATGCGCCTACGCTTAAACTAAACTCCAACCTAGTCCGCGGGGTGGTGGAGAACGAAGACGGCACCGTGTGGCTAGCTACAGACCACGGGGGCATTAATATTGTCAACAAGAAAGACTTTACGGTGCAATTTGTCCAAAACTGCCCCGAAATAGAAAACAGCCTCTCGCATAACAGCCTCATCTCCATCTACAAAGACCGGGAGGGAATTATTTGGCTGGGCACCTACAAGAAAGGCGTAAATTACTACCACAAGAACCTACTTCGGTTCCAGCACCACCAAAATCAGTTGCTGGTGAAAGGAAGCTTGCCCTATGATGACATTAACCGCTTTGTGGAAGACGCGAAAGGTAATCTTTGGATGGGCACTAACGGCGGCGGTTTGCTTTACTGGAACCGAAGCACCGGCCAATACACCCGCTACCAGCATAACCCCAAAGACCCGAACAGCCTCAGCAACAACGTGGTGGTAAGTCTGCTTCTGGACAAAGAGCAGAACCTATGGGTGGGAACTTACTTGGGTGGCCTGAACAAGTTTGACGGGAAGAAATTTACCCGCTACAAGCACAACGCCCAAGAACCATTCAGTTTAGGTCAAGACAATGTGTGGGAATTATTTCAGGACAGCCGAAATCAGATTTGGGTAGGAACCATGCGGGGCGGTTTGCAACGGTTGGAGCCTAGTACTGGCAAATTCTATTCCTACAACCGGTCTGCCACCAAACCCGGCTTGGAAGCGCTATATGTGGCGGCTATCGCCGAAGATGCCCAAGGAAATCTCTGGACGGGCGGTGACATTGGGGTGGAAGTGCTGAATCTGAATACCAAAAAGCTGGTGCAATTCAAAAATGACCCTCAAAACCCGAAAAGCCTTAGCAGTAATTCGGTGCTGAGTATTTTCCGGGACAGTCGTCAGAATATGTGGGTAGGAACCAATGAAGGCTTGAACCTCTTCGACCCTAAAACCAACTCCTTCCGGCTTTTCACCAAAGAAAATGGCCTGGCAGATAATATTATCCTGAACATTCTGGAAGATCGCCAGCATGCCCTCTGGATAAGCACCCCTAACGGAATTTCGAAACTGGAGATCAGGGGCCGGCAGCCGCAGGAGATATCCTTTGTGACCCGCAACTTTGATGAGTCTGATGGATTGCAGGGTAAAGTCTTTAATGAAAATGCGGCTTACTTAACCAGAAAAGGCGAAGTGGTGTTTGGCGGGCCTAATGGGTTTAATATTTTCCAGCCGGGAGAATTGACCACCAATAAAGTAGCCCCGTCCATTGTCTTTACTGATTTTCAGTTGTTCAGCAGAAGTTTGAAAGTAGGCGAGGAGGTAGGCGGCAGCGTGATTCTACCCCAAGCTTTGGCAAATACCAAGCAGATTACGCTCCAGCATGACCAGAACATGTTCACCGTAGAGTTTGCCGCACTCAACTTCTTCCATTCAGAAAAAAACAAGTACCAGTACAAACTGGAAGGTTTTGACAAGGAATGGCTCACTACGGATGGTAGTAACCGCCGCATCACCTACACCAACCTAGACCCCGGCAAATATCAGCTGTTGGTCAGGGCTTCAAACAATGACGGGGTCTGGAACAAAAAAGGCATCAGCCTGAACATTGAAGTACAGGTGCCGTTCTGGCGCTCAGATGTCGCCTACATCTCCTACTTTTTGTTAGCTTTTGTGATGCTGGTGCTGGTTCGCAGAATGGAAAAGCAGAAGGCGAACGAGAAATTTGAACTGGAGCGGGAGCGCCGCGAGGTGAAACACATGCGGGAACTGCACCTCATGAAGATTAAGTTCTTTACCAACATCAGCCATGAATTCCGGACGCCACTTACGCTTATTCTGGCGCCGTTAGAAAGATTACTGGCCAACACGCAAGATGCCGAGCAGTTTAAGCAGTTCCAGATGATTAACCGCAACGCCAAGCGTTTGCTGCACCTGGTGAATCAATTACTTGACTTCAGGAAGCTGGAGGTGGAGGAAGTGGCCTTCGCTCCTTCGCACGGCAACATTGTCAAGTTCATCAAAGAGGCGGTGTATTCGTTTTCAGACCTTTCGGAGAAAAACCATGTGAATCTGTCCTTTGAAACCAGCGTGCGGGAGCTGCATGCTTCTTTTGACATGGACAAACTGGGCAAGATTCTCTTTAACCTGCTTTCCAACGCCTTCAAGTTCACGCCTGAAAACGGAAACATTAAAGTAGAAGTTAACTGTCACGATAACGACTCCGCTTCTCCAGGACTGCACCTGTTGGAAATCAAAGTTTCTGATACCGGCATAGGCATCTCCAAAGAAAACCAGGAGAAGATATTTGACCGCTTCTTCCGGGAAGACGTGCCAGATAATCTGGTGAACCAAGGCAGCGGCATTGGGTTATCCATTACCCAGGAGTTCGTTAAAATTCACGGCGGGATGATTCAGGTACAGAGTGAGATTGGCAAAGGCAGCTGCTTTACCGTCACCCTACCCATCAAAGTAAGCAGTTCTGTTTTGGAGGAATCTGAGCTTACTGAAGTATTGGAAGAAGTTGTTCCGGTAAATGCCCCGGAAAAGACAAAACCTGTTCTTACTGCTTCTGAGCACGAATTGGTGGTATTGTTAGTAGAAGACAGCGAAGATTTCAGAACTTACCTGAAAGAAAATCTAAGCGCTCATTTCACGGTGTTGGAAGCGAAGAACGGGAAAGAAGGCTGGCAGAAAGCCCTTTCGGCTATGCCAGACCTGATAGTAAGCGATTTAATGATGCCAGAGCTGAACGGCATGGATTTCTGCAAAAAGATTAAGTCAGACCCTCGTACCTCCCACATTCCGTTCATTCTTCTCACGGCCCAAACCGCCGAGGAACAGAAGCTGAAAGGCTTGGATATTGGCGCTAATGATTATATCACCAAGCCCTTCAGTTTTGAGCAACTGCTTTCCCGCATGTCTAACCTCATTGCGCAGTGCCAACTCCTGCAAAAGGCCTACCGAAAGAAAATAAGCGTGCAAACTAGTTCTATTGACATTGTCTCGCTAGACGATAAACTCATTCAGAAAGCCATCAAAGTAGTAGAGGAGAACATAGACCGGTCAGAGTTTTCGGTGGAACTGATGAGCCGTGAATTAGGCATGAGCCGGGTGTATCTTTATAAGAGGATTGTAGCACTTACTGGCCAGTCCCCGGTAGAATTCATCCGAAAGATAAGATTGGAGCGGGCAGCGCAACTTCTGGAGAAAAGCCAGTTAACTGTAGCCGAGGTAGCCTACGCCGTTGGTTTCAATAACCCCAGATACTTCTCTAAATACTTCAAGGAAGCGTACCACGTGCTGCCATCTGTCTACGCCGAGAGCAAACAGTCACAGACTACCGCTTAGAATTCCCCTTTTGAGCAAGAATTTTCTTTGGTTCCATTGCAATTTGCATAAGAGGAAGAACTTGCAATCATTTATTGCTTTGTTTTCGAAAAGTAGTTCCTAAACGCCTCGTAACTTCTTTCTTTCTTTCTTTATTCCTGGCGCGAGTTTGCAACTCGTGCCTACAGATGATGGATAGTCTCTGACTAACCTCGCTGCCATAGCAGCGACAGGCGCATGGCTGGTCATTTACGTTTGTTGCTTCATCAAACGTCCTTTCACCACCCCGCCCTACGGGCACCCCTCCCAAATTAGGAGGGGAGTTTCTGTCTCCAACTGTTAGAGCGGCGGCTCAAAAGACCTCGAAGTGTCTGCAAGGCCTGCGAGTGTCTGCGCCAGTAAAGTCTCTTCGCCACTTGTCGCTTCTGCTTGGTTTCTGGAAAACAGTCCTAAAACAATCTCCTTTCTTTACTAATCCTCAAGCCGAAATCCTCTCGTCAACACCATCTCTTCTCCATTTAAACCTTCTTTCCCAAAAACAGGCAGAAAATAACCTGCTACTGAGGCGAGTAGTGACCTTGTTAACATTTTGCAAAATAAAACCTGCTTTTTAGCCTCAAAAATGCGGTTTTTTCATTTGTTAACCGATGCAACATAGATAGGAAACATTTGATACATATGCCCTCCTAAGGTCCTCCTTACCTTCATGCTGTTAATTTTCCCCTGAAAAGTTGACTTTAAAAGAGGTTCGGCATTCAGGCAGGAAAAACGAAATTCACTTTTACCATTTAACTAATGAAGCTTAGAAACACGCTTTGTTTAGCGCTCATCGGGACGCTGTTTTCCTTTAAGCAGCCTGCTGACAAGAACTACCAGAAGTTGGCAGACGGCGTTTTGGTGCGCTTAGAAAAACCAACCAACGGCCAACCCAAAGTTGTGAAGGTTCGGGTAGTGGCAGACAACATCATCCAGGTATCGGCCTCGCCGGTGGAGAAGTTCTCCGAAGAAGCCAGCCTTATGGTACTGGAAGACAAAACCAAGACCGATTGGCAATATCAGGAAAAGGGAAAGACCCTGGTCTTGAACACCAAAGACCTGCGGGTAGAAGTTGGCGCCGACAACGGAGCCGTTACTTTCTTTGATAAAAGCGGCAAAGTGCTGTTGCAGGAAAACAGCAGAGGGCAGCAAGCCTTCGCCCCAACAAAATTACTGGGAAACATTCCAAGCTACCGTTTGCAGAAAGCATTTAACGCGGAGAAAGACGAAGCTTTTTATGGCTTGGGCCAGCACCAGACCGGCCTTATGAACTACAGAGGTTGGCAAGTTGACCTTACCCAATACAATTCCGTGGCGGTGGTGCCTTTCCTGGTGTCCAGCAGAAACTACGGCATTTTGTGGGACAACAACTCCATCACCAAGTTCGGAGATGTACGCCCGTACCAGCAGCTGTCTAAACTGAAGTTGTATGGCAAAGACCAGAAAGCCGGCGGGCTTACCGCTACTTATGCGTTTGATAAAAAGTCCGGGAAAGCACCCATCGTTCGTCAGGAATCTGAGATTAACTATGAGTTTCTGGAAGACCAGAAGAAATATCCGGCCGGTTACTCCTTAGAAGGCGGTTTGATGACCTGGGAAGGTTTTATTGAAAGTGATGTCACCGGTGACCATCGGTTCGAAATGCCTTCCTCTGGTTACGTGAAGGTATGGGTTGACAATAAGTTGTTGTTAGACCGCTGGCGCGAAGCCTGGAATCCGGGCATGTCGGTGTTCAAAGCCCCGCTTCAGAAAGGAAAAAAGCATTCCTTTAAAATAGAGTGGAATCCAGACGGAAGCGTGTCTTATTTGGCGCTTCGGTACTTGACACCGCAGAGTGCTCAAGACCTGAATACCGTTGCCTTCTCTTCTGAGGCGGGCGACAAAATGGACTACTACTTTGTGCATGGCAAAAACATGGACGAAGTGGTGAGCGGTTATCGTCAATTGACCGGTAAAGCCCAAGTAATGCCTAAGTGGGCCATGGGTTTCTGGCAGAGCCGCGAACGCTATAAAACCCAGCAGGAGTTACTGGACGTAGTGAAAGAATTCCGCAAGCGCCAGATTCCGCTGGACAACATCGTGCAGGACTGGTCTTACTGGAAAGAAGACCAGTGGGGAAGCCAGGAATTTGATGAAACCCGGTTCCCAGACCCGAAAGGCATGATTAACGAGGTGCACGCGAACAATGCCCGCCTCATGATTTCTACCTGGCCTAAGTTCTACGAGGGCATTGAAGCCTATAAAAAGTTCGACAAGAAAGGATTGCTGTATAAAACCAGCATCAACGAGCAAATCAGAGACTGGATTGGCAAAGGCTACGTGTCTACCTTCTATGACGCCTTCAACCCCGAGGGCCGCAAGATGTTTTGGGACTTGATTAACGAAAAGCTATATAAAATGGGAATTGATGCTTGGTGGCAAGATGCCTCGGAGCCGGATATTCTTTCTAACTCTTCTATTGAGCACCGCAAGGCATTGATGAACCCTACGTACCTGGGCCCTGCCGATAAGTACTTCAACGCTTATGTATTGCAGCACAACAAAGGCATCTACGAAGGCCAGCGCGGCACCAATCCTAATGACCGGGTATTCATTCTGACTCGGTCTGCTTTTGGAGGGTTGCAGCGCTACGGGGCTGCCACTTGGAGTGGGGACATTGCCGCTACTTTTGAAGAAATGGGCCGTCAGATTCCGGCCGGTCTTAACTTCTCTCTGTCGGGCTTGCCTTACTGGACCACCGACATCGGAGGCTTCTTCGTGGAAAACAAGTATGACCGCGGGCCAATGACGCCAGAAGCGCAGGAAGAATGGCGCGAGTTGCAAACCCGCTGGTACCAATACGGCACGTTTACCCCGCTTTTCCGCTCACACGGGCAGTATCCGTACCGTGAGGTGTACAACATTGCTCCGGAAAACCACAAGGCGTACCAGTCTATGGTGTACTACAACAAGCTGCGGTACCGCCTGATGCCCTACATCTATTCGCTTACCGGCCAAGTGTACCATAAGAATTCCACCATCATGCGCCCGTTGGTCATGGACTTTGGTACCGATAAAAACGTACAAAACATTAGTGACCAATTTATGTTCGGGCCAAGCCTGTTGGTGAGCCCGGTGCATGAAGCGAAGGCCACTAGTCGTAAGTTGTACCTTCCTGCCAATACGGGTTGGTACAGCCTCTATGACGGATCCTACCAGAAAGGTGGTCAGCAGATCACTGCCTCCGCTCCCTATGAGCGCATGCCACTGTTTGTGAAGGAAGGCTCTATTCTACCATTCGGACCAGAACTGCAATACACCACCGAGAAACCAGCCGAGACCATTACCCTGTATGTGTACGGCGGCAAGGATGCTTCTTTTGAGTTGTACGAAGACGAAAATACCAACTACAACTACGAGCAAGGCAAGTTCGCTACCATTCCCATCACCTATAACGAAGCTTCCAAAACCCTGAGCGTAGGTAAACGCCAGGGCGACTTTAAAGGCATGCTGGAGAAACGCACCTTCCACGTGGTGTTTGTGCAGCCAGGCAAAGCCAAAGCCCTAGCTTTTGATGCCAAGCCAGACGCTACCATTGCCTACTCGGGTAAAACGGCCTCTGTGAAACTGAAATAATCCCTTACCTAATCCTATAAAAATTTATTCACGTCACTCTATTACCTATGAGAAAATACCTACTGCTTACATGGCTGCTCTGTCTGTGCGGAGTGGCCTTCGCCCAGCAAACCGTCAGGGGAAGAGTTACTTCCCAGGAAGGTGGGGAAGCTGTTATTGGAGCCACCGTCAGTGTGAAAGGCAATGCGACCCTGGCTACCGGTACAGACGTGGAGGGAAACTTCCAACTGAACCTGCCCACTGGCAATGAAACGCTGGTCATCACCTACATTGGTTTTGTCACGCAGGAAGTTGCGGTGAATGGCAGAACCCAGGTGAACATTGTCTTACAAACTGATGCCAAAGCTTTGGAAGAAGTAGTGGTGGTAGGGTATGGCGTGCAACAGAAAAAGCTGGTAACCGGTGCCACGGTACAGGTAAAAGGCGAAGATTTGCAACGTCAAAGCACCACAGATCCTTTGCAGGCGTTGCAAGGACAGGCGGCAGGCGTTCAGATCTCCAACACCTCCGGGCAGCCTGGCGAAAGCATGAGAGTGGTGATACGGGGGGTAGGGACCATTGGAAATGCCAGCCCTTTGTATGTAGTGGATGGGGTATTAACGGGTGATATTTCTTACCTGAACCCAGCCGATATCCAGTCCATTGATGTATTGAAAGATGCTGCTTCTTCTGCTATCTATGGTTCACAGGCGGCGAACGGGGTAGTGTTGATTACCACCAGAACCGGTAAGAAAGGCCAACCTGCCCAAATTACCTTTGACGGTTATACAGGAGTGCAGAACCTGGGCAGAAAGATTGATATGCTCAACTCACAGGAGTATGCCACCATCATGAACGAGGCCTATGTGAACTCCGGCCGGCTACCTGCTTTCACCAATGAGCAAATTGCCGCTATGGGAGAGGGAACCGACTGGATTGACCAGATTTTTGTGAATGATGCGGTGACCCAGAACTACTCCTTAGGAGCTACCGGCGGCACAGATATGTCCACCTTCTCAACGGCGCTTTCTTACACCGGGCAAGAAGGGATTGTAGGCGGAAAAGACCTTTCCAACTATGAGCGCTACAACTTCCGCTTCAACTCTGAACACAGCTTCTACAATGATATTATCAAATTTGGTGAACACTTAACCTTCTCTTATATCAAGAGAAACGGGATTAGGGTAGGAAACCAGTACAACAACTCTTTGCGTGCGGCCTTCAATACCAGCCCCTTTGTACCCGTGTATGATGCCGAGGGCAACTTCTTTGATAACAGCAATTCTACCTGGTTTAACGGAGAGGCCAACCCGTATGCGCAGATGGTGTATGACAACCAGAACCGCAGAAACAACCAGCGGCTGTTAGGAGATGTTTACTTGGTGGTGGAGCCCATCAAAAATCTGAGATTCAGAACCAGCTTCGGGATTGACTATAGCGCCAGCGAAAGCCGCTCTTTCACGCCGGTGTACAAGTTGTCTGTATATGCCTTCAACAACAACTCGCGGGTAAACCAATTCCAGGGCAAAGGCCAGTCTCTTATCTGGGATAACCTTTTAACCTATACCTTCAACATCAATTCAAACCACAACTTTGAAGTGATGGCGGGTACTTCTGCGTTCAGAAGTGATGGCGCCCAGCTTTCTGGCGCTAACATCAACCTGGTGCTTGCTGACCTGGAACACGCCTACCTGACCAATGCCTCTAATACAGATGGTACTACCATTGACCTGACGGGTGAGCCCTGGGCCCAAGACAGAAGAATGTCTTACTTCGGGAGATTCAACTACAACTTCAAAGAAACATACCTGTTGAATGCCACTTTTCGGGCAGACGGTTCGGCTAGATTTGGTAGAAACCAGCGTTGGGGATATTTCCCATCTGTTTCTGCGGGCTGGGTAATCACCAATGAAAACTTTGCATCGGGTGCCGGTGATTGGTTGGAGTACTTCAAACTTAGAGCTAGCTGGGGACAAGTAGGAAGCCAGAACATTGACCCTTACCAATTCGTGTCACTAGTGACCTTTGCCAATACAAACTATATCTTCGGTGATAAAGAAGGAGTGCTTACTCCGGGTGCTTACATCAGCCGATTGGGTAACGATGATGTGAAGTGGGAAACCTCAGAGCAAACCAACGTAGGGTTTGACGCCAACTTGCTAGCTGGTAAACTGAGTGTGAACTTTGACTGGTATGACAAGATCACGAAAGACTGGTTGATCAGAGCTCCAATTCTGGCCACCGCTGGGGCAGATGCTCCTTTCATCAATGGGGGTGACGTGCGAAACACCGGGGTGGAGTTAGCCCTTTCCTACAACAGCAACATTGGTGATTTCAACTACAACATTGGCGTAAACGGTGCCTATAACAAGAACCGCGTGCGTGAAATCCCTACCAATGACCAAATCATTCACGGTGAGTCAAACGTGTTGTTTGACAACTCCCTGGAGTTCTACAGAGCGCAGAACGGTTACCCAATAGGTTACTTCTGGGGCTTAAAAACAAACGGAATTTTCCAGACCGAGCAAGAAGTAGCAGCTTACAGAGGTGCAGAAGGTGACTTAATTCAACCGGGTGCCCAACCCGGTGATGTGCGCTACGTTGACTTGAACGGTGATGGTCAGATTAACAATGATGACAGAACCCAGATTGGTAATCCCAACCCAGACTATACCTTTGGAGTCACGTTATCGGCTAACTACAAAGGCTTTGACTTCTCGTTGCTGGCATCGGGCGTAGCAGGAAACCAGCTGGTACAATCTTACCGGAACCAGGCGAGCCAGTATCCCAACTTTACTACCGCCATTTTTGACCGGTGGCACGGACCGGGGTCTTCCAACACCATGCCCCGCGTAACCACTGACAACAGAAACTGGACGCAATTCTCAGACCTATACATCCACGACGGTGATTTCTTGCGTTTGAGCAACATCACACTGGGCTATGACTTCGGGAAACTGATTAAAAAGAGCTACCTGCGCCAGGTAAGAGTGTACGCTTCTGTGCAGAATCTCTTCACGTTCACCAAGTATGAAGGAATGGACCCTGAAATTGGCTATAGCAATGGGTTTGCCGGAGGTATTGACTTAGGCTATTATCCTCGCCCAAGAACTATGTTGGTTGGTACAAATATTAGATTCTAATTCCTGAGAAGTTATTCACATGAAAAATATAAGCAAAGCAATTCTACTGGCCGGTGTGTTATCCTTAGGAGCATGTAAGGATAGTTTCCTGGAAGTTGACCCCATCACAAACGTAACCGATGTAAACTATTACCGAACTCCTGAAGATGCCTTGAGAGCTCTGGTAGGCTGTTATGACGGTTTACAGATCATTTGGTCTGAAGGAGTGAGTTTACCGGTGGCTGCGGAAATAATGTCAGATAACGCATTTGGCGGAACCGGTGCCTCAGATGGTTTTGGCTACCAAATGATAGATGAGTTTGACAAAGCCCGTTCTCCTGCGGACCAAAACCTGTTTGGTGCCAACTGGGCAGCCTATTACGAAGCTGTTTTCCGTTGCAATACCTTAATTGGGAAAATGGACCAGATCAACTGGGGGGAGAATGAGCAACTGAGAACCACGTATGAGGCAGAAGCCCGGTACTTACGCGCCTTCCTGTACTTTGACATGGTGCGTTTGTGGGGAAATATCCCTTTGGTGACCGCTCCCACCACCGAAAACGTACCACAAGCCACCCCAGAGGAAGTATATAAACTGATTGCCGAAGACTTGAAATTTGCGGCAGAAAATTTACCTGCCACCAATTATGCTGCTCAGGCAGTTGGCAACAGAGGCAGAGTAACCAAATGGGCCGCTGAGTCTTTGATTGGCCGGGTGTATTTGTATTACACCGGTTACTACAATAAGTCTGATTTAGTAAGTACGGTTTCCCAAGCACAGGCTCTGGCTTACTTAGAAGATGTAATCGCGAACAGTGGTCATGGCTTGGTGGAAAACTTTGCCAATCTGTGGCCTGCCGCATCAGTGGCTAACTACGCCGGTGAAGACAATAAGGAAACCGTATTTGCCGTGAAGTATACCTTCACCAGCGATTACAATGGCAACACGGACGGTAACCACTGGATGGTGATGTTGGGCATGCGAGAGCAATTCAGTTATCCTTACGGAAATGGTTGGGGTGGTGGAACCGTTAACCCAAAACTGTGGAGTGCCTTCAGTACCAATGATACCCGTAAAGCGGCCTCTATCATTTCCATTGCCGACGAAAACATCAATTTCGTGAATCAAGGCAAACAGAGAGAGTACACTGGCTACTATAACAAGAAGTACAGCCCAATGGTAGATGCCCAAGGTAACAGCATCCCCGTGAACAATGGCGCCGTGAACTTTATGATTGGTCAGTTCCAGGACTATGTAGCCATCCGGTACGCAGACGTGTTGTTGATGGCCGCTGAGTTGGGTAGTCCCAATACCCAGAACTACTTTGATCTGGTAAGAAGACGGGCTTACAAAACCAACTTCACGCCATTAGCTGTGTCAAAGGCTAACATTATGGCCGAGCGTAGGTTAGAGTTCGCCAATGAGGGAATCCGGTACTGGGATCTTCTTCGCCAAGGCATAGATGTGGCCGCCAACGCCATTGCAGAAAGCACAACAGTGCTGAATGGTGGAACACCGGCTGCTAAAGTAATCACCGCAAATAAAATTAGGGAAACCCAAGGTTTGCAACAGATTCCGTATACCCAGATAACCTTATCTAACGGAGTCCTGAAGCAAAATCCAGGTTGGTAATTGCATGATGTAGCATAAAAGAATGGAAGCGCATTAGGCAGAAATATCTTGCCTGATGCGCTTCCTCCCAAACATTTAACTTTAAACAAATGAAACGGTTAAAATCAATTTTATCACTCCTGTTACTGGGAACATTCGGTGTCATTTCCTGTCAGGACGATGACCAGGAACTAGGTAGAATGCTCTCTCCAGAAGAGGTCTCCTTTAGAGTGGTGCAGGATTTATCCATTGATCCAGGCGGGAACACCGTCATTCTAATCAATGAAACCCCTGAAACCATTTCCATGTGGGATTACGGTACCGGTCGGTCCACGCGTACGGTAGACACTGTTCGGTATGCGTTCGCAGGCGACTATACGGTTAAATTTTCGGCGGTTACGGCGGGCGGTATTGTTGAACTTCCGGCTAAAACCATCAAGGTTACCCAGAACAACCTCAACTACGTGAACGATCCTTTATGGACCGCCTTGTCTGGTGGCCCAGGAAACGAGAAGACCTGGATTCTGGACATTGATGCCAAACACTTTGACGGTCCTATGTTCTTCTATGGCACCGACAATGGTTGGGAGGGAGCCTGTATGAAACCCGGCGGAGACTGCTGGAACTGGAACCCAGATTACAAAGGCAATTCCTGGTTGATGCCTTATGGCAACTATGGAACTATGACCTTCAGTTTGAAAGGCGGTGCGTCTGTAACGGTAAATCATACCATGATTCCGGGCAAAACCACAGAAAGAGGTACTTACTTCTTAGATGCCGCCAAGAAAACCTTAACGGTTACCGGGGCTTCCATCTTGCATGATGCCAGCCGTGATGCCTGCGTAGCAGACTGGGGGAACATCAAATTACTTTCCTTAACAGAGAATTCCATGCAGTTAGCAGTGTTGCGCAAGGCCTCTTGTGAAGGAGCAGCGTTGTTAGTGTACAACTTCGTGCCGAAGGATTAGCGCCTGTTTTTACAAAATCTGCTGCAAACTAGTTGTTAGTTTGTAGCCAGGTAAAATCGGCTGGGAGCATCTGCGAAGCTGATGGTTTCCAGCCGATTTTCTTAAAATGTCCCATAAACTCATCGTCTTACCTCCATCAACATAATGCGGCAAAAACTGCACCTATACACTCTTTTTGTACTCTCTATCCTGGGTTTAGATTCCTGTAAAACCACTGAAAAAACAGCCGTACGGGAACGTACCGATTTCACCAAAAACTGGGCTTTCAACTTAGGCGATAATGCCAGCGCGAAAGAGGCAAGCTTCAATGATACCCAATGGCGCAAATTAAGCTTGCCGCACGACTGGAGCATTGAAGGCAAGTTTGATGAGAAGCACCCGGCCAGCTACAACGGTGGCGCATTACCCGGCGGCATGGGCTGGTATCGCAAGGCCTTCACCTTAGACGCGAAAGATAAAGACAAGCTCTTTTATATTGACTTTGACGGCGTGTACACCAACTCCGAGGTTTGGGTAAATGGCCTGTACTTAGGAAAAAGACCCAACGGGTATATTTCCTTCCGGTATGATTTAACACCGCACCTCAAGTATGGGCAGGAGCAGAACGTAGTAGCCGTAAGAGCAGACAACTCGCAGCAGCCCAATTCACGCTGGTATTCGGGTTCAGGCATCTACCGTAATGTGTGGCTGATGAAAACCAACCCGGTGCACGTGGACCAGTGGGGTACGTTTGTAACCACACCGCAGGTGTCAGAGCAATCCGCTTCAGTAGCCATTACTACCAACATCAGAAATGCTAGGCAGCAAGCCGGTAACTTCACTTTGCGCACGCTGGTGTATGATGCGCAAGGCAAGGAAGTGTCCAAGGCTTCTTCTGAAAATATCGCCTTGAAATCAGGCCAAGCCAATGCGCTCACCGAGGTAAAGCAGAACCTAACCGTCAGCAATCCTACGTTGTGGTCGGTGGAGCAGCCTTATTTGTACCAGGTAGTTACGCTGGTAGAGCAAAACGGAAAAGTAGTAGACAACTACGAGACGCCGCTGGGTATCAGGACCTTCAACTTTGACGTGCAGAAAGGATTTACCCTGAACGGAAAATCCATGAAGATCAATGGCGTATGTAACCACCATGACCTTGGTGCGCTTGGTGCCGCCGTGAATGTGCGGGCCCTGGAGCGTCAACTGGAAATCCTGAAGGCCATGGGCGTAAACGGAATCCGGACATCGCACAATCCGCCTACCCCTGAACTGCTGGATCTCTGCGACAAGATGGGCTTTATTGTCATGGATGAGTCCTTTGACATGTGGAAGAAAGAGAAAACCAAATTTGACTACAGCCACGCTTGGGACGAGTGGCACAAACGTGACCTCCAGGATTTCATCAAACGCGACCGTAACCACCCTAGCGTCTTTATCTGGAGCATCGGCAACGAGATTCCAGAGCAGTGGGCACCGGAAGGAACCACCATTGCGAAAGAGCTGGTAGATATTGTGAAAAGCCTGGACACCACCCGCCCCGTAACCGTGGGCATCAATGAGCCAACCCCCAACAACACCATCTATAAGTCAGGTGCACTGGATTTATTTGGCTTCAACTACCACCACCAGGATTTTGAGAAGTTTCCGCAAACTTTTCCGGGCCAGAAATTTATCGCTACTGAAACTGTCTCAGCATTGATGACCCGTGGGCACTATGACATGCCGGCTGATAGCATTCGCCGGTGGCCGAAGCGCTGGGACATTCCTTTTCATGAGGGAAACAAAGACCTCACCGTCTCCGCGTATGACAACGTAAGCACCCCTTGGGGTTCTACCCACGAAGAGACCTGGAAAGTGATCAAGAAACACGCTTATCTTTCGGGGCAGTACATCTGGACCGGATTTGACTACCTGGGCGAACCTACGCCGTACGTCTTTCCAGCCCGCAGTTCGTACTTCGGGATTGTAGATTTAGCCGGTTTTCCCAAAGATGTGTACTACATGTACCAAAGCGAGTGGACAAACAAACCCGTGCTGCACGTTTTCCCGCATTGGAACTGGCAACCCGGTAAAACCGTGGATGTGATGGCGTACTACAATAACGCTGATGAAGTGGAGCTTTTCCTGAACGGAAAGTCACAAGGCATCCGCAAGAAACAAGGCGATGACCTGCACGTGCTTTGGCGGGTACCTTTCCAACCAGGTACGTTAAGAGCGGTTTCCCGCGCCAACGGAAAAGAAGTGCTCACCAAGGAAATCAAAACCGCCGGTGCTCCCGCCAAAATAGTGCTGGAAGCTGACCGTTCCCAAATTTCCGCAGATGGCAAAGACCTTTCCTTTGTCACGGTTAAAATCATGGACAAAGTCGGTAATTTGGTACCTACCGCCGATAACCTCGTCAACTTCACCATTGACGGGAAAGCCTTCATCGCAGGCGTAGACAACGGCTTGCAGACCAGCATGGAGCCTTTCAAAGCCAATCACCGCAAAGCGTTCAATGGCCTCTGTTTGGCTATTCTGCAAGCACAGGAAGAAGCCGGTACGGTGAAACTGACCGCCACTTCTGAAGGTCTGGCTCCGGCTACGGTCACCATCCAACTGAAAAAGTAACCGAAGGTTTTACCGTTTAGGGGCTATATTTAAGAAAACAGTTCCTAAACGGAACAGCCATCTCATGGTAGATTCGCGTTAGAATTATTAAACGGACACTTCCTTTTAAGCCTTTTTTTCTGAAAATAAGGCCAAAACAGAATACCTTATTTTAGCTCTTTTGCCAAGGTAAAAGGGCTTTTCAATAAATTCTTTATTACCTCAAACAAACGAATGCTGCACCGCTACCCAACGTTTCTGCTGCTTTTTTTACTTCTAATCGGAAATCAGTTCACGGCCTTCGGACAGGCAGACCTTTTTACCCAGCCTAAGAAAGGCTTTGCGAGTTGGCAACCGGCGCCTAGTTGGGAACACGCATTGTTGAGCGGAAACGGTGCTATGGGGGCCATGGTGATGGGCAATCCGCATGACGAGACCATTATCCTGAACCAGGCGCAGTTGTATTTACCCGCTACCGAGCCCAAGCCACCCATAGACCAGGCGAGCAGACTAGACGAAATCCGTTCCCTTATTCTACAGGGAAAAGGAGAGGAGGCCGCCAAGATTCCGGTGGAGCAAAGCATGAAGGAAGGCTACGGCGGACATCTGTGGTCTAACCCGTATGTGCCTGCGTTTGACGTGCGCCTGCAGATGGAACCCTCCAATGTGCAGAAATACGTGCGTACCGTAGACTTTGAAACTGGCGAGGCCAACGTCACCTGGACCGATGCCAACGGCACCTACCAGCGCCACCTGTTTGTGTCCCGTCCAGACAGTGCCATTGTTATTTCCATTAAAGGGACAGGCAAAATCAACGGAAGGATTTCCTTCGCCCGAAGACCAGTGGAATGGACGCAATGGGAACAGATCAACAAAACCGTAGAAAGCGTGAACATTGGCGCCAATGATAACAAATGGCTCACCTACCGGAGCGCCTACAAAAAGCGTTGGCCGGGCAGTCTGCAGGGCTACGAAGGCGTGGGCCGGGTAGAGGTAAAAGGCGGTAGTTCCCGCACCGAGGGCAACGAGTTCATTGTTCAAAATGCCGATGAAGTGTTGGTATTCATTAAAATCAACGCCAACTACAACTACGCCCAATCACAGGTAGACGAAATTAAGAAGCATCTGAGTTCTTTGCCAACGGATTACCAAACCTTGGTGACGCGCCACCGCAACGTGCATGGCGAGTTATTTAATAGAGTAAAGCTAGACTTAGGCGGCGGGGCCGATGCGGACTTGTTCACCGAGGCGCTGAACCTGAAAACCAAAAGCGGCAAGGTGGCGCCCGCCATCATTGAAAAGCAGTTTGATGCCGCCCGTTACAACATCATCTCAGCCACCGGCATCAATCCACCAAACCTGCAGGGCATCTGGGGCGGTACCTGGAGCCCGGCCTGGTCCTCAGATTTCACCCATGACGGAAACGTGGAAGTCGCCATCTCAGCGCTGCTCACCAGCCGCGTTCCGGAACTCATGCTCGCTTATTTTGACTACCATGACAAACGCCTGCAGTTCTACCGTGACAACGCCAAAAAGATGTTCGGGACGCGGGGTATTCACGTGCCGTCACACACCAGCAGCCACGGCTGGGACAATCACTTTGACCCCATCTGGTGCCTTAGCCTCTGGACCGGAGGAGCCGGTTGGACCGCCAATTTCTACAATGATTACTGGTTGCACACCAATGACCGTAAATTCCTAAAGGAGCGGGCGTACCCGTTCATGAAAGAGTCTGCCTTGTTTTATGAGGATTTCCTGAAAACAGGCCAAGACGGCAAGTACGTATTCAACCCCTCGTACTCACCAGAGAATAATCCGGCCAATCATAAATCGCAGGCCAGCATCAACGCCACCATGGATGTGATGATTGCCAAACAACTGCTCAGAAACTGCATCGCGGCGGCGCAGGAACTGAAAACCGATAAAAACCAGGTGAAGAAATGGCAGGAGATGCTCGCCAAGATGCCCGCCTATGAACTGGACGAAGCGGGTGCCTTGAAAGAATGGCTCAGGCCCGGTCTGCAGAACAACCACCAGCACCGGCACATCTCACATCTGTACAGCCTCTATGACCAGGTAGACCCAGACTTCAAGAACAATCCAGAATTACTAGCGGGAGCGCGCAAAGTAGTGGAGGAAAAAATGAAGTTCCGCTACAAAGAAAACGGAGGCGAAATGGTCTTCGGGATGGCACAGCTGGCCTTTGTTACCGCTAATCTGGAAGATGCACCCACAACAGCTCAATTGATTGACTGGCTTTCGCGCTTCTACTGGACTAATGGGTTGGGTACATATCATAACCCGGGCTCTCTGTTCAACATGGACTTGAGCGGAGGTTACCCCTCGGTGATTATGCGTGCGTTGGTGTATTCAGAGCCGGGCTTAGTGAAGCTTTTGCCTGCGTTGCCGGAGGCTTGGGAAACCGGGAGCATCTCGGGATTGCTGCTCAGAGGTGGCATAGAGATAGAGAAACTTTCCTGGAGCAAACAGGAAGTTACGGCAGTGTTGAAGTCGCCTAGAAAGCAGACAATCATGGTACAAGCGCCCAAAAACATGCAAGTAGCTTCTGGCGGCAAATCTATTGGCGCAGGAAAGAACGTTCAGGTGAATCTTCCCGCCGGGAAACAAGTGCAACTGGTTTTCAGGGCAAATCAGTAAAAACAGCCTTGAAAGAGCATCTGCGTGGTTTCATAATTGTATTAGTGAAGGGAAGCGTTCTAACTTTCTCTTAAGAGACAATCGGTGAATGGATGTTGCCCGGAGGCGAATTCTGGATTTGGCCTGTTTTCAGGAAAACGGGTTAAATCCAGAGGAGTAGTTCAAAAATCAGCAACGCAAAAGTGGTTCATCCTTAAAAAGAATAATATGAAAAAACGCTTTACTCTAAAAGTAGGTAGTACCCTTTTTAAAAGATTTATCAGCCGTAAGAGCAACCTGGTAGGCGGTTTGTTGCTGCTGTTGAGTGGCCTGAACGTTTCCCAATTGCAAGCTCAAACGGCAGAGCCTTACCAGTGGAAGAGCGTGCAGATAAATGGCGGCGGTTTTGTAACGGGTTTAATTTATCATCTAACGGAAAGAAACCTGTTGTACGCCCGTACCGATGTGGGCGGTGCTTTCCGGTGGGATGGCACTAACAAAGTTTGGCTTCCGCTATTAGATCATTTAACCCGCGCTGATGAAAACCAGATGGGCGTCCTGAGCGTGGCCCTTGACCCGTCCAATCCAGACAAGGTGTATCTGGCCACCGGGCTATACTCCCAAACTTGGGCAGGAATGGGGGCCGTGCTTTCCTCTTCAGACCGCGGGACTACGTGGAGCCGAACGAACCTCACCATCCGCCTGGGCGGAAACGAAGACGGACGTTCTACAGGCGAGCGCTTGCAGGTAGACCCAAACTTGGGCAGCACCTTGTATTTAGGAACCTCAGCCGATGGCCTTTGGCGAAGTACGAATTCCGGCAGCACCTGGAATAAGGTAAACAACTTCCCTGTAAACCAATCTACCATTGGAAGCGGCGGCATAGGGTTCGTCTTGTTTGACAAACGCAGCGGAACTACCGGCTTGGCCACCCCAACCATATATATAGGTGTATTGCAGTCTGGCAGTACCAATCTGTACCGGAGCACCAACAGCGGTTCCACGTGGGAAGCAGTGCCCGGCCAAAGCACGAACTACATGCCGCACCACGCTGAGCTTGCCGCTGATGGTACGCTCTACGTGACGTATGCCAACAGCCCGGGCCCCAATGGTGCCACTGCCGGAGCCGTTCGTAAATTCAATCCCGCCACAAGCACCTGGACCGAATTGACCTTACCCGCCGGGCAAGGTGGTTTTGCAGGCCTTAGCTTAGACGCCCAGAACCCCAACACCTTAATAGTGTCTACCCTCAACCGCTGGTGGCCCAATGATGAAACCTACCGCAGCGTAGACGGCGGATCTACCTGGAAACCAGTTTTAGGAAACGCTACCCGCGACCATTCCTCGGCTCCTTACGCGGCAGCCTCTAGTCCGCACTGGTTGGGAGACATTGAGATTGACCCTTTTGATGCGAACACGGCCTGGTTTGTGACGGGCTACGGCGTGTACCAGACCACTAACCTGCGGGAAGCCGACCAGAACCGCCCCGTCACCTGGACGTTCCAGAACAAAGGCCTGGAGGAAACGGTACCCTTAAAGCTCATCAGTCCGCCTGCCGGAGCTCCTTTGGTGAGTGCCATTGGTGACATAGACGGTTTTCGGCATGACAATTTAGATGTCTCTCCGGCGGCCGGAAGATTGAATCCGCGGTACGGCTCCAATACCTGGATTGACTATGCCGCCAATCAACCCACCTTTATAGTGCGTGGCCACAACAATCCCGATGGGAAATATGGCGCTTACTCTACAGATGGTGGTACTTCCTGGACTTCCTTCCCTTCGGCCCCGGCCGGTACCAACGGGGGCGGAACCATTGCAGTTGCGGCTGACGGAAATACATTGGTTTGGGCTCCTGCCGGAGTATCATCGGTGTATTATTCCACCAACCGAGGTGCCAGTTGGGCTGCTGCTTCGGGTATTTCTAAGGCTGGGCTGAAACCCATGGCAGACCGGGTGAACGCCCGTAAGTTCTACTTGTATGATGCCGAGGCTGGGCGGGTACTGGTAAGCAGCAATGGCGGTACTTCTTTTGCCACAGGTGCCACTGGGTTGCCCGCAGTACCCAGTTGGCTATTGACCTTCGCCACGGTGTACCCCACCTACGGGGTGGAAGGCGATGTATGGCTTACCAACCCTGCCTCCGGGTTGTACCACTCCACCAATTCGGCGGGTTCTTTTACCAAGCTCACCAACGTGCAGGAAGCCACCAAAGTAGGGTTCGGGAAAGCGAAAGACGGCAACACATATCCGGCGGTGTACATAGTGGGGAAGGTGAGTAACCAGTTGGGTTTCTTCCGCTCAGATGATGAAGGTGCCACCTGGGTGAGAATTACGGATGACCAGCACCAGTTTGGCGGCATTAATGACATTACCGGTGACCCACGGGTGTACGGGCGGGTGTACGTGGCCACCGCCGGGCGCGGCATTCTCTACGGCAATGCCCCTGGGGTAATTAGTGGCATAGCCGGTGAACGGACTTTAGAACTGAAGTACGGTCCCAACCCCTTCCCCAATGAGTTGCGCATTCAGGCTCCGCATGCCTTCACCTATGAAATCAGAACGGTGACGGGTGCTTTGGTGGAAAAAGGAAGCAGTCAAGGTCATGCTACGGTAGGTGAGGCTTTAGCACCCGGTTTGTACGTCCTCAAAGCTACTTACCAAGACCGCGTGAGCACCATCAAGGTTGTAAAGAAATAAGCCCAGAAGAAACCATAAATGACTCATCGGCCCCGACCGATTCCATTCTATTTTTTACCCAATTTTCAAAAAATGACTTACAAACTATCCCACCTCAAACGGTTTTCCAGTTTGGTTCTGGTGGTAATGGCTACGGCCTGCTCCACGTCAGAAAAGGTGCAGCAGAATTCTAACACCACTGCCAACACTTCTGCAACCCAGGAGGGCAATGGCATTGACATGACCCATGAGGCCCAGATAAACGAGTTAATCAGTAAAATGACATTGGAGGAGAAAGTGAACATGATTCACGGAGTTTCCTCCTTTTCATCGGGTGGAGTTCCGCGCTTGGGTATTCCCGAGATGGTCATGTCAGACGGTCCGCACGGGGTGCGCCCCGAACATGGCCGCGACTGGTCGCTGGACAATGCCGGCAACGATTCTTCTACCTATTTGCCTACCGGCGTGGGCTTAGCCGCTACCTGGAATCCCGAGCTAGGGTATGCCTTCGGGGAAGTGTTAGGCAGCGAGGCCAAAGCTCGGGGCAAAGATGTGATTTTGGGTCCCGGTGTCAATATCATGCGCACGCCTTTGAACGGCCGTAATTTCGAGTACCTGAGCGAAGATCCGTATCTGGCCGCACGTATGGCCGTTGGTTATATAAAAGGTGTGCAGGACCAAGGGGTGGCCGCCAGTGTGAAGCACTACGCCGGTAACAACCAGGAAATCAAACGCGCCAAAGTGAACGTGGAAATGAGCGAACGGGCGTTGCGCGAGATTTATCTGCCCGCTTTCAAAGCCGCCATCACCGAGGGTGGTGCCTTAACCATCATGGGGGCTTATAACAAATTCAGAGGGCAGTACAGCACCCATAACCAATACCTCATCAATGATATACTGAAAGGGGAGTGGGGTTTTAAGGGTTTGGTAGTCAGTGACTGGGGAGCCGTCCTGAATACCATGGAAGCCATCCACAACGGTACCGATATTGAAATGGGCACCGATTTATTACAAATGCCAAATATCAACTACAACAAGTTTCTGCTAGGTGACACGGTGATTACGCTGGTGAAAAGTGGCCAGGTGAAAGAGGCGCTCATTGACGAGAAAGTGCGGCGCATCCTGCGGGTCATGTATCACACCAACATGATTGGCGGCAAACGTACACCGGGTGTCCTAAGCACCAAAGCCCATCAGGAAACTGCCCGCAAAGTAGCCGAGGAATCTATTGTGCTCCTGAAGAACGACGGAAATCTGCTTCCTTTCCAGAAAACAGGCGTAAAATCCATTGCTGTAATTGGAGCTAATGCTACCCGCAAGCAGGGTATGGGCGGCGGCTCGTCGCAGGTGCGCGCTCCGTATGAGATAACCCCGCTGCAGGGCATTCAAAAAATGGTAGGCTCCGGCGTGAAGGTGACGTTCGCGCCAGGGTTTGAGGTAACGAGAGCCCAAAAGGCAAACCAGAAATTAATTGATGAAGCCGTACAGGCAGCAAAGAGCGCTGAGCGCGTGATCTTCGTAGGTGGCTGGACGCACGGTTTCTCAGACGACTGGAACGGAGGTGCCTTTGACGCAGAAGGAGCCGACAAGCCTAGCCTGAAGATGCCTTTCGCCCAGGACCAACTGCTTACTGCCGTGTTGAAAGCGAACCCTAATACCGTAGTGGTGCTCATTGGCGGTGGCCCCATAGACATGACCCAGTGGGTGAACCAAACCAAAGCCGTAGTGCAAGCGTGGTACCCCGGTATGGAAGGCGGCACGGCATTGGCCAAAGTTCTCTTCGGGGAAACTAACCCCTCAGGCAAACTACCTGTGTCATTCCCTAAAAGACTTCAAGACTCCCCCGCGCATGCGCTTGGGCAATACCCAGGTGACAAAGACACCCTGAATGTTGAATACAAGGAAGACATCTTTGTGGGTTACCGCTACTTTGACACCTATAAAGTAGAGCCACTTTTCAGTTTCGGGCACGGGTTGTCTTACACCAGTTTCGGTTACAGCAATCTGGAGGTAAATCGCCAAGGCGATGCGGTGCAGGTACGTCTGCAAGTAAAGAACACCGGCTCAGTGGCTGGTGGTGAAGTGGTGCAGGTTTACGTGAAAGACGAGCAAGCTTCCGTAAAACGTCCAGAGAAAGAATTAAAGGCCTTCCAGAAGGTGTTCCTGCAACCCGGCGAAAGCAAAACAGTGTCGGTTACGTTGCACAAAGATGCTTTCCAGTTCTATGATGAAGGCAAAAAGCAATGGGTGCTGGAGCCCGGCAAGTTCCAGATTCTGGCAGGTTCCTCTTCTAAAGATATTAGAGCAGCGGGAGAGATTACGTTGTAATTTGCTATTAGCTTGTTAATGAAAGAGCCGTGGTCTTGTAGACTGCGGCTCTTTCTGTTTTAGGGCTGCTTCTTGGAAAAGAGCTTGAAAAGAGGAGGTGGGTTGAAATCTGGTTCTCCGGTATCTGGTAATTTCGGGCTTAGAATCCTCTTTGCTCTAAGTTTATAGTATATGCTCTCTTTATAAAGTTACTATAAAGTTACTCCCTTCTTCTCCTACCTTGTCATCTTGGAAAGATCTTGTGGGCGAACGGTAATGACGCTTACTAAAAGCTTTTCTAGTACGCCCACAAGATCCTTTCAGGATGACAAGGTAGATATAAGGTTTTTGCCTGTTTATCCGAAAACGAATCAAAAACACGAGGTACTTAAAAGCACCTACTTACTTAACTCCTGATATCGACGCAAAGCTTCTATATAATAATAGTCCCCATAGGTGAGGGGCACGTCCACTTCGGTGCCTGCCGGATGATGGCCCACGCCATGCTTCAGCAGAAAACCATCATTAGTGCCGGGAGCGGCTAGGTACGTGTCGGTGGACAGGTTCTGTAGAATGGTTTCGGCCACGTTGAAATATTCCTTGGCAGCATTGGCAGGAGCGTAACGGCACAATTCCAGCAACGCGGCCGCATTGATGGCTCCGGCAGAGGCGTCCCGAAGGGCATTTGGAATGTTGGGGGCATTGAAATCCCAGTATGGTATTTTGTCTTCGGGCAGATTGGGGTGGTTGAGCATAAAGTCTGCCATATGGATGGCCTGTGTCAGGTACATAGGGTCTTTGGTTTCGCGGTACATGACGGTATAACCGTAAAGTCCCCAGGCTTGACCTCGGGCCCAGGCAGATGCATCGGCGTAGCCTTGGGCGGTTTTCTTCTGTTTTATGTTGCCTGTGGCAGGATTATAGTTCAGCACATGGTACGTGCTGTAATCTGGCCGGAAGTGGTGCTGAAGGGTGGTATTGGCGTGGGTGACAGCTGTCTTATAAAAGGAGGAGTCTCCGGTAGCCCGGGTTGCCCAGAACAAAAGTTCCAGGTTCATCATGTTGTCAATAATCACCAGAAAGTCATCAGGCGCAGAATCCCAAGATTTAATAGCACCCACCGTAGGACTAAAACGGGTGGAAAGCGACTTGGCGCTGTTAACCAAAATGTCCTTGTATTCAGGCTGAGGATCCATCTGGTTCAAAAGCCCGAAGCTGCAGTACATCATGAAGCCTAAATCGTGAGTGGAGGTGTTGTATTGCTCTTTCTTCAAGTACTCCATAATGCGATTGGCCTCGGTGTATAGTTCTTTATATCCGGTGGCCTGGTACAGGTAAAGCAGGGTACCCGGATAGAAGCCGCTGCACCACCAGTCAGAGCCGCTGGTTTCCAGTCGGTCTTCCTTGGCATGATACGTTTTTGGGAATCTGGTGGCGGGTAATTTGCTTGCCAGGAGTTTATACTGGGCGGCGGCATCTTGGTAAATTCTGGAAATTCTTTCAGCGGATATACCTGTTTCCTGAGGTCTGAAAGCCGTAACCTGGTGGCCAGGACTACAACTAATGAGCGTACTTATCATCCCAAAGAAAAGGCCTATGCAGCAAAGTTGTTTCATGTTAGTAAAGTGAGAAAGATGAGAGTAAATATTAAAGCAAAACAATGAGGCAGCATACTTTAGTGTAGGCAGATGGCCTTCCTGCCGAAGAGTTGATTTTATGAAGGTCATTTTATTGGGTCATTTAAAAGGAAAGGCATCAACCAGCTTTAGTTTTTAACCTTAGAAACCAGATTCTTCAATTTTCCTGAAGAAGCAAGTTTCGCCCTTGAATAAGCGTGATGCGTCCGGTGTATTTTTCTTTTGCCATCTTTTTCTAACCATTCTATTGCATGTGAAATCTTTCTTCAAATGTTTGTTTGAGTAAATGTCATTAAGACACGTTAAAAAAATACTACTATAGTGCTCATAAGAAGTATGATTATAAACATACTAAATTGATATATATGGAAAAATAGCCCTTTAGATACTTTGTGTTTGTTCAACTCATTAGAAAATTTTCATTATGTAAATCTGAAAATATATTTAAAAGATTGTAAATTCTGTAAAAACATCTATATTAGTGCTCTGTTAACTTGAAATTCATTAAATATAATACTTAAACACCTTTATGCCATCGTTGGCATCCCTTTTCAAGGGAAAAGTTGTTATCATTCTAATAATTGATAAATAAGTATTATATGCTTGTATGAAATCTCATTAGTTTTGTATGGCTACAAACTATGTTCAAAAAGATCTTTCTATAAGATGAAATAGAGGCAGGAAGTGCAAAACAATATTCTTCCCCTTTATAAAGATAAATGCATGAAGAGGTTACCTGTTCTACCCCCCCCCCCCAGAACAGGATTGGAGCCAAAAGACCCTAAGTAAATCAGAATCACTATCAGATCGCTTAAGATATACCACTTGGCTTGTGTTGGGCAGCCTGCTTTTTTTAACTATATATGTTTACTACCTAATTCTAATTACCCTATGATTAAAAACTTATACTCAGACAAAGATTACCACAAAAGTAATAATGTCTTAAGGCCTAAGACAGTCTGGATGATGCTGGCTATAATGGTAGCTATCTTCACCCAGGCCTTTGATGGTGTGGCACAGAGTGCCAGAAGAACCATTACCGGTAGGGTGATTTCGGCCGCTGACAACTCGGGAATGCCAGGGGTGAGTGTGGTAGTGAAAGGTACTACCAACGGTGCTTCAACAGATGCTACTGGTAACTTCTCTCTGGAAGCCGCCAATACAGATGTTTTGGTGGTTACTTTCATTGGTTACATAGCCCAGGAAGTGCCGGTAGGCGACAGAACCACCATCAATGTAACGCTGCGGGAAGATGCGCAGACGCTGAACGAAGTAGTGGTCACCGGTTATGGAGAACTGAGACGGACAGATGTACCCGGTGCGCAGACTACCATCAGTTCAAGAGAAATAGAAAGAACAGTTAACACTACTATTGAGCAGGCTATTCAGGGGCGTGCTCCAGGTGTTTATGTAACCCAGAACACGGGTGCGCCGGGCGGTGGTATCTCTGTAAACATTAGAGGGGTAAACACAATAAATGGTTCAAATGAACCTCTTTATGTAATTGACGGGGTTCAGATTCAGGGTTCAACATCACCTTCTGGTTCAAACCCGCTTGCAACCCTTAACCCATCTGATATTGAAAGCATGGAAATCCTGCAAGGGCCTTCCGCAACTGCTTTGTATGGTTCCAGAGCTACCAACGGGGTAGTTTTGATTACTACCAAGCGTGGGGTTTCTGGTGAGATTAAAGTAGGTTACGGCTACCAATACAACTTGCAGACCCAGCCTAAGAAATTGGCGGTGATGGACCTGCGTCAATACGCGCAGATGGACAACGAATACAAAGCCATTGCAGGTGGTGCCGTACGGGAAGACTTCCTGGATCCTTCCCTATTAGGAGAAGGTACAGACTGGCAGAATGAATTGTTCCAGAACGCTGCCATGCAAAAGCACCAGGTAAGCTTAAGTGGTGGTGGTGAAAAAACAACGTTTTATCTGTCTGGCGAATATTTAGACCAGGAAGGTATTGCTTTGGGTTCAGGTTTTGACCGGGCTTCTGTTAGAATCAACCTGGAAACCAAAGCTAAGAAATGGTTGACAGTGGGTACAAACCTGAACTTTGCCCAAACCAATGAAAAAATCAACTCTACTCAGTCAGATGTTATTACCAGGGCAATCCAATTGGCTCCTCATATTCCGGTAAGAAACCTGAATGGTACGTATGGGGGAGGTAATATCAGCAACGGTAACTCAGCCGAACAGTTTGCGCCACCTAACCCAATCGGACTTGCTAACATCACGCAAAATGATTTGACCAGAAGACAATTCTTAGGTGGCGTAAACGTAGGTTTCCACGTGTTACCTGGCTTAGACATTCGCTCTTCTTTCAATACCAACATTGGTTTCTCTAACTCCACGTACTTTTTGCCTACCTACCAGTTTGGGTACCAAAGAAATGAGACGGCCATCCTGAACAATAGCCATAACCTGAACACTTACTGGTATTGGAACCAGTTGGTAGAATATAAAAAGCAGATTGGGAAGCATAGCTTAAACTTGATGGCCAACCATGAGGCCCAGGAATCTTCCTGGAAAAACCTTTTTGCTGAAAGACGCGGTTTCCAGACCAATGAAGTAATTGATATCAATGCGGGTGATGCCGCCCAGGATGATACCAGAGGTGGACAAGGAGATTGGGCTTTAGAGTCTTACCTGGCTCGCATAAACTATGTGTTTGCTGATCGTTATATCCTGCAGGCGAACGTACGGGCAGATGGTTCAGTAAACTTCGGACCTGAAAACAAATGGGGTTATTTCCCGTCTGTATCTGCTGCCTGGAGAATTTCAGAAGAGCCGTTCTTCAGCTTACCCTTTGTAAGTGATTTAAGACTTCGTTTTGAGACTGGTTTAACCGGTAATGCGGGTGGAAGCGGTGCTATCTACGGTACTTTACAAGCTGGACCTTCAGAATGGGGAACCAGTTTCCGTCCTAACAGATATCCAAACCCTAACTTTCAGTGGGAAGAGACCAAAACAAACAACTTTGGTATCAACTTAGGTTTATTTGAAAACCGTATTCAATTAGAAGCTGATTACTATATCAAAAAGACTGACAACCTAATTCTGGAAAGCTCACTTCCTTGGTACATGGGTACAGTAGGTAACGGTGCTATAACAGCTCCTACCGTAAACATTGGCTCATTGCAAAACAAAGGGTGGAGCTTCAACCTGAACACAGTGAACATTGACAACGGGAACTTGAAATGGTCTTCTAACTTCAACATCTCTCACTTCAAGACCAAAGTTACCAGCCTTACCACTTCTGCCAGCCAGATTGACAAAATCAACTGGTGGATGAACAACTGGACCCAGCGTTCAGTAGTAGGGGAGTCTCCATGGATGTACTACGGGTACGTGGAAGAAGGTATTTTCCAGAGCTTAGAAGAAATTGAAGCCAGTGCCTTACCTGCTGATAATAATGGCAAGGAGTTCCCAATTGCTGAAAACAGTATCTGGGTAGGCGATGTGAAATACAAAGACATTAACGGGGACGGAATCATCACAGGTGCTGACCAGACCTTCATTGGTAATCCATGGCCAAAACTGTTCGCTGGTTTTACTAACTCTGTGTCTTACAAAGGGTTTGATTTAAGTGTGCTAATCACAGGAACCTATGGCAATGACGTGTACAACTACCTGCGGAACGAGAACACTAATCCGAACAATATCAACCTTGGGCGGAACTTGTTTACCGGCGCATTTGATTATGCCAGAGTAGCGGTAGATGCCAACGGCAGACCTTACCTGGAAAACCCTGGTACTACTGTTGCCAGAATGTCTGGTGGAAATAAAAACAACAACTTCCAACGTCACACAGACAAATATGTTGAAGACGGTTCTTTTATAAGATTGAAGAACGTGTCCTTAAACTATAGCTTACCTGCCTCCATTATTGGTAAACAAAAAATTGCGAAAAGTGTGAGGTTAGGTGTGAGCGCACAGAACCTTTATACCTTAACTAATTACTCTGGATATGATCCTGAAGTTGGCTCTTATGTGGGACCAAACGCTACCTCTCAAAACGCAGCAGTTGGTGTAGATTACGGTCGTTATCCTATCACCCCAATTTATTCCTTTAACCTTGGAGTAGAGTTTTAATTATTAACAAAAACAAAATGAAAAATAAATATTTTGTAATTGGAGCACTGGCAGCATTGAGCGTGTTTTCAGGCTGTTCTGATGAATTCCTGGAAAGACCCCCGCTAGACACCTTGGTGGATGCTAATTTTTATAAAACAAATGATCAGGTTTTAGCCTCCACATCTGCTTTATATAGTGCTGTTTGGAAGGATTATATTGATAAGGCAAACTTTACTTTAGGTGACTTTAGAGCGGGTACCGTTTTCAGGGCCTGGGGTGACAGAGATCACGTGTTATTCAATACCACCGAGGTTTCAGCAGATAACAGTGCGGCCTACCGTGCCTTCTTTGTGGTAGTTGGGCAAGCCAACATGGCCATCCAAAACATTAATACCTATGCTGGTGCTGCTGTGACGGAGGAAGTGAAAAACCATGCCATAGCGGAAGCCAGATTCATGCGCGCCACTGCTTACACCCATTTGGTTTCAAACTATGGGCCTGTGCCTATCATTGAAAACAATGTGGAGCAAATGAATAACGCCGGGCTAGTAAGAAATACAACTGAAAGTGTTTGGGAGTTTATAACCCGGGATTACGAATTCGCTTCAAAGAATTTGATGACTACTCCTGTACAACCAGGTAGATTAACTAAGTGGTCGGCAGAAGGGATGCTGGCAAAAACTTATTTAACCAGAGCTGGGGTTGAGTCTACCAATGGTACTAGAAAGCAGGATTTCTTGAACAAAGCGAAAGAATATGCTGATCGCGTGATTACCATGAGTGGTAAATCTCTGTTGCCAAATTACGCTAGTTTGTTCCAGTATCCTTATGATAACAACAACGAGTCCCTGTTTGAGTTGCAGTGGGTATTTACAACGGACTATGCCTTTGCAAACACCATGGTTTCGCAAATCACTTACAGCAATGACATTGCCAACGGCGATGGTTGGGGTGGTGATATAAGTGCTTCCTGGTGGATGCTAAGCCAATATGATGGTTTAATGCAGGAAGAAGGGGCAAAGCCAGGATTTACGTTGGATCAGCGTTTAAAAGCAACCTTTATGCTCCCGGGGGCCGTGTACCCAGAAATTACGCAAACGGTGAGAGACGCAGCCGGAAAAGAATCGCAACAAGATTTAGTGTTTCCAGATCCGGGTGCTGCGGCTGACCAAAGCTACGCCAGCATTAAGAAGTATGTGGTTGGTAAAGCAGTAGATGTGGGAGGCCAGGCTGCCCAACAGCGGTATCCTAACAATACTTACATGCTCCGGTTGGCTGATCTGTATTTGATATATGCAGAAGCTGTCCTTGGAAATAGTGCTTCAACGACTGATGCCAAAGCTTTGGAGTATTTCAACAAAGTGCATATGCGTGCCGGTCTTCCCGCTTTTGAAGGTGCCCTTACCTGGGATGATATCTTTGAAGAGCGCATGAAAGAATTTGCCATGGAGGGTATGGCCTGGTATGATTTAGTTCGCCTGCATTACTGGAACCCTACAAAAGCTTATGATATCATCAATAGCCAGGACCGCGGATTGTTTGTGATTCATCCAAACCGCATGCCAAACCCAACGGGTTGGACATTTGTGAAAACCTCTTGGTTTGCTGATAGAAGAGCCGTTGCAAACTCTGGTAACTTCCTGCTGCCAATACCGGCCTCAGAGAAAAGCCAGGCACCAAGTTTAGGCCAGGATCCGGTTCCTTATGTATTCAAAGACTAATTATTCTAATTGGAAGGACAGAAATAGCCATTGTATGAAAACGATATTTAAATCATTTTTATTCCTGTTTGCCGCATTAGCGACAATGGGGATTTTTTCAGCCTGTTCGGAAGATGAAGATCTTCCGAACGGCGGTAAACCCATGATCAGTTACATCAGAGTGACCAGACCAGAGGCTTCGGATTCTCTTGTGACCAAAGCTGGTCAGGGTGCCATGATTGCTATCATTGGGGAGAACTTGGGAAATACCCGTGAGCTTTGGATCAATGATCAGCCAGCAACTCTATCACCTACTTTTATCACCAATACTTCTATCATTACCAGGGTTCCTTCTCAAATCCCTACTGAAATCACGAATAAAATTCGTGTGATCTTTGCGAACAGTGAGGAATTATTATATGATTTTCAGGTAGATATCAGTGAACCGGAAGTTACTAGTATGTTAAGTGAATATGTGAATGCTGGTGATGTTGCCACTATCACAGGTAACTTCTTCTATGCGCCACTTAAAGTTACATTTACCGGCGGAGCTGAAGGCGAACTTGTTTCCGTAGAAGATGATGTGATTGAGGTAAGAGTGCCAACAGGTGCACAACCTGGACCTATCACAGTTTCTTCAAACTTTGGCGCAACTAAATCTGATTTCTGGTTCAGAGACAACCGAAATATCATTGCTGACTTTGAAGGTTCTGATTTTACTGGTTGGTGGCACGGTAAAGACTTCGTTGTAAGTTCTGATCCTGAGATTCCAACAATTAGCGGCAATTTCTTGAGATCAAACAAAGACTTGGGCGCTTGGGCTTGGTATGAAATGTGGGTAGGTGATGGAGGAACTATCAAGCAAGGAACCAGTAAGATTCCGGCCGATGCATTTGCCAATCCTGGGAATTACAGCCTGAAGTTTGAACTTAATACCCTACAATCCTTACAAGGTGCCAATCTGCACATGTACATTGGTTCAAATATGGGTGCTGAAAGAAATAACATCAATTATAACTGGACGCCTAATATCCATACCAGTGGAGATTGGCAAACAGTAAGCATTCCTTGGGCTGATGTAATGAAAGGTAATACTACTCTAAAGTATGATCCTAACGGTTATCAGGTGTCTTTCCACTTTAGTGGCGCATCTCCTGTAAAGGCAATGTTTGGAATGGATAATTTGCGGGTGGTACCAAATAAGTAGTACTAAATAAAATACCTTAATTCTTACTTCAAGAACGCGCTGAATATGAAATACTTCTATAAGATAAAGTTAGTACTGCTCGCATTTCTGGTAGTCTCCATGGGAGTTATTACCTCCTGCGGAGATGATGATGAAAACTCTCCAAATAGTGGTCAGGTTCAATTGCTAAGTTTTGGACCCACTGGGGCTAAACACGGAGAGGAAATCCGGTTCATTGGACACAACCTTAATCAGGTTGAGTCAATTGAGCTACAAGGGGCAACCGTTACAAAAGCTCAGTTTATAGAACATACCTCTGAGTTGATCAGGTTAATAGTGCCCCAGGAGGCAATGGAAGGTAAAGTAACGTTAAAGGTAAGTGGAGGAGACAATATAGTTTCTAAGACAGACCTGAGCTTTGAAGTGCCTATTACCATTACTTCTGTTACCGGCAAAGCAAAACCTGGTACTAACATCACCATCACAGGAACCAAGTTAAATTGGGTAGAAGGTGTGGTGTTTGAGCAAGACACAGTTGACCAGTTTGTAAGTCAATCTGCGACCCAGGTAGTATTACAAGTACCAATGACGGCCAAAACCGGTAAACTAGTGATAGTGGGTGGGGGTACAGAGCCAAGTTTCATTGAAACAGAAGAAGAGCTTATTGTTGATTTGCCTGCAGTTACCGCTTTGACATCTGGAACTTTGAATAATGGGTCTAACCTAACTATAACCGGTACTAACCTTGACCTAGTGAAAGAAGTAAAGTTCACAGGAGTAGGAGCAGCTACTGTAAGCAACTTTGTTAGCCAATCTGCCACAGAATTGGTGGTCAAAATTCCGGCTAATGCAACCAAAGGTAAGCTTACCTTAGTAGCTATGTCTGGGGTAGAGGTGCCAACCACGCAAGAAGTAACCTTGACCTTGCCAGCGGTTACGGCGCTTAGCCCTGCCTCTGTTTTGCATGGCGAGAACCTAACCATAACTGGTACTAACCTTGATCTTGTACAAGCAATTGAGTTTGTGGGGGTAGGGGCTGCTAAGGTTACCACGTTTGTGAGTAAAACTGCTACCCAAATTGTAGTAGCAGTTCCAAACAATGCTTCCAAAGGGGTTTTGAAATTAACTTCTGCTTCAGGAGCGGTAGTAACCACTACCCAGCAGGTGACAATCACATTACCTATCATTACTTCTCTTTCACCTAACCCGGTAGATCCAGGTCAAAACCTGACCATCAATGGAACAAACCTTGATCTGGTGAAAAGTATCGAGTTTCAGGGAGGTACGGTTGTGACCACATTTGTGAGCCAAACTCCTGCACGTATAGTGGTGCAAGTACCAATGAATGCGAAAAAAGGTGCTTTGAAAGTAACTACACATAAAAACTATGTGGTAGAAACTGGTGCACAGATAAGTATTGTACTTCCTGCATTATCAAGTGTGACGCCAGAGCCTGTTGTGGCCGGTAATTACCTGACCTTAACCGGAACAGAACTCAACCTGGTAAAATCGGTTGTGTTTACCGGTGGAGCCACAGTCTCTTCCTTCGTAGCGCATAATGATAATCAAATTGTATTGGTAGTGCCCGCCACCGCAAAATCAGGTGTGCTCAAATTGATCACTACTTCTAACTTTGAAGTAACTACTGATAAGCAAGCGCAAATTGGAAGCGCAGTGCCTAACATCAGTTCCTACATCTATGAGAATGGTCTGAGTTCAGCTTGGCAAAAATGGGATGGATGGGAAACTTCTGTTCAGGACCTTGCCAATACAGAGCAAAAGAGCCGGGGTGCTAGTGCTATCAAAGTATCATACACTGGTGCTTATGGCGCGCTTCAGTTACACCCTACCAGCACAAATCCATTTGCCGGCTTCACGCACGTAGTTCTTTATGTGTACGGTGCTACGGCTAACTCACGGATGGCGCTACAAGTAGGAAGCGGACCAGATGCACCTTTTGATATCAAAAAGGATGAGTGGACGAAGATAGAAATTCCAATCAGCCAATTAGGTGATGTATCAAACGTTACACAGTTTATGATCAAAAACTATGGTACTGCTCCTAATACCGTCTACATTGATGATTTAGGATTACGTTAATCGTACATTGATTCAGATTTTGAAAAGGGAGAGCCATATGGCTCTCCCTTTTTGTTGATGAAAATGCTCAAGAGCCTGAACTAAGAATTAACCAGCATTCCAATATTTAGTTAAATGGTAGTGAAAAGGTGAGACAGGTTTATTGATTGATAAAATAATGCTAACCACCACCTTATAAGTTGATTTAATTTTGGTAAATACTCATTCTATCTACAGAATAAGGAGTTATAGAAAGTTGTGTGAACAGCAAAAAACTGCATTTATGAGAAACAGCTATACCAAGTTCCTGCTGATAGTAGTCGCGCTTGTTTTCGCACTACAGACGTATGGGTATGGGCAGAAATATGAAGCCGAAAATGCTACCCTTTCTGGAGGAGCATTAAAGCAAAGTTGTGCTACGTGTTCAGGTGGTTTTGAGGTAGCCCAGAAAGATGGTAATCTCACCTTTTCTATCATCCCACCCAAAGCGGGGTTTTACAATATCTATATAAGAGCGGCTTCTACAGGTGGGAGTAAGATAAATAAATTTGATATAGACGGAAATAGTCTTGACTTCTCCTTTGCACAACCCCAGTATTCTACCTTAAAGTTAGTGAGTGGGCTGCAATTATCCGCGGGGCAGCATCAGGTGAAGATTATCAAGTCCTGGGGGTGGATCAATATTGATTATGTTGAATTTGAAGAGGTAAATGCGACGAACAGATTTAACCTGAATCAACACTTAGTAACCTCTAACCCCACCCTAGAAGCCAAGGCTTTATATGATTTCCTGCTGGATAACTACGGTGACAAGATAATCTCTGGGGTGATGACGCTCAACAGCTTTGATGAGTCTGCCTGGTTAAAGCAAAACACGGGAAAAGAGCCAGCACTGCTGGGGTTAGATTTTATGCATAGCGGCAGAGGATATAGCTGGTACAATGATAAAACCCCCATTATTGATGCCAAAACCTGGTATGAGCGGAACGGCATTCCTGCCATGCTGTGGCACTGGCGTGATCCTTCCCGGGCTACAGAGGAATTCTATACCCGGAACTCGTCTAAACCTACCGGTACCACCTTTGATATCTCCAAAGTATCTGACCCTAACTCAGTAGAGTATAAAGCCATGCTAGCCGATATTGATTATATCTCTGGTATGCTGAAAGAACTCCAAAGTCAGAATGTGCCGGTTATCTGGCGTCCCTTGCACGAAGCCGCAGGCGGTTGGTTTTGGTGGGGCGCCAAAGGTGGAGCCCCTTTGAAGGCCCTTTGGCGCCTGATGTATGACCGCATGGTAAACCATCATGGCTTGCGAAACCTCATCTGGGTATGGACCAGAGAGCCGAACGATGATGATTGGTACCCCGGGGATGAATATGTGGACATAGTGGGCCGAGATGTGTACAAAGATGGCGATCACGGTTCTCAGGTGCTGGAGTTCAGTGATATGAACAACAGGTATGGCGGCAAGAAGATGTTGACCTTAAGCGAGACGGGTTCTTTCCCAGATGTAGATAATCTACTGAAGGACGGTGCTGCCTGGTCCTGGTACATGCCTTGGTACGGGGGCTACACCAAAGAGAGTAGATACAACTCGCTAGACCTATGGAAAAAAATGTTTGCCCATGAGTACGTCATCACCTTAGATGAAATGCCGAACCTCAGAAATTACACCAGGCAAGACCAGGTGCTGACAGGGATTGAAGATTTGGATTTCGAGCATCGGACTTTCATTGCTTATCCTACATTGGTGCAAGACCAACTAAAGGTGAAAGGAAGTAAAACAATCCGAACTATTGAGGTCTACAATCAAGTGGGAGGAAGAGTATTGAACCAGAAGACCAGCGGCAAAGAAGTAGTGATATCTATGGCAAACCTCCGCCCCGGTTTTTATCTGGTGGTAGTAAATGGAACCAAAGGACTTAAAGTTGTGAAAGAGTAATCAAACGCCCACTAGTACGAAGACAAATAACCTTATCTAATTTCTTTGTCATCCTGAATGAATCTTGGTCACGAACAGTAATGGCGGTTCAGAAAGGCCTTTTTAGTTCGCCCACAAGATCCTTACAGGATGACAAAAGTTTGGTTTAACTGTTTGATTACTTAGTACAGACGTAGTGTTCCCGTTTAGGGGTAATTTGATAAAATCGGCCTAAAACGGGAAGCGGAAAGTTAGTTTCAAGTGGACACTAAAGAAACAGAGACGTTTTTACGCGTTCTCCACTAGTGTACTTTTGAGCCAGGAAATAGCCTCTTGTTTGTCTGTGAAAGTGCGTAAAGGAATGGGAAAATGCAGTTCCTGCTTCGCTTCCTCTACCTTGTCTTCGCGGGTAGGGTCTGGAGTAAGAATACGGGCCATCTTTTCCAGACGCGTTTGCATGAGGTTCTGCCCGAATTCTTTCAGAACGTCTTTGTACTCGGCACCTGGTATTTCCAGCGAGGCCTTGCTGGAGTCAATAAGGAGTTTCTTGATATCGTAGCTTTTGATATGGTCTACCAAGATCTTTAAGGCCTGTCTAATCTCCGGAACCAGAAAATCCTGCACATCGGGCCACTGAATGTAAAGTATATCGGTGGCCGGGTCATAGTCTAAGGTAATTAAGCCACTTTGGTAGATAATCATGGGTTTGGTTCTGTTTTAAAGCTTCGTTCCAAACAGTCGCATTTGAAACAAAGCTCTATTTTAGGCCTGTTTTGAAGAAAATCTCCGTGAAACGTTTCTGGTAATCAGATGCTCATGCGGGTAATTTCCTTGGGATAACACACGTAGTACTTCTCTACTTTTTTGCTTAATGCCTGAATACTGGGCAAATCTGAAGCCTCGGCCACGTCTACCACCAGGCTCTGCTTGGTCAAGACGTTAATAGTTTCCTCGCCAGATTGATAGGCATTGTTGCTGATCTTGCCTTCTATGACAATGTAATGCGCCTCATCTGGGGAGATGTCAAAGTGCTCCACCGCCAGTTCACGTACGCCCACCAGAAATTCAATGTCAAACGGAGTGGGGGAGAGCATGATTTTAAAGAGTTTGCGCTCCAACAGGCAGGTGGAAAGATAACTCAGGATACTGTCGGGGTGCTCAGCCCAAGCTTTGATGGCGCTCCAAACGTCATAGTCATCCAGAGACACAAACCGCCGCATAATGCTGGGGTCCCGCTCAAAATCAAGGATGGAGACACTTTCGCGCAGGAAATACTGGAGGTTCACGCTGGCAGGTACGTCTTCGCCCCGTTGGGTTAACTCACGGGCCCGCTGCATGATCTTTAGGACCATCTGCTCGGCACTGGTCACGGTTTTGTGCATGTACACTTGCCAGTACATGAGCCGGCGGCTTACCAGAAAGCTTTCAATGGAATAGATGCCTTTCTCTTCTACTACTAGTTGGTCTTCATGCACGTTCAGCATTTTGAGCAAACGGTCGGCGCCAATTTTCCCTTCAGAGACACCGGTGTAAAAGCTGTCCCGGTTCAGGTAGTCCAAGCGGTCAACGTCCAATTGGCTGGAAACCAGTTGATGGAAGAAGTGACGGTGGTAGTTGTCAGTGAAGATGTCAATGGCCAGTTGCAGACGTCCGTCAAACTCCTGGTTCAGCAGTTCCATGATGTGCAGCGAAATTTGCTCGTGGGGCACCTGGTCAAAAATGGCTGCCTCCAGGGCGTGCGAGAAAGGCCCGTGCCCGATGTCATGCAGCAGAATGGCCGCCATGGAAGCCTCGCACTCTTTGTCCGTAATGATGTTATCTTTGCCGCTCAGACTCTGCAAGGCAATGTTCATGAGGTGCATAGCACCCAACGCGTGGTGGAAACGGGTGTGCAGTGCGCCCGGGTACACAAATTCGGTGAGGCCCAGTTGCTTTATCCGCCGCAGGCGCTGAAAGTACGGGTGTTGGATAATGTCAAACAGCAGGTCAGACGGAACAGTAATGAAGCCGTAAACCGGGTCGTTGAAGATTTTTTTCTTATTCAAGATAACTAACTTCTTTTGTGTCCGTTGTCGGTAAAGGTATTAGTACGCGTATAGGTATAATACTCCTTGGTTTCAGGGCAGTATTGCCAAAAAAGAGCCAAAAATGCCAACTACTACACACGCTATGAAAATCAATAATTAGCCATGCAAAGATATACTATTTTGTGGGCGGACGACGAGATTGACCTACTCAAGCCGCATATTCTCTTCTTAACCGAGAGAGGCTACGACATTACTCCCGTGAACAGCGGGGCAGATGCCATAGAGAAGGTGCAGGAACAGACTTTTGACCTTGTTTTTTTAGATGAAAACATGCCCGGCCTAAGCGGTTTAGAGGCCCTCGCCGAAATCAAAGCGGCCCGGCCTACGCTGCCGGTGGTCATGATTACCAAAAGCGAGGAAGAGCATATCATGGAAGAGGCCATCGGCTCAAAAATCGCTGATTACCTCATAAAGCCCATCAACCCCAACCAAATCCTACTTTCCGCGAAGCGGATTCTGGACAACCGCCGTCTGGTGGAGGAGAAAACCAACAGTTCGTACCAACGCGATTTCCGGACCTTGGGCATGGCCTTCGGCGACCGCCTTAATTACCAGGAATGGGCCGACGTGTACAAGAAACTGGTGTACTGGGAACTGGAGATAGCTGATACCGAAGGCAAGAGCATGGCCGAGGTCATCAACATGCAGAAAGACGAGGCGAACACCAACTTTGCCAAGTTCATCATGGACAACTACGAGGAATGGGTGAACAATGAGACCGATGAGATTCCGCTCATGAGCCATCGGTTGTTCAAAGACCGCGTGTTCCCTTTGATGAAAGAAAGCAATGTACCCGTGTACTTCATTTTAATTGACAACCTGCGGTATGACCAATGGAAAGTGCTGGAGCCTTTGATCACGGACTACTTCAACGTGGACCAAGAGGAAATGTACTATTCCATTCTGCCCACCACCACCGCCTACGCCCGTAACGCCATTTTCTCAGGCATGCTGCCCGCCGACATTGCCAAGAAATACCCGAACCTGTGGGTGTCTGATGACGAGGAGGAAGGCAAAAACCTGCACGAAGAAGATTTCCTGGAGATTCAGTTACAGCAGAACAGCATCAAAGAGAAGTTCAGTTACCATAAAATCACCAACAACACGGCCGGTAAAGAGCTATTGACCAAGTTCAACAACCTGGAGAACAACAAGCTTAATGTGATTGTCTACAACTTTGTGGACATGCTTTCACACGCCCGTACTGACATGCAGATGATCAGGGAGTTGGCCGCTGACGAGGCGGCCTATCGTTCGCTCACGCGTTCGTGGTTCATGCACTCGCCGCTGTTTGACACGCTCAAAGCCATTGCAGATAAGAAGGGTCGCCTCATCATCACCACAGACCACGGCACGGTGCGCGTGAAAAAGCCATTCAAGATTGTGGGCGACCGTAACACCAACACCAACCTGCGCTACAAGCACGGCAAAAACCTGGGTTTTACTGAGAAAGATGTGTTGGTGTGCCGCAAGCCCGAGCGTTTTCACCTGCCTAAAAGCAACGTGTCTACGGCCTACGTCTTCGCCATGAACGATGACTTCTTTGCGTACCCCAACAACTACAACTACTACGTGAACCACTACAAAGACACGTTCCAGCACGGCGGCGTCTCTTTGGAAGAGTGTATTATTCCATTCATTACCCTTTCCACTAAAAATGCCTGAGCCTGAAGCGCGCCAGCAAACTCTTTCTATTGTAACAAAAGCGGATTTACCCCAGGCCGCCACCGAATTATTATCATTTATCGGACAAAAAAGGATAATTTTGTTTGAGGGTGAGATGGCGGCCGGTAAAACCACCTTTATCAAGGCAATATGCGCCCAAAAAGGGGTGCAGGAACCGGTCAGCAGCCCTACTTTCTCCCTCGTGAATGAGTACGAGGCAGAGAACGGGGAACTCATTTACCATTTTGATTTTTATAGGGTCGAAAACCAGGCTGAAGCATTGGATATAGGAGCGCTGGAGTACTTCGGTTCCGGTAACCTTTGCCTCATTGAATGGCCGTCTAAAGTGGCAGACCTGCTGCCTCAAGACGACGTGGTGGAGGTATCTATTGAAACTGGAGAAGCCGAAGAGGCGCGTATCATTAGCATGACAGTACTATGATGGAGGAAATGACGGAGAAGACCGGGTTTGAGGCCCTGACCAAGGCAACCGCCCGCAGTCTGATGCCTAAAGAGTCAATGTTGGCCATAGAGACCCGCAAACGGAATCTGTTCATTGGCATCCCCAAAGAATCTTCCCTACAGGAAAACCGCATAGGGCTAACGCCCGAGTCTGTGAAACAACTGACCGATAACGGGCACGAAGTCTACATTGAATCGGGGGCCGGGGCTCCTTCCAAATACTCAGACCACGAGTTCTCAGAGGCCGGCGGCGTCATTGTCTACTCCACCAAAGAAGTCTACGAAGCCGATATCGTGTTGAAAATTGCGCCGCCTACTTTGGATGAACTGGAGTTCTTCAAACCGGGTCAAACGCTTATCTCTGCTTTACAAATTGGCTCGCTAACGGCAGAATACATTGGCGCACTCTGCCGCAAGAAAATTAATGCTATCTCTTTTGAGCTGCTGAAAGACAAATCAGACACCAAACCCGTCGTGCGGGCCATGAGCGAGATTGCCGGCAGTACCGTCATGCTGATTGCCGCCGAGTACCTCAGCAGTAGCAACGAAGGCAAAGGCGTAATTTTAGGCGGAATCACCGGCGTACCTCCTTCCAAAGTTGTCATTATTGGAGCTGGAACCGTTGCCGAGTACGCCACGCGTGCCGCACTAGGTTTGGGTGCCGAAGTAAAGGTCTTTGACGACCATCTCTACAAATTGCGCCGCCTCAAACAGAACGTTGGCACTCAGCTTTTCACCTCTACGTTAGACCACACCATCCTGCACCGCGAGATTCAGGATGCCGATGTCGTGATTGGCGCCGTCACCGCCGAAGATGGCCAAGTGCCCTGCATGATTGCCGAGGAAGTAGTGGCTAAGATGAACCCAGGTTCCGTGATTATTGACGTCAGCATTGACGAAGGTGGCTGTTTTGAGACCTCAGAGATGACTACCCATAGACGGCCAGTGTATCGCAAGTATGATGTCATCCATTACTGCGTACCCAATATCCCGTCGCGCGTGCCCCGTACCGCCACCAAAGCCCTGAGCAACATATTCACGCCCATGTTCCTGGAGATTTCCAAATACGGCGGCGTCAACGAAGCCCTCTTCACCCACGAACATTACCGTAGCGGTGTCTACATCTACAAAGGCAGCCTTACCAACGCCTCCATCGCGAAGAAATTCAACATGCGCTACAAAGAGTTAAGTCTGATGATTGCTGTGCGGAATTAATTGTTGTTTGTTGTCAAAAAAAGCGTTTCGGACCTGTTTTCGAGTAAACAGGCCCGAAACGCTTTTTTTGTGTAGGGGCAATCCCTTGTGGTTGTCCATTACGTTCCTAACCGCATTAGGGCAACCACAAGTACTCCTACACCAGCAATGGTTTGGTTAGCCCTAAAAATGAATTACACATTGAAACAGAACCCTCGCTCGCCTCTGGCGAGTGTGAGCTACTTGCGGCCTCTGGCCGCTTCGATGTTCATTTTTGATAAACGGCTAAAAAGCGGCGGGACGCCGCAGGTAGCTCACACTCGCCAGAGGCGAGCGAGTGAAGACACCGCATTTGTTGTTTTAAGGTTGTTTTCGCAAATTAACCCGAAAGCAATGATTAGGAATGCTCAATCGTCAATAAAGCCTTCCAGGCTTCCTGTATCCGTCCTTCCTCCAATAGTTTCTGAGCCAATAAATGGATTTGCCTTTCCTGTTCTTCGGGATTTTGCTGATGGGCTTGTGCAAGGTAACGGTAAATAGGCTCGTTTCTGAATTCCTGAACCTCTTCCATTGAAGGCAATGATTGGGTATTGCCTAGGCGGGCGAGGTTGTTGCCGGTAAGTACGGGGCTTTGACGAATGTGCGTCGGAAGTTGGTCTATGCCCATGCCTTTGTTCTGGAGTGGCTTGGGCAGTTCAAACAGGCAATCGCCCTGGGCACGGAGGTACCAGTCGCCGCCCAGGCGGGCCACGGCGTCTAGTTTAAAAGGATCAATGATTTTACCATCTGCCCCGAAAATCTCTTCCTGGACGTGCAGCAAAAGAGCCTCACAGATAACCAGGTTGGCAGCGCCTCCTTTGTCCCCAATGGGTTTTACTTCCAGTACTTTGCACTCGAAGGCTGCGGGAGCCTCGGCCACGCGAGGTGGTTTTATCAAGGTGGAAGCTACCGGTGTGAGACCCGCTTTCACGAATTCATTCACACCTTTGTCGTACTCGGTGCTGGCCAAAGACATCTGCTCCACTAGGGCATAATTCCCGATGTTGATGACTACTTCCCCGGTTTCCAGTACGTTTTCCAGCGTGTGCTTACCGGTATTGTCGCGGACGCGGCGGGCAGGCGAGAAGATCAGCACCGGCGGATTTGACCCGAAACAATTAAAGAAGCTGAAAGGACTCAGGTTCACATTACCTTCCTGGTCAATGGTGCTGGCGAACGCGATGGGCCGGGGCGCGATGGCTCCCAACATCAAGCTGTGGAATTGACCGGTAGGTATTTCTTTAGGGTTGAAGGTTCTCAAAGGAGTAAATTTGAAGATGAGGAGGTGAGAAGATTTGGAAATTAGGAGATGTGGGAATGAGCTCATCTTCTCATCTTCAAATCTTCTAATCTTAAAGAGTAGGCAGGATTTCGGTAGTCACTTCGCCAAAGCCAACCCTGATGCCATTCTTTTCGGCGTAACCGCGCATGGTTACTACGTCGCCGTCATGGAGGAACTTGCGCTCGGTGCCATTGGGTAGTTGGAGGGGGTTGGTGCCGCGCCAGGTCAGTTCCAGCATAGAACCATACGAATCTGGCGTGGGGCCGCTGATGGTGCCGGAGGCGTACATATCGCCTACTTCAAGGTTGCAGCCGTTGATGGTGTGGTGCGCCAACTGTTGGTTCATGTTCCAGTACAGATGTTTGTAGTTGGAACGGCAGATGACTACTTCCTCGGGCAGGGTAGGCGCTTGTAAGGTGACCTCCAGGTTGATGTCGAGGTTTTTGTTTCCGCTGTAATCCAGATAGGGCAGCACCTTGGGGTCTTGCACCGGACCTGCTACCCGGAAAGGCTCCAGCGCATCTAGCGTTACTACCCACGGCGAGATAGAAGAGGCAAAGTTTTTGGCCAGGAACGGTCCCAACGGCACATACTCCCACGCCTGAATATCCCGCGCCGACCAGTCATTGAACAACACCATCCCGAAAATATATTCTTCGGCCTCTAACGTGGTAAGTGAAGTGCCTAGCTCGGTAGGCTGGCCGGTGATAAACGCCATTTCCAGCTCAAAATCCAACTGTTTGGTAGGTCCGAAAACGGGAACATCAGCATCGGCGGGTTTGGTCTGACCTTTGGGCCTTCTGATGGGCACACCCGAGGGAATAATAGAAGAAGCACGACCGTGGTAACCCACCGGCAGGTGTTTCCAGTTAGGCAGCAGCGCATTGGCTGGGTCGCGGAACATGGAGCCTACGTTGGTGGCGTGTTCCATGCTGGAGTAGAAGTCAGTATAATTAGGCACCTGCACGGGTAGGAGCATCTGCACATCTTTCTGTTTCAGAAGACATTCGGCCATGAGTTCGCGGTTATCCCTAATTTCAGGATTGTCATTGCGCAGCAGTTCTGATAGTCGGCCGCGTACCTGCCGCCAGATGGTTCGGCCTAGCGCCATGAACTCGTTGAGGTGCGGGCGATGAAACACGGTGGGGTCTTCCACGTCCAGCATGTCAAAAAGCCCGTGTTGCGTGAGCACGTACACATCCAACACATATTCGCCAATGGCTACCCCTACTCTTGCGTCCCGGTCTTCGGCCTGAAAAATCCCGAAAGGAAGGTTCTGAATCTGAAAATCACAGTCAGGTGCAATCTGAATCCAGGAATGCAGCGAAGGGTCGTTGGCGGTGAGCATATCAGTAATGGTAGGTGGTTAAACAAAGATAGAAAGCTAAGCGAGAAAAGGGAATGCCATTTTCTAGGAGAAGGCGCTACTAATGGTTAGTTATTGGCACAGACGCTCGCAGGTCTTCCAGACTAGCCTCGCTTTCAGGCAGCGAAGCTACGCATTGCAGGAAATTGCGTCTGCTACTCATGCTATTGTTTTTTTACCACCCCGCCTTCCGCACACCCCTCCTAAACTAGGAGGGGTGTGCTTCTGCCTGCCACCGCTATACCGCCTGCTCAAAAGACCTCGTAGTGTCTGGAAGACCTGCGAGCGTCTGTGCCAATAACTCGCCAATCAGGAGATTGGCTGTCCATTAGTGCGTAGAGCGCTAACGCTAACTCTACGCACAACAATATTTCCATGTATGGTTTCCGGCGAGCCTGGAGTCTTGCGCCAGTTTTCAGTGTTTTGCTCTTTGTTTTTAGTCTTTATTCTGAAAACTAACCAAAAACAAAGGCCGGTAGGCTGTGAAAGGATTCTTTCACAGCCTACCGGCCTACAAACTCTGTTGTGGTATATCTTAAACGTCCATGGGGGTGAGGTTCACCGCCTGTATGCCTTTGATCTCTGGGACGGCGCGCATGATGGCTTGCTCAATGCCGCCTTTGAAGGTCATGGCAGACATGGGGCAAGAACCGCAGGCACCTAAGAGTTCCAGCAGAACTACTCGGTCTTCGGTAATGTCCAGCACCTTTACGTCTCCGCCGTCTGTTTTGAGGTACGGACGGATGGAGTCTAAGGCTTGCTCCACTTGCTGGATTAAAATTTCGTTTAGTGCGTTCTCTGCCATCTTCTTACGCTTTAATTTCTACTATCTTGGTTTTGCCCAGACTGGCGTTCCTTACGGAAACCTGTCGGGCCACTTCCTGCGCTACTTGCTCAAATGCCAGTGAGGCGGTGGTGCCTTCCTGCAAAATCTGCGGAGCGCCCTGGTCGCCGCTTTCGCGGATGCTTTGTACCAACGGAACTTCGCCAATAAACGGAACGCCGTAGCGCTCTGCCAGGTCACGGCCGCCACCTTGTCCAAAGATATAATATTTATTCTCTGGAAGCTCGGCCGGGGTGAAGTACGCCATGTTTTCCACCAACCCTAAGATTGGAACGTTGATCTGCGGCTGCCGGAACATCTGTAAACCTTTTACAGCATCGGCAATGGCCACTTTCTGAGGGGTTGTCACAATGATAGCGCCCGTTACCGGTACTGTCTGTACCAACGTCAGGTGAATGTCGCTGGTTCCCGGCGGAAGGTCAATAAGCAAATAATCCAATTCGCCCCAATCTACCTCCGTGATGAACTGCTTCAGCGCCGAGCTGGCCATAGGACCGCGCCATACCACCGCACTCTCGGCCGGGGCCAGAAACCCAATGGACATGAGCTTGATACCGTATTTCTCAATGGGTTCAATGAGGTTGCGGCCGTCGGGCATGCGGTACACCGCCGGGCGCGCATCTTCCACGCCAAACATGGTAGGAACGGATGGGCCGGAGATATCAGCATCTACCAACCCAACTTTAGCACCAGACTGCGCCAGCGCTACGGCCAGGTTTGCGGTGAGGGTAGATTTGCCCACTCCACCTTTACCGGAGGCTACGGCAATGATGTTTTTCACGCCTTTGAGCAAGGCTTGGTTGTCTTGGCGGGCCGAGGTCACACGGGAGGTCATGTTCACCGTTACGTTCGCATCCTTGTCTACCATGGTATGGATGGCCCGGATACACGCATTCCTGATAAGGTCTTTCAACGGACAAGCGGGAGTGGTCAGAATCACCGTAAAGGCTACGTCCAGACCGTTTATTTGTACGTCCTCAATCATGTTCAAAGTCACCAGATCTTTGCCCAAATCTGGTTCCTCTACATAGCTGAGGGCTTTTAATACGTCTTCTTGAGTAATTGCCATACTTTCTACAGCGCTAAAATTCGCTAGTACAAAGATACACACTATCTGCTTAACAAGCTATTAGAAGCGGTTTTAAGGCTGGTTTCCTAAAAGTAAGGCGAAACGGGAATTTGTAAGAAGGTGATATTATTATAAAGATAATAGGTTTAAGATAGCTTGCCGGAACAAATATCCGCAGCCCAACCTCAGACATCCAGAACTGAAATCTGTACCTTTGTCTACTGCCTTATTTTCCTGAGTATACATGGCCCTGATAAAGAAAGAAGTTGTTGACCAGATCATCCTGCAAGCCGACATTGTGGAGGTTGTGGGTGATTTTGTGAGTTTGAAGAAGAAGGGCCAAAACCTGTGGGCGTGCTGTCCTTTCCACCATGAAAAATCGCCCTCGTTCAGCGTAGCGCCCAACAAAGGCATTTACAAGTGCTTCGGGTGCGGAAAGGCGGGCAACGCGGTGCAGTTCATCATGGACGTGGAGGGCACCAGCTACGTGGAGGCGCTCAAGTACCTGGCCAAGAAGTACAGCATTGACATTGAGGAAGACCAGAGTCCGGCGGCGGTGCAGGCCCAGAACGAGCGCGACAGCCTCTACATTTTATCAGACTTTGCCAAAAAGTACTTCGTAAACGCGCTCCATAAGAATGACGAGGGGCAGAGCATTGGCGCGCCCTACTTCAAGCAACGCGGGCTCTCGGCGGCTACCATCCAGAAGTTTGAGCTGGGCTACAGCCTGGACTCTTGGGATGATTTCACCAAGGCGGCGCTGGAAAAGGGCTTTCAACTGAAATACCTGGAAGAAACCGGCCTTACCATTGTCAAACAGGAAGAAGGCAAGCAGTATGACCGTTTTAGGGGGCGCGTGATGTTCCCCATCCAGAACGTGTCGGGACGGACCATTGGATTTGGCGCGCGTACCCTTAAAACCAACGACAAGAAATCTCCCAAGTACGTCAACTCGCCGGAGTCGCCCATTTACCACAAGTCTGATGTGCTGTACGGCATGTTCCAGGCCAAACAATCCATCCGGCAGGAAGACAACTGCTATCTGGTAGAAGGGTATCTGGATGTGCTTTCCTTGCACCAGGGCGGTATTGAGAACGTGGTGGCCTCCTCAGGTACGTCACTCACCGAGAACCAAATCAAGCTTATTGGGCGGTACACCAAGAATATCACGGTGTTGTATGACGGGGACCCTGCCGGGATCAAGGCCTCCTTGCGCGGCATCGACCTGATTCTGGAAGGCGGCCTGAACGTGAACGTGGTCTTGTTTCCGGACGGAGATGACCCGGATTCCTACATCCGGAAGGTAGGCGACACAGCGTTCAAGGAATATCTGGAGAAGCACGCGCAAGACTTTATTTCTTTCAAATCTGAGCTGTACGCCCAGGAAGCCAAAGATAATCCGGTTAAGAAAGCCGAGGCCATTCGGGAAATGGTGGTGTCCATCGCCAAGATCCCCGATGCCATCAAACGGTCCGTATTCCTGAAGCAATGCAGTCTGCAGTTCGGGATTGACGAGCAGGTGCTTATCTCGGAGTACAACAAAATTCACCTCACCGAGCAGAAAAATTCCCGGTCGCAACCGTCGCAGTCTTCTTCGTACGGCGGTTCTTCATCATCTTACGCACCGGGTTCCTTTGAGGAAATGGCGGCAGAAGCCGAAGCTGCGGCGGCGGCCGAGGCGGCCATGTACGAGGATGAAAACCAGCATGAATCAAACCAGAACGACCTGCTCCGCACCCGCGAGCGCGAGGTGATTCGGTTCATCCTGAACTACGCCGACAAGGAAGTGGAGGAAGGCCTCACCGCCAGCCAGTTCATGCTGGGCGAGCTTGAGGACATTGAGTTTAAGACCCCTATTTACAAAAAGCTGTTCGAACTGTGCCGCCTCAAACTGGAGCAAGGATTTCTGCCCACCGCCTCGGAGTTCATGCAGCACGAGGAAAAAGAAGTCCGTACCGAGGTGGTAGATCTGCTCAGCGAGAAATATGAATTGAGCAAAGGCTGGGCCACGCATGAGATCATCGTTCCGCATGAAAGCGACTTGGTTTCTTACGGTTCTGAGCGCGAAGTCTTGCGTCTGAAGTGGCGCAACGTGCAGCTCATGATCAAAGACCAGATGGACACGCTGCCCGGCCTCACCAATGACCAAGACCTGGACAAATGCCTGCGCACCATCAAAGCCCTCAAAGAGTTTGAGAAGCAAATTGCTGACTTATTAGGTATTGTGGTGAGCCGGTAGCCTTAAGGGTAGTACCTTAAACGTAATATCAAACTTAATCAAGAATCTCGCTCGCCTCTGGCGAGTGTGGGCTACCCGCGGCCTCTGGCCAAGTCAGGACCTTTTTATATTTTGTATGATAATCCTTGTAGCGGCGGGACGCCGTAGGTAGCTCACACTCGCCAGAGGCGAGCGAATGAAATCATCGTATTTAATTAAGTATCTACCTGCAGCACCTGCTTAACTGCTATAGGATGTAGAATCTTTTCTTCGTTTAGAGCCTCTTTCCTAAAATCGGCTTGAAAGCAATTCAGGTTACTGGCGGTCTTATGCGGTGGGTTTCTTCTTCTTTCTAAAGCCGAATTCGTTGAAAAACAGGTTCTTTTGTCACCAAATCTGCCTTCAGATTGTTATCAGGAAAGCAGTTGCTAACAAGCGTTAGGAGCTGGCGGATACCCAAGCGCACAAACCTGTTAAAAACCGCTATCTTTGCGCATCCAAAAGCAGGCATGTCGTTTGGTTTGGCTTGCTTTACCGTAGAAGACAACATCATGTTAGATAAAATAGAAGACGCAATTGAAGATATAAAAGCCGGCAAAGTAGTGATTGTGGTAGACGATGACGACCGCGAGAACGAAGGTGATTTTATCTGTGCCGCGGAGAAAATCACTCCCGAGATTGTCAATTTCATGGCCACCCACGGCCGGGGCCTCATCTGCGCGCCCCTCACTGAAGAACGTTGCGACGCACTAGGTCTGGAGCTGATGGTGGGCCGCAACACCGCCTTGCATGCCACGCCGTTCACCGTATCCGTTGATTTGTTGGGCCACGGTTGTACCACGGGTATCTCGGCTTCAGACAGAGCCAAAACTATTCTGGCCTTAGCCGATCCTAAAACCGATCCAGCCTCTTTAGGCAAGCCCGGCCATATTTTCCCGTTGCGTGCCCGCAAGGAAGGCGTAATCAGGAGAGCCGGTCACACCGAGGCGGCCGTGGATTTAGCCCAATTGGCGGGCTTGGCTCCGGCTGGGGTTCTGGTAGAGATAATGAACGAAGACGGCACCATGGCCCGCATGCCCGACCTGGAGAAAGTGGCCGAGCGCTTCAACCTGAAACTCATCTCCATCAAAGATCTCATCACCTATCGGCTACAGAAAGAAAGCCTGATTGAGCGCGAAATTGCCGTAGAGCTGCCCACCGATTTTGGGGACTTTGACCTCTACGCCTACACCCAGATCAGCAACAATGCCAAGCACCTGGCTCTGGTAAAAGGCACCTGGGAAGAAGGCGAACCGGTATTGGTGCGGGTGCACTCTTCCTGCGTAACCGGCGATATCTTCGGATCTTGCCGCTGCGACTGCGGTCCGCAACTACACAAAGCCATGGAAGTGATTGAGAAAGAAGGCAAAGGCGTGATTGTGTACATGAACCAGGAAGGCCGGGGCATTGGGCTTCTAAACAAGCTGAAAGCCTACAAACTGCAGGAACAAGGGTTAGACACCGTAGAAGCCAATTTGCAACTGGGTTTTGGGACCGATGAGCGGGATTATGGCGTGGGTGCGCAAATCCTCAGAGACTTGGGAGTGACCAAAATGCGGTTGCTTTCCAATAATCCGCGCAAAAGAACCGGACTGATTGGGTACGGTCTGCAGATTGTAGAGCAGGTACCCATTGAGATTACGCCCAACGAGCACAACCAACGGTACTTAACCACTAAACGAGACAAATTAGGACACCTAATCCTGAAAAAATAATAAAAGCAAAAAGGCGGAGGTTTTACTTCCGCCTTTTTGCTTTTATTGAATATAGTATTACTTCTATTTATCTTTTTGAGTATATTTCCTGAAGCTGCCTTTGGCGAGAAGAAAGAAGCGAAACAACCCTTGAAAACAGGTGCCCAAGGCACACGAAAATACCCTGTGTTTCCGTTATAAAGTACTGGGAATTAGACAACCTTCTCAGGAATTTTGAAGTATCTTTTTTAAAGAACCTTGTTGTATTATAGTAAGAGGAATTATACAAATGAAGATGATGGGAAGAAAAGCGTGTGGGCTTTTGGTAGTACTGTTTTTATGGGCAGCCAACACCATGGCGCAGTCTACCGGGTTGGTAGATGAATGGCCAATGGGGCGGGTGTATCTGGCCTCCGGTGACTCAGTGAACGGAAAAATCACGTATCACCGGTCAGAGGATATGGTCAGAGTGAATAAGCCCGATGGTTCTGTGGTGGCCTTTTCGCCTATAGCAGTGCGGGGCTTTGAAGGCATTGACAATGAAGGACGTTACCGCCGGGTGTTTGTGACGCAGCGGTGGAACTTCGGGAATGATTACAGCGATTTTCTGGCTCCGGCTTTCTTTGAGCAGATTGTGATTGGAAACTATGGCCTGCTCAAGCGCGAAACCATGACCCGCCGCGACATAAGCCGTGACCCCATGTACCGGAGCAGCCGCTATTATTATCCCTACGGAAATTATCCGGTGGGTGGCCCCATGTACGTAGAGCAGCGTCTAGAAAATTTCTTTATCCTCATGCCCAACGGAAAAGTAAAAGAGCTCCGCAACGTGAAAAAAGACCTGGAGGTGATCTACGGTAAGAAAGAAAAGGTGATGAAGGACTACATCAAGCAAAACAAGCTGAAGTACACCAGCCTGCCAGACCTGGCCAAAATTGTAAGTTACCTGGGCGCCATTTCTCAGCCCGAAGTGAAAACCACGGCGGTAGACTAAATAAGATTCTAGCAGCAACGCTAATTTCAAAAGCAGAAGGCCCGCTAACGATACGTTAGCGGGCCTTCTGCTTTTTTTAGGTGACAGGCCTGAAACATCATTTATAAATTGCAAGAGCGGAGCTTTCTATGGCCTTCTATGGCGCGGAAGTTACTTCCGTGACTTTCGTTAGCATTCTTAGTAAGTCACGGAAGTAACTTCTGCGCCATAAGGTTTGCAACTTCCGAATATTTTGGGTCCAAGTTGAAAACTTGAACCATGCTTCCTGGTTTATAGATAAAACAACCCAGCTCTTATAACAGCCCTACTTCAGGGGAATTCCTATTAGTCTTTTAGCGGTGTTTTCCTGAAAACAGGCTTGAAATAGCATCTACAAATCGCGGGAGCGGAGCAACTGGTAGCAAAGAAAACAGAAGAGGGTGACGTACAAGATAGCCGGAGCGAGGGCTTGCATGGGCGTAAGTACATCGGTGATGCCCAGCATAAGTTGTTCCATTTCGGCGTGGGGGCTAGGGGTAAGGGCACCCAAGACCTTCATGGGGAAGTATTTGTCTATGCTGTCTGGAGTTTGCCAATGAAGCAGGCGTTCTATTACCAGCGTGTACGCCATAAACACCATAATGCCCAAGCCCGTTTTCCTGACCAGAAACGCCACCAGCATGGCTAAGGTCATGTAACCTACCAACTGCACCAGATAGTAAAACACATACTGCGCATCTGTAAACATGGAGGTGCTACCGGTATCTTTCCCGTAGTAAAGCCCGAAGCCCAAGCCTAGCAGAAGCACGTAAACGGCCAAAACAAACGCCAGCAGCAAAATGACGGTGTACTTGCTTTGCACCACGTTGGCGCGGGAAAAGCCGTCAATCACCTGTTGCCGCAGCGTTCTAAAGGTGTATTCATCAGACACCAGAATGATCAGGAGAATGCCCGGAATCAGGTTCAGGAAGCTGGAGATGTAGGTGAGGTGCATCCAGAGCTTCGGGAATTGGTACAGTTCATCGCCGGCCATTTTTCCGTTGATAAGGATGTGACCCCGGGCGTAGAAGAAGATAAACAAGAGACTCAACTGCAACAGCAGAAGTACCCAGAAAGTAGAATACGGCAGAAGTTTGCGGAGTTCTATGCGTAGAAGGGAGGTCATACTGAATCGGCTTTGATGATTTCCAGAAACTGGCTTTCCAGGCTTTTTTTGCGGACTACCAGTTGGCCCAGCGCAATGCCCTGGGCAAAGAAGGCCCGGTTCAGTGCTGAACTATCGGTCTCCGGTTTCAGGGTAAGTTGAATTTGACCGTTGATGGGTCGGGCTTCGGTCACGAAGGGCAGCGTGCGGGCTATCTGCATGAGTGTCTCCAGCGGGGCTCCGCCGGAGATAAACACTAGGTCAGAAGTTGCCATAATGGAGGAAACCGGCCCTTCGGCTTTCAGTTTACCGTTGCGCAGCACTGCCATGTGGGTGCAGACTTTTTCCACTTCGTCCAGCAGGTGGCTGGCTAGGATAATGGTCTTTCCCTGCGCCGCTATGTGCTGGATCAATTGACGCACTTCCACAATGCCTTCGGGGTCAAGGCCATTGGTAGGCTCATCCAGCACCAGGACCTCAGGGTCTCCCAACAACGCAGCCCCAATAGCTAGCCGTTGTTTCATGCCCAGCGAATAACCTTTGAATTTGTTGTCTTTGCGTTGCGCCAGCCCCACCGTTTGCAGTACTGCTGGAATGCGGGCGTGGTCAATGCGTTTGACATCGGCGCTCACGCGCAGGTTTTCCTCGCCAGTCAAGTAAGGGTAGAAATTAGGCGTCTCCAATAGGGCACCCAAGCGGCGTTTGGTGCTTTTAGACGAAGGCTGCCCGAACCACTGGAAGGTACCGGCGCTGGCATTGATGACGTCCAGCACAATGCCCAGGGTGGTGGTTTTGCCGCTGCCGTTGGGCCCCAGCAAGCCGTAGATGCTGCCTTCGGGCACTTGAATACTTAATTGATCCAAGGCTTGAACGCTGCCGTAGCGCTTGCTCAATCCCTGAATGTCTAATACGTTTGCCAAATCTGTTTTGGTTAGAGAATAGCTTTGCAGCCTGTGTACAAAGCTAGAAGGATTTGGCAGAATTGCGAACTCTACACAGGTCGTCTTCAAACAGAAAGCCCGCTCTACCAGCGGGCTTTCTGTTTTTGGCCTTTTTTGGAGAATGGAAGCCAAAGACGAGCAGTGAAAGATTATTTCCTTTCAGATGTTTCTTGAAGTGGAGGCATGGCAGGGGCAGTCGGTAATCTTCCATATTTTCCCTCCGCCGCTTTTAGGCCCGCTGCTGTTTTAAGATACGTCTCTTTTTCTCCTGATTTCATGGTGACCACAAACTCTGACGGAGTCCAATAGATATAGTACACGTGCGTGTTGCGGTTCAAGAAAGCTCTATAGTCTGCGGGCATATTTTCCTGCTGCTTTATTCGCACAGGTGGCGGTGGTGGAGGTGGCGCCAATGCTGCTTCTGGAGCGGCTGGGGGAGCAGGAACTGGAGGAGGCGGGGGCGGTAGCGTTCCGTACTTTTTCTCGGCGGCAGCCAATCCCTCCCTGGAAGTTAGATACGTTTCAGTTTGGCCTGTTTTCAGGTGTACAAACAAAGAGTCTTTGTTCCAGCCAATGCGGCTAATAGCGGGGTTCCTTTCCATGAATGTGTCATAGTCCTCTTGGGGACCCTCCTGCGACAACGGTTTGCCCATAGGTTGGATTGCCCCCATTTCTGGTGCCGCGCCGGGAATTTCCTGGCAAGCAAACAACACAACCAGCAACAGAGGCAATGCCGCCAGAAAGCGGAGCTTTTGTACTTTGGCAGACGGGGCTTTGTTCATCATCATAATTCTGTGTTTTAAGGATGGAAAACTAAAAGAAGAAGTAAAGGAAAGCGGTGAAACACCGGTTGTTTGCAACAACGAGAACTGATACTGTTTCCGGTCAATGCCTGCTTTGAGGGTTTGCTCATCGGTGAGAAACTCCAGGTTTTGCTTCAGGGACTTGCGCAACAGCCAGACGGCCGGGTTGAACCAATTGAAAAGCGTGGCAATTTCCATGAGCAGAATATCCAGGGTATGTAGTTCCTGCACATGGGTGTGCTCATGCCGCAGAATCGGCAACCAATCTTTTTCGGGGTGCTGATTTGGGTTGAAGTAGATAGCTTTCCCGAAGGAAAACGGAGCTAAGTTGGCCTGAATATGACGGTATTGGATTCCCTGGTAAGAAGCCTTGGTAGCCTGCCGATGAATGGTGTACAGCGAAATCAATTGCACCGTGAACCGAATGCCCATCACGCCCACGCCTACCCAAAAGAGCCCTACTACAATAAGCCGGGAAATTGAGATTTTGCTCGGGCGGAGCCGCTGCCATGGGTATCTGCCAATAAGGAGCAAAGCTCTGGACGGTTTGGTAAAGCTGCTGCTTCTCTTTGAGCAGGGAGGTAAGGTCCACGAGGGGTAAAAGGCAGGAGAGTAGCAGACCAGCTACCAGAAAATACCGGTTGAGCCGGTAAAAGGTAGTTTGCCTCAAGGCCAATTGGTAGGTGCCATAGAAGAGGGCCAACCCTACGTTTACCTGTATAAGATAGAGAAGGAGCGCTGGCATACTATTCTGGTTTTTGGTTTTCAATCATGTCCATGATTTCCTTTAGCTCCTCTGGGCTGAGTTGCTTCTCCTTCACGAAGAAAGCCACCAGTTCTTTGTAGGAGTTCTGAAAGTAATTGCCCACGAAACCCTTCATGAACTTCTTCTTGTATTCCTCGGCTTTGATGAGCGGTGCGTAGCGGTAAGTATTGCCCAACTTTTCGCCCTGTACAAAGCCTTTTTTCTCCAGGTTCTTCACTGTAGAAGCCAGCGTGGTGTAAGGCGGTTTGGGTTCGGGCAGTTTCTCCAGGAAATCCTTGATAAAGCCGCCCCCAGTTTCCCAGATAACCTGCATTGCGTCTTCTTCTTGTTGAGTGAGTTTCTCCATTGGTCTTGTCTTACTACGATGTTTTCGTATATCTACGAATATTTCGTAATAAAGTAAAGGGTTGGAATACAATATTTTTCCACTGAAATAAAAAAGCCTTTTCCTGAGCTGGGAAGAGGCTTCTTAATGAGAGTTTAACAGGAATGAATTCACTCTATAGTAGGCTATTTTTTATTTGTCATCCTGAAAGGATCTTGGGTGCGAACGGTAATAATGTAAGAGCCAAGGCTTTTCTGGTTAGCCCACAAGACCCTTCCTGGATGACAGAAGGGGGGTGAGGGGGAATCCATCAAAAAAACAGCCCTAAAATCAAATTAGACTTTAGGGCTGTTTTTAGAAAATCGGCTTTGAAACAGTTCTACTGCACGGGCAGCGCACCGCCTTGCCAACGGGCCACTGGGTACCGCATGTGGGTGTTCTCGTAATGGGGCGTGTTGCGGTAGATGAAGTTGAGTTGGGCCTGGGCACTTTTGGCTAGCGATAGGTCTTTGGCTTTAGCTTCTTCCAGAGCGGCTTTCAGTTTAGGGTCCTGTTTCAGGTATTGGGCCGCTAGGTCTTCAAACACATAAGCAGAGAAATGCTCTTTCTGGCCCAGCATGGAGTCAAAGAAGTTCCAGGCGAAGTAGGAGTCAGGGGCCTGGGGTTCTAGCACCTCTACCAGAAAACGGTTGCTCACCTGGTTCAGGTACACCACGTAGTCACCGGCGAAGTACTGGATGGGTTGCTGGGTTTTGCGCACCTGTACATCGGTGTGGAGGTAGTGGCCCTCGTAGGGACGCTGGCCGGTCTTGTAGTCAGAGATGTAGTAGGTTTCGGGGGTGAGAACGGTGTCTTTGCTCAGCCGTTTCAGTTCTACCTGGTTTTGTTGCAGACGCTCAATGACCTCGGTCCAGGCTTGCGGAATAATGTAGGCTATGGGTTTGGTAACGGTGAGGGTAGGGCGGAAGGTGTCAAAGAACTTCACCGGACGGGTGAAAGGCGCTTTGCGGTCATAGTACAGGCGTTCCTGTCCAGAGACCTCGCTGGGTTTGTATCTGGCTTCGTAGCCTTTGAAGTTGATGGTTTCTACCTGCGTGGTGTCTGGTTCCCAGTTTAAAACGAACTCCTGTTGGTTGCGCAGGGCAGTTCGGTCTTGCTGGCGGGCAGTTTGAATGGCTTTTCGGTTTTTGGCGGTGTAGTCCAGAAACTCCAGCATAAGGTCATAAGTAGACTGTACCCGTTTGTCGAAGGCTTTGAGCATGTGCGTTTCGGGAATGAAGCCCAGTGTCTGGAACAGCGTGGTGTAACCGCTGGCGTAACGCGGTAAATCGGCGAAGCCGAAGATACCGGTCTCAGGGGTTTCGCCGCGCGAGTTCACGTAGGGCACCAGCGGCCACTTGCGTTTCTCCATGCCTTTGTAGAGCGCCGGAATCATCTGTTTTTTCAAAAGTGTGCCCAAAGCGCCGCCCAGTTTGTTGTGCTGCGTGGGAATAAGCGTCATGGTGTACTGGTAATCGGCGCCGTTGCTGGTGTGGTTGTCCACGAACACCTCGGGGTCCCAGGTCCGGAAAATGGTGGCGAAGGTCTTGGCGTTCTTAGAGTCTTCCTTGATGAAATCGCGGTTCAGGTCCAGGTTGCGGGCGTTTCCTCTGAAACCGTAACTCTCCGGGCCGTTCTGGTTGGTGCGGGTATGGCTGTTTCGGTTCAGGGCGCCGCCAATGTTATAGACCGGGATAATCACCAGCACCGTATTGTCCAATTGCGCGCGCAGTTTTTTGTTCTGCACCAAGTCACGAGCCAGCATCATGGTGGCGTCAATGCCTTCGGGCTCGCCGGGGTGGATGCCGTTCTGCACCAGCAGCACCGTTTTGCCTTTACGGTGAATCGATTGCGGGTCGAAGTCACCATCGGTGGAGATGACCACGGTATGCAGCGGTTTGCCCACATCGGTCATGCCGATGGGCGACATTTTAATCTCAGGGTAAGCTTCGTCTAACCGCTGGTAATAGGCAATGCACTCCTGGTAAGTAGCAGTCTGGTTGTGGTTGCTTTTCTCGTAAGGTGTTTTCCAGTCTGGGGCGGGCGTGGAAAGGAAAAGGGTGGCAAGGAAGGTGAGTAGCATGGGAACAGGGCAGAAATTCAATGAAGAAGTAATGTTAGGGAATCTGGGGCGGAAAAGGAAAATAGGCACAGAACTCTGCGCTTCTCTTGAAGAAAAAATAAACTTCTATTTCAAGGCTGTTTTCGCAAAAAACGGCCCTGAAAAGGCATGCAAGGAATGTCGCTGACCTGAAATGGGCTCGTTTTCACAGAAAGAAGCGGAAACATCGCACAATAAATACCCGGGTGCAACCCTTGGTGAATTCACGTGTCTGTAGAAGTAGAATGGGTAGCTGCTTGGTTTTGCAAGTATTCTGCTTTTCAAGAACGCCAACTTAACCTTTACTACTATGTTTAAAAGTCTGACTTATCTGCTGTTGTTTCTTTTGCTACCCGCCTTTTCCTGGGCGCAGGCAAAGGTGGCCGCTTCTGAAATCGTTGCTAAAATTAACCGGGGAGAAGCTGTTGCTTACCAGAATACCACCATTACCGGCGACCTGGATTTAACTCAATTGCAGAATAAAACCCTGAAAACCCGAAAGGGAGAAAGCAACAAACTGGGTTCCAAAGAATACATCAGTACCGTGACCGTTCCAGTATCTTTCACCAATTGTACGTTCACGGGCAATGTACTGGCGTACTTCAACCCTAACAACGGGAATTCATCTGACTCTAAAAATGAAATAGACGAAGTCTATAATACCAACTTTGAGAAAGACGTGCGTTTCCAGGGTTGCGTGTTTGAAAAGCAGAGTGCCTTTAAATATTCGGTTTTTAAGAGTGATGCCTCGTTTGCGGGGAGCACCTTCAAAGACGAGGCGCTCTTCAAGTACAGCAAATTTGAGGGCGAGATTGGGTTTGAGAAGGCCCGGTTTGATGAAGCGGCTAACTTCAAGTACGTGAATTTCCCGGCCAAAGTAGATTTCAACGGCGCTACCTTCACCGGAGAAGCTATGTTCAAATATGCTTCCTTCCTCAAAGGAGCCGATTTTCAGAGCGCCGTGTTCAACAGTCTGGCTAATTTCAAGTACGCCAAACTCTCTGACCCCATGCAGTGGAAAGGGGCTTCGTTTAAAGGAGGTCAGGATTTGAAGTATGCTTCCCTGAACAAGCAATCTTTCAACGCTGCGGCCTTGCAGGAAATGGCCAGATAAGTGACTTTCACAGCAATCATCCGTTTAGAGCCTCTTTTCTAGAAAAGGCTGCAAAAACTGTCATAAAACAGAAGCGCCTGCATTTGCAGGCGCTTCTGTTTTATATTTTAGGTAAGTTTAAAATTGAAGGAACCGAAGTCAATCTAATACAGCATTACGCCGGAAACCAGGGTGGTGGCCGGAACGTCTTTCACCTGCATCTTGGCCCAACGGGTAGACGGGATGCCGCGCATGTCCAGCACAAAACTCATTCTGGCGTCTTCGTCAATGGCCACAAAGTTGCCTTCGCCCGGGCTTACGCGGGTAATGTTGAAGCTTTTCTTTAAATCTGCCAGGGTGCTGCCAATGCCTAAACCGTTATTGGTCTTGAAGGCAGGGTTGAGCACCGTAATGCGGGAAACTTTGCAGGCAGTACCGGTGCATTCCTGCTCTACGCGCAAATCGGGGCGGTGGCGTTCGCCTAGTACCTCAAAAGCTTTGGTGGTGGTGCCTTCCAGCGTGTGGTCAATTTCCCGGAGTTTGTTCTGCCCGTAAGCTTTTCTGAGTTCGTCTATGGACATGCCAATTTTAACGGCACCGGCCTGCCCGCTTTGCAGGGTCAGGTTGAAGAGCGGGTTGGCGGCCGAAGGAGGCGTGGAAGCGGTGGAAGTGGCACCCGGTAACGGTTCTTCAGACATGGGTTCCGAGGCAACGGGCTCGGGCATGGATCCATCGGGTGTTTCGGAGGCGGTTTCAGTGGCATCAGTAGAAACATCGCCGGCGGCTTCTTCTATCTGTGTATCGCTGGCATTGTCTGCCGTGGAGGCGTCTTGCTTGCAGGCGGCCAGCGCCACCAGTGCGCCAAACAAAAGGATTGTCTTTTTCATGGGCTTCGCTGATTTACAACGGCATAGGTACTGCTTCTTCCCGCATAACGCAAGCGCTGGGCTCAAGTTGCCTTGATTCTATTTGACAATGGCACGTATACCACCTAATATTGGCTTTAAACTTTTGAACAGATTATGGCGAAGAAGCCCTTGATTTTAGTGTCTAACGACGATGGTATCACCGCGCCCGGTATCCATACGCTGGTGAAGGTGATGCAGAGAATAGGCGAAGTAGTGGTGGTAGCCCCAGACGGACCCCAGTCTGGCATGGGCCACGCCATCACCATCGGGAACACGCTGCGGCTAGATAAATCCCTGGCTTTTGACGAGGTGGAATCATACGAATGCTCCGGCACGCCCGCCGACTGTGTGAAACTGGCCAAACACCATGTGCTCAAGAACCGCAAGCCAGATTTGGTAGTGAGCGGTATCAACCACGGTTCCAATTCCAGCATCAGTGTATTGTATTCCGGCACCATGTCGGCGGCCATTGAAGCGGCAATTGAAGGACTGCCCGCCATTGGGTTTTCGCTCTGCGACTACGGCCATGAGATTGACTTTTCGCACACCGAAGAATACGTGGAACTGATTACGCGCCAAGCGTTGGAACACGGTATTCCGGCTGGAGTGGCCCTGAACGTGAACTTCCCTAAAAAGTCTGACACGCCCATTGCCGGGGTAAAAGTGTGCCGTCAGGCCCGCGCCAAGTGGGAGGAAGAATTTGACGAACGCCTGGACCCCCGCGGCCGCGTGTACTTCTGGCTCACCGGCAATTTCGTGAACCATGACAAAGGCGAGGACACCGATGAAGCCGCCCTGGCCCAGAATTACGTGTCTGTAGTACCCTGCCAGTTTGATATGACCGCCAACCACGCCATCAGCCTGCTCAACAATGAGTGGAACCTGAATCAAGGGGTAAAACTCCCAGTCGGCAGCAAAACCGTAGAAAGCGGAAGGGAAGAAGGATAAGTTGTTTGAACTTGATTTAACCAAAACAGCCCGAAAATGTAGGTCATTTTCGGGCTGTTTTATGTGAAAGAGGTTATAAAGGGAAGGCTTATTCTTTAGTTTATAGGAATGGCATAGCCTAGCATGACGCTTAGTACTGCGCTTTTTTTGTCCGCAGGCATGTGAATGCTGTGGTAGATTATCTCGTCATTCCGGGTAATTTCTGGAAATTGAAAGGTGTATTCCCTGTTTATATTAGTTAATCCCTTGCTGAAACGGGCGTCCAGCAATAAAGTGCCACTCATCAGTTGTACGCCAATACCAACTCCCGCCTGTATGCTTACCTCAAACCTGTTCATGTTTTCAAAGGTATAGCTTTCTTTATTGAACTCGTATGCGCTACTTCCCTTGACAGCATACCTTAAAGCTGGACCTGCGTTTAGGAAACCGAGCCATTTACCTTTAGAAATACTGGCTTTGATTAAAACTGGCACTTCCGCGTAATGCAGCATTTGGGTGTTCTTGGGAACAACAGAGTCGAAATAAAAAGGGCTGGTGAAAAAGAAGCGAGACTCATAGGTGTACTTTTCCTGAAGGTAATTGAGTTCGGGTTGAAGAGATAACCAGGGAGTCTTTGCGAAAGGTAGGTTGAGAGCTACGCCAGCGGTGAAGCCAGTTTCCCTGTATTCATGCACGTCTTTTAGAAAGCCGTGCTGCATCTTATAGCTGGTAAAACTTACCCCTGCTTTAGGAATAAGGGTAACCTGTGCCGTGGCGCAACCGATGGTGAGTGTTAGATAAAGTAAAAGGAGCGTAAATCTTTTATTCATAAAGTAGGTTTGTGTGAGTTTCCGCCGAAATAGTTGTTTTAATGGCGGTTCCAAAGAAAAGCCCTTCGGTGAGGGAAGGGCTTTTCTTGTTGTTTATTTGTTTCTAAGCGGTTTTTCTAAAAGTACCCTAAAACCATCTTCCATTGAAAGTGGTGAACAAGAAGGGCGTTATAAACCGAAAGAACTACGCTTGGTAAGCGATTTTCTTTTTATCGAAGTTTTGGATAGGGCCGTACTGGGCTTTCTTGATGGTGATGCCAGCTACTCGCAACTGCACTTCTACTGGAGCCAGCTTTCTTGTAAATTCAGAAGATACTACTTTGCCGTAGAATTCCTTCGCTTCTTTAGAGGCACCTTTGTCAAAGGAGTGGGTAGATAACTTCTTGGTGATAGGCAAACCAGGAATAATTTGATAAGTAGTGCAAATTACCTGATAAGACGGCAGGAAAGGGGTGATCGCTTTTTTAAGTAAACCTTTCATTATATAGTTATATTTTTAGAGTGTATTAGCGGTTATTGTAGCAAATATATCCATTTATTTTTTATCTCTAATTAAAACAGGTTTCATCTGTTGAAATAATTTTCATTTTGTAGCGAACTGGAAATAGTGAAATAGTTAAAAAGGTAAGTAGTGCCTTTTTTTAAGCATGCTTGTTGCCAACCTAGGAATAAGATAAAGTTGTTTAGATTAGAAACACTTGGGCGAAAAACAGTATTATACCACTATTGAATCATATGCGCGTCTTAGTAGGTGATAGTGAGCGTGAAACCCACCCCTATCCCTCCAAGGAGGGGAATGCACCTTTGTAGGAGCATCGCCTTTGCAAGAGAAAGCAATGCGTGGCAGAACGAGGCAGTGCCTGATCTCTATAAGTCGCTATCATCACCCACTATGGCGCGGATTTACTTCCGTGACTTTCTACAACTTTCCCCAGTTCCAGTCTTCCCTGAGCGCGCCTCGCTTTTGGCCCTAGACAAACTTGAACTAAGAGAGACAGACTTCACAGGCCGAAAGGGCAGTGCGAGAAGGGAAGACGGGGCCTCGCGGCCGTGAGCGCACGGAGGGAAACCATGAAACAACCAAGCATAAGGTCCTCGCATCAACCAGTCACCACGCCAGCGACAGGCAAACCGCATGCACCTAAGTCAGCAAAAGAAAGTTTGAGGCTCTCGCCTCAAGGAAGTTGCAAACTTCCGGACATGGTAGGTCCAAGTTGCAAACTTGAACCATGTTATGTTTTTAGTTGAATGAATCAACTTGAAAACATGAACCATGTTATTTTTAGATGAATGAACAAACTTGAAACTTAAACCACGATATGTTTTAGAGGAATGAATCAACCTAGCAACTAATGGAAAATCTCTAAGGACGCCTGTTAGCAGATGCAGAAACGCTGAAATAGAAGTTGTTTGGCATTGATTTCGTGAATATCTGGCCAAAAACAGAACAGCCTCCAGTCAAAGACCAGAGGCTGTTCTAATAAATGCTCCTTAAGAGAAGTAGTAACTTAACTTTTGCTTCTCTTCTGAGAAACTGTTTTCTCAGCCAAAACCAAGGCATTATACGCATTGACAATACCGCCCGTGCTGGACAGGTCCGTGAACTTCGCTTTTTTGCGGGATGCTTCACCTTCGGCGCTTGGGTAAAGCGCCGTCTCTTTGGGGTACACCGTCGCCGATTTCAGGATGACTTCCTTCAGTTCTGCTGCCGTTAACTCAGGGTAATGTGACCACACCAACGCTGCCACGCCGCTCACCACCGGGCTTGAGAAACTGGTGCCGTCCATTTTGCCGTATTTGTTTTCAGGGGCCAATGAAACGATGTCTACGCCCGGTGCGAACAGGTCTACGGTCTGTTTGCCGTAATTGGAGAACACGCCCACCAGGTCTTTGCCCAGCATTCTGGACGAGGCGCCCACTTCAATCCAGGTTTTAATTTGGCTTCCGTCGTTCAGCACGCGGCTAGGGTAGTGGGTTACTTTGTCGTTGTCGGTGGCTTCGTTTCCGGCGGCGTGCACCAGCAAGACGTTCTTGGACTCGGCATACTTCACGGCTTCATCCACAAAAGATTTCTGCGGCGAGAAGCTCTTCCCGAAGCTCATGTTAATGATATTAGCCCCGTTGTCTACCGCGTAGCGGATGGCTAACGCGATGTCCTTGTCCCGCTCATCGCCTTCGGGCACCGCCCGCAACGCCATGATCTGCACGTCTTCGGCAATGCCGTCAATGCCCAGGTTGTTTCCGCGCAAACCTGCAATTAAGCCAGATACTGGAGTGCCGTGGGTAGGTCTGGGGCCTACTACATCACTGTTACCGTACTTGGTGTCAGTAATGGATTCAGGATTGTCTGCGATGACGGCTCTGGGGTTGAATTCCAGATTCAGGTGCTTGTCCAGGAACGTGTCGGTGTGCTCTTTGTACTTCAGGAAAGACTCTACCGTTAGCCCCTGGCTGTATTTGCTCAGCAACCAGGCGCGGGCGTTCATCACGTTCTGGTCTGGGGTAGAGATGCGCTGCACGTCTTGCAGGGTGTATTGCTTGGTGTTGAGATGCGTGGCCAGCACGTTCTGTACTTGCACCAGCACGTTCTCAAAAGCGGCTAAGGTCTGTCTGGTCTGCTGGTATTGGGCTAGTTCCTTGTCATAGGCCTGTTTGGCGAGCAGGTAGGTTTTGTACTCAGGTTGCTGCGCCAGCGGCACCTCTTTGATGGAGGAAACGTTCTGGTACGTAGGAGCCAGCTTTCTCAGCAACCGCACGTACTCATAGGTTTCATACCTGATGTTCTCGCCTTTGGCATTGCCCAGAAAACCCCAGCCGTGCACATCGTCTACGTACCCGTTCTGGTCATCGTCCTGTCCATTGCCCGCTACTTCTTTTTGGTTCGTCCAAATCTTGCCTTTCAGATCTTCGTGGAAAATGTCTATGCCGCTGTCAATGACCGCCACCACAATGGTTTTCTTGGGCTTTTTGTTGGTGAGCAGTTCTTTGTAGGCTTTATTCACACTAATGCCCTGGATTTTATCCTGAGCAGGGTCCAGGTTATGCCAGTTCACGTAGGCTTGGTCCAGCTCTGAAACCGAAGCTACCGGATCATCCTGGGCCAGTACCGGGAGCACAGAAAAACCAGCCAATAACAGGCTGGCCGAGGTTCTTTGTATCGTCTTTTTAAGAATAGTCATAGCTGTGAAACGGCAAAAACCATTCCAAGCGTACACCGCTCAGTAGGTTTTGCCCTAAAGGAAAAGTTCTTTTTTGAAAAGGTACACATTTTTCGGAAATCCTATCTCTGCATGAACAGAATGTTGGCTTTAATTTAAAGCGAGTTTTGTAGTCAAATCTTGAAAATGGCCTGAAAACGACTGGGCAGGCAGCAATACATAATTTATATCATCTTGGAAAGATATTGTGGGCGTACTAGAAAGGCGTTGAAGAAATGCTGGTACCGTTCGCCACCAAGATCCTTTCAGGATGACAATGGAAGAGGAGCACTAACTATTCCTAGCTATCCTCAACAATAGGTTATTTTAAGCCTGTTTTGCTAAAAACAAGGCTGGAATGGAGCCAAACCCGAGAGGTTGGTGTTGTCCTGTTTTCCTGAGTATTCTGGCCTGTAAGTGTCATGACTCCTGACGCCTTTCAGATTCGGGGCAATCAGGGAAATACTAGTATCTTTGTGTTCTAATCGTAAAACGCACCATGATTTCAGTTGATTCGGTCGCCGTTGAATTTAACGGCTCGGCTCTTTTTAGTAACGTCACCTTCAACATCAATGAAACCGACCGAATCGCCCTAATGGGGAAGAACGGAGCCGGAAAATCTACCCTTCTCAAGATAATTGCCGGGGTCAACAAGCCCACTAAAGGCAAAGTGTCTGCGCCCAAAGATGCGGTGATTGCCTATTTGCCGCAGCACTTGCTCACCAAAGACGAGAGCACCGTGTTTGCCGAAGCGTCCAAGGCTTTCGGGCAGATTCTGGAAATGAAGGCCAGAATGGATGAGCTCAACACCCAACTGGAAACCCGCACCGATTACGAGTCTGACGACTACATGAAGCTGATTGAAGACGTGTCTGAACTCAGCGAGAAATACTACTCCATTGAAGAAATCAACTTTGACGCCGAGGTAGAGAAAACGCTCCTAGGCCTTGGTTTCCTGCGCTCAGATTTCACCCGCTCTACCAGCGAGTTCTCCGGCGGCTGGCGCATGCGCATTGAATTGGCCAAAATTCTGTTGCAGAAACCGGATTTGATTCTGCTGGATGAGCCTACCAACCACCTGGACATTGAGTCTGTGCAGTGGCTGGAGGATTTTCTGGTGAACAACGCCAAAGCCGTCATTGTTATTTCCCACGACAAGACCTTCGTGGACAACATCACCAACCGCACCATTGAGGTAACCATGGGCCGTATTTACGACTACAAGGTGCCTTACACCCAATACCTGCAACTGCGCAAAGAACGCCGCGAGCAGCAGCAGCGCCAGTTTGACGACCAGCAGAAAGAGATTGCGGACATACAGGCGTTTATTGACCGTTTCAAGGGGACCTACTCCAAAACGCTTCAGGTGCAGTCACGCGTGAAGATGCTGGAGAAGATTGAAATTATTCAGGTAGATGAAGTAGATACCTCGGCGCTGAACCTTAAATTCCCACCTGCCCCTCGTTCCGGTAACTACCCCGTGATAGTGGAGGAACTCACCAAAAAGTACGGTGACCACACCGTGTTCAAAGATGCGTCTTTGACCATTGAGCGCGGCCAGAAAGTAGCCTTTGTAGGCAAGAACGGTGAGGGTAAGTCCACGCTCATCAAAGCCATTATGGGCGAGATTGACTACGACGGAAAACTCCAACTGGGGCATAACTCCATGATTGGGTACTTCGCGCAGAACCAGGCTTCGCTGTTAGACGAGGAATTGACCGTGTTCCAGACCATAGACCAGATTGCCGTAGGCGACATGCGCACCCGCATCAAAGACATTCTGGGGGCCTTCATGTTCAGCGGCGACACCGTAGAGAAGAAAGTGAAAATGCTCTCAGGCGGGGAGAAAACCCGTCTGGCCATGATCAAACTGCTGCTGCAACCGGTGAACTTGCTTATTCTGGATGAGCCTACCAACCACCTAGACATCAAAACCAAGGACATCCTGAAAGACGCCCTCAAAGCCTTTGACGGAACGCTCATCCTGGTTTCCCACGACCGTGACTTCCTAGACGGCCTGGCCGAAAAAGTATTCGAGTTCGGGAACAAACGCATCAGAGAGCACTTTGAAGATATCAACGGCTTCTTGCGCAACAAAAAGATGGAGAACCTGCGCGAGATTGAGCGTAAGGTAGTTGCCAGCTAAGTTCTGCTTTGAATAGATATCAAAACTCCCCATCTGCCAATTGGCGGATGGGGAGTTTTGTTTTTTCAATGCTGTAGCGGCGTTACGGTGTAACGCCGCTACAGCATTGAAAAGCCCCGATGCACGTACTGCATCGGGGCTTTTTAAACTCAATTTTCTGAAAGTAGCCTTAAAGCACCACCTTGTTTTTGTCGTCTTTAAACACACTCAACGCGGCAGACTGCACTTTCTGGCGGAATCCTGCCCAGGAGGTGGAGAAGAAGGAATTTATCTTGCCAACGGCTTCCTGCGTGAGTGTTTCAGCCTGTTCAACCAGTTGCGTCTCTGTTTGTGTAACGGGTTCTGAACGGCCAGAGACGTACGAGCGGGCTTCCTGCAGTTTGGAAAGGGCAGTGAGTTGGTTCAGACGGCCGTAGCCTTGGCGGGAAAGCTGCTGGCCTTGAATCATTTCCCGATAGGTTTTGATGGAATCCTGCATGGCTTTGGTGCTGCGCTGCAAGTCGGCTTTCTCTTTGCCGCTGGCCAGTTTCAGTTGGGCATTGATGGCTTCGGTGGCATCAGACGCTTCCTGCAGGCGGTCTAAGACTTGGGTTAATTGCTGGGTGTTTTGGTTTAAACGCTCCTGAAGCGCCCGTCGGGCAATCACGTTCCCTTGCTGGAATGGAAAACGTGGGTCTGGTTTTACGGTCACAAACGTGGAGTCTTTGCTTCCGGCGTACTGTAAAACCAGTTTATAAGTGCCCGGTAACACAGGACCTCCGGCTGGTTCACCGCCGCCACGTTGACCTCGGTTACCACCACCGCTACCACCGCTGCTGGGCTGGCGAACGCCACGCTCGGTTAGGTTCCAGGTCATCCGCTGGAAACCAAGGGTAGAATCCGGAAGTTGGCGCAAAGTTCTAATCAGTTTATTCTGGGCATCAAACACCCGCAATTGCAAAGAGTCTGCTTTTACGCGGGCAACCGCCGGAACTGCAGCCGTGTCTCGGGCCGGTAAAGAAGTAGCCATTCTTTCACCTGTTTCTTTGTTTACTTCCGTGGCGGGCTTTTTCTTTTTAGGAGCAGGCTTCTTGCCAGAAACTGGGGCTGGAGTGGAGGCTTTGGGTTTCTGGTAATAAGTGATGGTAGCTCCTGTAGGCTTATTAGCGGCTTGGTACAGGTTATCAGCTTCAGAGCCGTAGCCAGGTGCTGGGGCATAGGATGCAAGGTACGCCTCAGATGGTTCAAACACTGCCAAAGGTTTTTGCAGAGCTTTGCCACCGTTGGAAGCCAACTGGCGCAACGGCCTAATGTTATCCAGTACGTACACGGCACGGCCGAATGTGGCTATTACTAAGTCCGCCTCGCGTTCCTGAATGGCCAAATCCAACACCGGAACGGAAGGCAAGCCTTGCGTCCATTGCGTCCAGTCTTTGCCCTCGTTGATGCTCACCCAGAGACCATGCTCGGTACCGGTGAACATCAGGTTGGGCTGAACAGGGTCTTGCAGAAAAGAGTGGGAGTAACCCCGTACTTTCTTGCTATCCACCAGTCTGGTCCAGGTTTTTCCGAAATCAGTGGTGCGGTACACATAGGCGCTGAAATCTTTCCCGAAGCGGTAATGGTTGGCCACTACGAAGGCTTCACCCGCCCGATGACGAGAAGCGGTAATCTGCGGAATCCAGGCCTCGGCAGGCAAGCCGGGCAGGCGGTCGCGCAGGTTTGTCCAGGTCTTTCCGCCATCGCGGGTGAGTTGCACGTGTCCGTCATCGGTTCCTACCCAGATGACGCCTTTCTCCAGCGTACTGGGCGCAATGGTGAGGATGGTGTTGTGGTTCTCGGCGGAGGTGATGTCTAAGCTTAACCCGCCGCTTTCCATTTGTTTCTGCTGGGCTGGGTTGTTACGAGTCAAATCAGGCGAAATGGTATTCCAAGTCAGGCCTTTGTCTGCAGATTGGTGCAGAAACTGGCTCGCGTAGAAGATGCAGCCTTTGTTGAACGGGTCCAGCGCAATGGCCGCGTTCCAGTTGAAACGCAGTTTCGTTTTAAGGTCCGGCGACGTAGGTTTCGCAATGTAGGAGTTTCCAGTTTCTTTGTCGTAGCGGGCCAAACTTCCACCTTGTGACATGGCATAGCCAAAGCGGGCATCTTCGGGATCTGGCACTACGTCAAAGCCATCGCCGCCCTGTACGGTTTGCCAGTAGTAATTGCGAAGGCCGCCGCGGGTGAAGGTGTATGCCGGACCAGTCCAGGAGCCGTTGTCCTGCAAGCCGCCGTACACATTGTAGGGAACTTGGTTGTCTACGTTGATGTGATAGAACTGTCCAAAGGGAAGCGCCTCCGGGAAGCTCCAGGTTTTACCACGATCCCGGCTGATGGCCAAGCCGCCATCGTTTCCGTCAATTATCAGATTCGGGTTTTCCGGGTGAATCCAGAAGGCCTGGTGATCGGCGTGTACCGCATCCATGGAGGCCGTTACGTTGAAGGTTTTGCCGCCGTCTTCACTCACCGCTACCGGCTGGTACAGCATGTAAATGCGGTTCTCGTTCTTGGGATCCACGTAGATTTCGTTGAAGTAGAACGCGCGGTTGGTCACGATGGACGGATCTTCGGTGACCTTAGTCCATTTCTCGCCACCATCGTCTGAGCGGTACAGGCCGTTTTTGGTCGCTTCAACCAAGGCATAAATTCGATTGGGCATGCTACGGCTCTGCGCTAATCCTAACCGCCCAAAATCTCCGGCCGGAAGTCCATCAGCCGCGCCTTTCTTGCGCCAAGTCTTGCCTCCGTCATACGTGATGTAGAGCCCTGAGCCGGGACCACCAGAGGTGAAATCCCAGCCGGTGCGGCGGTGTTCCCACATGGCTACTACTAATTTGTTAGGGTTGCTAGCATCCATGAACATCTCGGCCACGCCCGATTTCTCATTGGTGAACAACACGCGTTCCCAGCTCTGCCCGCCATTGGTGGTTTTGTACAAGCCTCGCTCCGGGTGCTCACCAAAAGGCAACCCGATCACGCCCGCGTACACCACGTCTGGATTGGTGGGGTCAATGGCGATGCGGTGGATGTTGAAGGTCTTGTCCAGCCCCATGTGTTTCCAGGTGCGGCCGCCGTCAATGCTTTTATAAATGCCGTTGCCCATATTCACCGAGTTGCGCGGATTTCCCTCACCGGTTCCTACCCACACTACGCTGGGGTTGCTCTGCTGCACCGCAATAGCGCCAATGTTGATATTGGGCTGCTCGTCGAAAACAGGGGAGAAGGTAGTGCCGCCGTTCTCGCTTTTCCAGACGCCACCCGAGGCCGCGCCCACGTACATGATGTCTGGGTTGCTCACTACGGCGTCAATGGCGGTCACCCGGCCACTCATCACGCCGGGGCCAATGCTTCGGGCTTTCATTTGGTTGAACTGCGTCATGGGCAGCATTTGCGCCTGCGCTTGCCCCAAAGCCAGCAAAGACAGACAGAAGAGCTTGGGTAGATGTTTAATCATAGGAGAGGTGGGTTGTATGCGAATGTTCGTTTGTTTCCTAAATGTAAGCAGGAAACGGCAGCTTTGGAAGCCTGAAAATTGGAGGCTTGTTTTTGCCTTGTTTTGCCTAAATCTGCCCTTTAACCCGTCGGACAATGGAAACGAACATCGTGTAAGATTTTTCTTCAGGAGACAGGGCAAACTAATGTTCGTCCTGTGCAACCAGGCAAAATGTAAATCCACAGTTGAATTTCTGTATCTTACACATCCATTTACTTAGAAAGTACTTCATGAAAAAGCTTCTTATTCTGTTAGGGCTTGGCGCTTTGTTCGTTACCCGTCCGGCGGCGGCGCAGGTCTATAAACCACAGGAGCCCTTGGCCCATACCTATTCCATTGTGGCCCGGGACCCTAAAACCGGCGAAATGGCCGTGGCCGTGCAAAGCCATTGGTTTTCGGTGGGGACATCGGTGAGTTGGGGCGAGGCCGGCGTTGGCGTGGTGGCTACTCAATCGTTTACCAATAAATCCTTCGGGCTGCGCGGATTGGCACTGATGAAGCAGGGGAAAACGGCGGAGGAAACGTTGAAAATTTTGCTTTCCAACGACCCTGGTCGTGAGGTGCGCCAGGTGGCAATTCTGGATGCCAAAGGCGGAGTAGCCACGCACACCGGTAAAAAGTGCGTTACCTACGCCGGGCACATCACAGGCAAAAACTTCTCGGTGCAAGCCAACATGATGCTGAACGAGAGCGTGTGGCCTGCCATGGCGAAGGCGTTCGAACAGAATGCCCACCTGCCTTTGGCCGAGCGGATGCTGGACGTGTTAGACGCCGCCGAGGCCCAGGGCGGAGACATCCGGGGGAAGCAATCTGCCGCTTTGCTGGTGGTGCCGGGTAAAAGCAACAAAAAGCCATGGGACGAGCGCTCAGTTGACTTACGCGTAGATGATCACGAGGTGCCTTTGCAGGAACTTCGTCGTTTACTCACCGTGCAACGCGCCTACGAGCACATGAACAACGGAGACCTGGCCGTTGAGAAAAACGACATGGCCTTGGCCATGAAAGAATACAGTGCCGCCGAACGCCTCCAACCCGACAACCTGGAGATGCAATATTGGCACGGCATTACGCTAGCGAACACCGGCAAAGTAGACGAGGCCATCAAAATTCTGGAACCTGTTTTCAAAGCCGATAAGAACTGGCGAACCCTCACCGAACGCCTCCCGCCGGTAGGTTTGTTGACCGTTTCTGCTGCAGATTTGAAAAGAATCCTCGGAACGAAATAACAGATTTCTCCCGCAAAACTACTGCTGAAATCTCAGCGCATTATTTCAATTCTGAGCTGTGGGTTGTAACTCGCAGCTCAGAAAAACACCAACCCTACAAACAACCCACATGCTTCGCACCCTTAAACGAATTACCCTGGCGGCTGCTCTCAGTCTCCCCTTGGCAGCTAGTGCCCAGAACCAGGACTCCCTGCACATCCGCAAGATTTATGACATGGCGCTTACCCAAGGGCAGGGCTATGAACAACTGCGTTACCTCACCAGCCATATTGGGGCCCGGTTAAGCGGTTCTCCACAGGCGGCCGCTGCCGTGGAATGGGCCCGGCAAGAGATGAATAAAATGGGACTGGACCGCGTGTATCTACAGGAAGTAATGGTGCCGCATTGGGTACGGGGCGAGAAAGAATACGCCGCCATCGTGAACTCTAAAATTACCCCCACCCGCGAAGTGAACGTACTGGCTTTGGGAGGCTCAGTTGCTACTCCGGCCAACGGACTCACCGCCGAGGTGCTGGAAGTAAACGGCCTGGATGAACTGAAGAAATTGGGCAAGCGGAAAGTACAAGGAAAAATTGTGTTCTTCAACAGAGGTTTCGACCAAACCTTAATCAACACCAGCCGAGCCTATGGTGGTGCCGTAGACCAACGTTCCAGCGGACCCTCAGAAGCGGGGCGCTTAGGGGCAGTGGGCGTAGTGGTACGTTCCATGGCCTCCAACAATGATGATTTTCCGCACACCGGAGGCTTACGCTATGCCGAAGATGCCCCCAAGATTCCGGCCGTAGCCATCAGCACCAAAGGTGCTGATTTATTGAGCAAATTGCTGAAAGAAGACGAAAAACTGCAATTCCACCTGCGCATGAACCCGCAGTGGTTGCCAGATGTGCTCAGCTACAACGTGATTGGCGAAATCAAAGGCTCTGAGAAACCAGAGGAGATTATTGTAGTGGGCGGTCACCTGGACAGTTGGGATATTGGCGAAGGGGCACACGATGACGGTACCGGTTGCGTGCAGTCCATGGAAGTGCTGCGTTTGATGCGGTCCATGGGCTACAAACCCAAGCGCACCATTAGAGCGGTGCTGTACATGAACGAGGAGAACGGCACGCGGGGCGGAACCAAATACGCTGAAATCGCCAAAAAGCAGGGCGAGAAACACATTGCCGCCATTGAGTCAGATGCCGGGGGATTCACGCCGCGCGGCTTCGGGATTGCTACAACTACCGAGGCCGCCTACCAGAAAGCCTTCGCTTGGAAACCACTGCTGGCCCCGTACGGCCTCCACGACATTGACCGCAACGGAGGCGGCGCCGATATAGGCCCGCTGAAAGATGACCGGGTGGCCCTCATCGGTTTCCGACCAGACTCCCAGCGCTACTTTGACATCCACCACACCGCCAACGACACCTTTGACAAAGTAAACCGCCGCGAACTGGAATTAGGCGGCGCGTCTATGGCCGCGTTGGTGTATTTGTTGGACAAGTACGGGTTGTAGGTATTGTATCCTCACTTTTGTCATCTTAGTAAGACTTTGTAGGCGAACTAGTAACGCGTTGTCTTAAAAGCAATTACCGTTCGCTCTCTAGAGCCTTTTAGAATGAGAGGACGTGGCTACTGAATTGAGTATTTGATGGAACGCCTGCAGTGGGAGCTGCATTTGATTTAATTTTTAGGAAAATTAAATCAAATTGTCATCCTAGATTCTGATTGCATAAACAATGAATATCGTACGCAGAATTTCTCTCCTATTATCCTTTATACTTCTTGGCTCCCAGGCTTTTCCTTGTGGCTGCCCCATGCTTGATTTGGAAAACTGGACACCATTGGTGAAGAAGTACATTCATAAGTCCGAAATAATTTTCATTGGTGAGGTGGTGGAGTCGGATGAAAATGGGTTTTCGATTAGGGTAATTGATGTTTTTAAAGGTGATGTCAAACCTGATGTAATATTATCAGGCAGAAATTATAATTGTACAATCTTTTTTAAAGGCTTGAATATCTTTTATGGTCATATTTATGATAAAACATTAGGTTATGATCAATGCGGAGGTTTATCCAGGAGCCTTTATAATCTTTCAACTACACCTCCGATTCTACATTCTCTCGATAATGGTAAATTGGATGAAAGGAAAATATTGGAAGATGAGAGGCTACGGATTAGAAACTGGGTCAATGAATACGCTCTTTTAAACGCTTACCGCAACAACCATAAAAAAGTAGTAGAGCCTCAAACCACCAAGTCAGACTATCTTTCATACCTTGCAGTGGTGCTTTCGTTGGTTGCTGTTTTGGTGGCCTTTGCAAGAAAACAGCGTTAGAACAGGAGTCCTACCTTCCGCAGGAAATCTGCTCTACAAGCCGTATCTTTGCCGATGGTATAAACGGTGATTCCTTGAAAAAAATCCTCATCATCCGGTTCTCGTCTATTGGTGATATAGTGCTTACTACACCGGTCATTCGGTGCGTGAAGCAGCAGGTGCCGGGGGCGGAAGTACATTTCTGCACGAAGGCCGCTTTCCGTAATATCATTGCCAGCAACCCGTACGTGGACAAGGTATTTTGCTTGGAAAACTCCCTGAAAGACCTCCTCGCGCAGCTTAAAGCCGAGAACTATGATTTGGTGTTGGACCTGCACAACAACCTGCGTACCCGTATCTTGAAGACCCGCTTAGGGCGGCCCAGCCGAAGCTTTGATAAACTGAATTACCGCAAGTGGCTGTTGGTTAAATTCAAGATGAACCGCATGCCTGACGTGCACATCGTGGACCGTTACCTGGCTACTGCAGCCTCCTTAGGGGTAAAAAATGATGGGCAAGGTTTAGACTATTTCATACCAGAAAAAGACGAAGTAGACCTGTCCACTTTGCCAGCATCGCACCAGAACGGCTACTATGCCATCGCCATCGGAGCCCAGCATTACACCAAACGGCTCCCGATTGACCGTCTCATTGAACTCTGCGATAAGATAAACGGACCCATCATTTTACTGGGCGGAAAAGAAGACACAGAGGTAGGAAAGATGATAGAGATGTACTTTACGTCAGAGCCTTACAAAGGGCAAATTCCTTTCAATCCGACTGAAAGAACCATTATCTACAACGCCTGCGGGAAATACAACCTGAATGGTTCTGCCTCCCTGGTGCGACAAGCCCGGGCGGTATTTAGCCATGATACCGGTCTGATGCACATTGCCGCCGCCTTCCAGAAGAAGATCTACAGCATTTGGGGGAACACCGTGCCCGCCTTCGGGATGTACCCGTACACAGAGGATTATGAGGTACTGGAAGTGAAGAACCTGTATTGCCGTCCTTGCTCTAAAATTGGCTATTCTAAATGCCCGGAGCGCCACTTCCGGTGCATGCGCGAAATCCAGTTCGATTTCCAGTTACCCGTAGTGGAGCAGCCTGTTTAATTCGTTTGGAACTGCACCGCTTTTAGCCAGTTTTCGGGAAAAGACGTAGAAAACGGCAAACTAACTATTGATGTTATGGCTGCCAAACCCATTCTCTACGGTGCCGATTGGTGCAAGAAAACCATCGCCATTCAAGACTACTTCAAAACGCATGACGTGGCTTACGACTACATCAACGTAGAGCAAAGCGACGAAGCCATGCAAGCCATCCAAGACATGAACCGCGGCAAAGTCCGTTTCCCCATGGTAGTGGTAGGCGAGCAGGCGCCCATGAAAAATCCCTCCCCGGAAGAGTTGGATGCTGCGCTGGCGGAAGGATAGTAGCGCTTTGGGATTTTGGCAGATGCTGGCTAAATGGTCCTTGTGGAAATCTCCTTTGGGGCTACTGTCCCACGGAAGTTGCAAACTTCCGGTCATGGTAGGTCCAAGTCACAGACTTGAACCATGTTTACTAGTTGGAATGCGTGTGATCTGCCCGTGTAAACATCCCCCTTCGCCCCCTTCAAAGGGGGATTCTCCGCTTTAGAAAGGGCTTCTCACGCTTTGCTACCATCACATTCTGCTACTTTCCCCTTTCCAGTCTTTCCCGAGCGCGCCTCGCTTTAGGCCCTAGATAGACGTTCATTAAGAGCAACAGACTTCACAGGCCGAAAGGGCAGTGAGCGAGGGGGAAGACGGGGCCTCGCGGCCGTGAGCGCACGGAGGGAAACCATGCAACAACCCAGCATAAGGGCCTCGCATCCACCCACCGGCACGCCAGCGACAGGCAAAATGCGTGCACAAAAAGAAGCAGATTAACCAAGCCAAGAACAACACCTACAAAGTCCACAGAAAAAAAGCGTTTGCAGCCCGTTTATCCAAAACAAGCCACAAACGCTTTAAAGCAATAATCTCAAAGAGAAGAACTTTCCTTTACTTGGTAATCATCTCAAACCCAAGATAAGCATGCAACGCCTTCGGTAAGCGAATACCTTCTGGTGTCTGGTTGTTCTCTAGCAACGCCGCCACAATTCGCGGCAAGGCCAAAGCACTTCCGTTCAACGTATGCAGCAATTGCGGTTTTCCACCCTCCGTGCGCTGGCGCAGTTTCAGGCGGTTGGCTTGGTAGGTTTCAAAGTTAGAGACAGAACTTACTTCCAGCCATCGGCCCTGGGCCGCAGAGTATACTTCCATATCATAGGTGAGGGCCGAGGTGAAGCCCATGTCGCCGCCGCAGAGACGGAGCACGCGGTAGGGTAACTCCAATTTTTGCAACAAGCTTTGGATGTATTGACTCATCTCTTCCAGCGCCTGGTAGGATTTTTCCGGGGCCTGAATCTGCACAATTTCTACTTTGTCAAACTGGTGCAGGCGGTTCAAACCACGCACATCGGCACCCCAGGAACCGGCTTCCCTTCTGAAACAGGGCGTGTAGCCTACGTTTTTGATGGGCAATTTGCCTTCAGCAATGATCTCGTCGCGGTAGAGGTTGGTGATGGGCACCTCGGCGGTAGGGATCAGGTAGAGGTTGTCGGCGGTGGCGTGGTACATCTGGCCTTCTTTGTCGGGGAGCTGGCCGGTGCCGTAGCCCGAAGCCTCGTTCACCACAATGGGCGGCTGCACTTCGGTGTAACCGGCTTTCATGGCCTCGTCTAAGAAGAAGTTGATGAGGGCACGCTGCAAGCGGGCACCCTGGCCTTTGTACACGGGAAATCCGGCTCCGGCAATCTTAATGCCTAGTTCAAAGTCAATGATGTCATACTGCTTGATGAGTTCCCAGTGCGGTTGGGCGTTTTCTGGAAGTTGCGGAATAGCACCGTGTTCCAGCACCACTTCATTGTCTTCAGAAGAACGGCCGGCGGGTACGCTGCTATGCGGAATGTTGGGCAGTTTGTAAAGTCCCTGCTGCAAGGCTTGCTCCAGTTGCTGTACTTCCTCGTCCAGGGCTTTGGTGCGGAGCTTGAGTTCAGCGGTTTCCGTTTTGAGGGCTTCGGCCTGCTCTTTCTGGCCGCTTTTCATGAGGCCGCCAATTTCCTTGGCCAGGGAGTTGGCTCGGCCTAAGAGTTCGTCGCGCTCAGTTTGCAGGGAGCGGCGTTTCTGGTCCAGGTCCAACAATGCCTGCACTTCCTGGGCGGCGTTAGGAAAGTTTCTTTTCTGCAAGCCAGCAAGAACAAGATCGGTTTGCTCGCGTAAAACGGGTATCTGTAACATGGTGCGTCTGGTTATCTGTACGCAAAAATAGAATATTTTGGATAGGCTGCGGCAACAGGTGGATTTTTATGAAAATTTGTGTAACTTTATATATTAATTTTCTCGTATTGCTTGTAAAATAGAACAAGGCTGTCTAACATTGCGAGACATTTTCTGAACGACCGTCATCCGGGTTCTCCATTACTTCTTACACACCATTATTTCCTGTTTTAATCCGTCTGCTTGTTGCGCTCTGCAACCGCTATGCATTTAAACCGAATAGCTAATTAATTCAATTTATGTACAACATTGACGAGTTGAAAGATTCTCTTCTTTCAGAACTCAAAGAGATTGCTGAGAACCTCGGCGTCACGAACTTTAAGAAGCTCAGCAAACAGGACCTGATCTACAAAATCCTGGATCAGCAAGCCGTTACCCCCCTTGAGAACCTCCCCAAAAAATATAAAAAAACATCTAAGAAGGCAGACGAACAAACTGATGCCGCAGTAGCGGTAGAAGACATTCCTGTGCCTGAACCTGTGGTAGACAGCGCACCTGTTGCCCTGCCAGCTCCGGTACCGGAAGCACCAGTGCCAGTTGCCTCAGAAGATGCCCCGGCTCCGGCTCGCCGCCCGGCCAGAACTGCTCCGGCAGAGCGCCCGGTGCGCGCAGAACGTGCCCCGGCCACGGTGCGGGAAGACCGGTTGCACGCACCACAGGCCCTACGGCCCGATATCCGCGAAGCGCGGGAATTATCCCGTACCGAAGGAAGAGAGCCCCAGCCGCGTGAGAACCGCCCCGAGCCCCGCGAAAACCGTCCGCAGCCGCGTGAGAACCAGCCGCGCGAGCCCCGCGAACAACGGGAGCCCAGAGAGCAGCGGGAACTTGCCCCACGCGTGCCGCGCGAGGCCAGAGAGCAACGCGAACCAAGAGAATTCCAAAACCGGGAGCCACGGGAAAATACCACCCGCGAACCTAGAGAGATTACCAGGGAGCCACGGGAAAACGCCCCAAGAGAACCAAGAGAGCAGCGCGAGCCAAGGGAAAATACGCCCCGCGAGCCGCGCGATAACAATAACAATCCCAACTGGCAGAACCGCCGCGAGCCCAACCAGCAGAACCAATCCAGACCGCAACAGCAGAATAACGCTAACAGCGCCAATTACCGCGAGTTTGACGGCGTAATTGCGAACGAAGGCGTTTTGGAATTGATGCAGGACGGCTACGGCTTCCTGCGTTCTGCGCATTACCATTACCTGGCCAGCCCAGATGATATCTATGTGTCGCCGTCGCAGATTAAATTGTTTGGTCTGAAAACCGGCGACAGCGTAAAAGGAACCGTGCGGGCACCTAAAGAAGGCGAGAAGTATTTCGCGTTGCTGAAGGTAGATTCCGTAAACGGCCGTACTACTGAGGAAATCAGAGACCGGATTCCTTTCCAGCATTTAACGCCTCTTTTTCCGGAAGAGCGCCTAAAACTGACTACCCGTTCCAGCCAATACTCTACCCGCATTATGGACCTGTTCGCCCCTATAGGGAAAGGACAGCGTGGTTTGATTGTGGCCCAGCCGAAAACCGGTAAAACAGTCTTGCTGAAGGAAATCGCGAATGCCATCACTGAAAACCACCCCGAGGTGTACCTCATGATCCTGTTGATTGATGAGCGCCCAGAGGAGGTAACTGATATGGCCCGCAGCGTAAAAGCCGAGGTAATTGCCTCTACCTTTGACGAGCAAGCTGAGCGCCACGTGAAAATCTCTAGCATTGTGTTGGACAAAGCGAAGCGGATGGTAGAGTGCGGCCACGATGTGGTAATTCTACTAGATTCTATCACTCGTTTGGCACGCGCCTATAACACCGTAGTGCCGTCTTCCGGTAAAATCCTATCTGGTGGGGTGGATGCCAATGCGTTACACAAACCTAAACGTTTCTTCGGGGCGGCCCGTAACGTGGAGAACGGTGGTTCTTTGACCATCATCGCCACAGCCTTGATTGACACGGGTTCTAAAATGGACGAGGTAATCTTTGAAGAATTCAAAGGAACTGGTAACATGGAACTCCAACTGGACCGCAAGCTTGCCAACAAGCGGGTGTACCCAGCCATCGACGTTCCGGCCTCCGGTACCCGCCGCGAAGACCTGCTCATGGACCGCGACGAACTCAGCCGTGTTTGGATTCTGCGCAAATTCATGTCTGACATGAACTCAGTAGAGGCCATGGAATTCTTGAAAGACCGCATGAAAGGCACCAAAGACAACGACGAGTTCCTGATTTCCATGAACAGCTAAGAAATAGATTTGATATTTTGAGCAAAGAACAAAAGCCAGCCTTACAAGCTGGCTTTTGTTCTTTTAAAGAGTTTCCGTTCAAGGCTTCATTTTGAAGAAGAGGCCACAAACGAAAGGGATGGGGTAGAAGTGGTGAATTTCTGTATCTTGCTTTCTGAGTTAAGAACAATTCAATGCTAAGAATTCTGATTGCGTTTGTTTGTATTGCCGTGTTTTTTTCCTGCGGAGATGACAACCCCACCATTGATTACAAAGCGCCAATTGACCGCAGCCCAGTAACCGACGATAGAATCAAAGACACTACCAAGATTTTAGTTTCTGAGCTTCCCATAAGGTTTGACAGCACAGACATGCTGTTGTTTGCAGTAGGCTTGGTTGATTTAGAAGAGAGAGGCGGTTACAGCAAATATGGTTCTGGCTCTTACCGCGATACAGAGATTGCCGCCAGCTATTTTGACAGTGATAAGCTGACCGGAAACTTTATAAACATCGTTTTCCAAGATAAGAGCGGCCAAGAACGTAAATTAACGGATAAGAAAGTGCTAATCAGAAGAGTTGATTTTTTACGGGATATCTTCATTAGCACAAAGCAAGGATATCTACTTTATTCCGTTTCTGACTTGGATTCAGATCAAGACAAAGAACTCAGTCATTCAGATGTGGAGGCGCTTTACATCAGCAAAATTGATGGCACTGGCTTCCAGAAACTGACAAAGGGACTGCATGAATTCTATGACTGGAGTTTGATAAAAGGCGAAAATAAAGTCTATTTCCGGACTTTAGAAGACAAAAACAAGGACGGGGAGTTTACTAACAAAGACAAATTTCATTACTACTTCCTTGATTTCGCAAATGAGAATTACACTCTAACGGAATACAATCCCGTAAAAATCTTCCAAGAGAAGTACGGTCACATAGAAAGGCCCCGCAAATTTAGTTCTGCGGGGCTCTTCTGTTTTCTGCCGTTTTCAGTAAATGGGCCTTAAAATGGCTATTCGCATAGACGCTGGCAGGTGCTCCGGACGCTACGAGGTCTTTTGAGCAGACGGTATAGCGTTGGCAAACAGAAACTCCCCTCCTGATTCAGGAGGGGAGCCCGCAGGGCGGGGTGGTCAGTTACCCGCCAAATCTTCCGTACCGCACTGCTTTCTTCTGGGCAGGGTCATAGACCAGTAACCGGCCGTCTTCTTTGCCTAGGAGATATTTAAACCCGATGGCGTTTGGATTGGCTTGAATTCGTTTCCAGGTGGCTTCATTCACAAAAGAAGTCTGCACGGGAGCGTTAGGCGCAATGGCCGGAGAGACAAAATCAGCGGGTTGCACAAAATCATCCATGCGTTTAAGGATGTAGGCTTCGCGCTCAGATGCCGTCACGGTGGGCGTTTCCATTTCGTAGACCATGCTGGCCTCTAAATCTGCGGCCGTGAAATTTTCTTGATAGATTACCTGGCCTTTCTGGGTAGTGATGGTGAATTCTACCTTCCCCTTGGTAACGGAGTCACCGAGGAGCACCAACCGGAAGTAATCGGGTTGGTGCGTAGAGGAAAAGGCGTGGGTTCTCTGCACAATATGCTGTACCTGGGTGCTTCCGTTTTGGGAGGTAGTCCGGGTAGTGGTGACCGTCCCATCTGATTGGTCCTGGGTTGTAGTGGTGGTGGTGTCGTCTTGGGTAGAAGAGTGGCAACTGAACAGAAAAAGCAAGAGTGCCGCCAAGTATGTTTTAGACATGATTTCAGGAAAATAGGCCGAAAATGTAGTACGTGTGGCTAAGCGCTTAGTTCGCAGTCTTAACTGTTCCAGAGCTGCCAGAGCAAAATCAGTCCGAACGAGAAGCTCATGCTCAGGGAAGAGACTTTGTTCATGCGCATGGTGTTCTCGTAATTGGCCGCAGCCGAATTGCGCTTCACCTGTAAAAGCCATTGACTGAAAACCAGCAATACCGGGCCCGTGCCCACCAGGAAAAAGAGACTGTGCCAGTTTTCGCCGCGCCGCGAGTAGGTGTAAAAGAGGAGGGCGGTGGCTATGAGCAGACTACCCGCCGCAAACAGGAACGTGCCCCACAAGCCTAGTTTTAAACTCAACGTCTCATCGCCGCGCCGGGAATCTTCCTCATGCTGGTACACTTGCGTAAGCGGATAAGATCCGCACAGAAACAGAGAACTCACCAAGGCCAGCAACAGATTATTGGTGCTGAGAATGACTTCATCGGCTACGCCGACGCCTTTCTGCACCATGACAAAAGTAAACGCACCCTGAAACACAATTACCACCACCGTGCTCAGAATAGGGTATTTCTTCAGCCGGATGCCTTCATAGCTGTACGCCTTAGAGACCAGCAGATACAGCAACACCATGACCGCAAAAGGCCAGGAAAGCAGCGCCGAGAACAGCACCGCCAGCACATCAAACGCCAGCACCAGCCAGTAAAGCGATTGGGTGACTTTAGGCGGATGTTTGAGCCCCCCGATGCTGCCTTCGTCCCGGTCATAATAGGAATTGTAGCCGTTGCTGGCGGGATACATCAGGAGATGCAGAATCAGAAACACTGCAACTGCTTTCCAGAGAGATACCTCCGGCTCGGCGCTCAGGGCGAACCAGTAAATAGGCATCAGAAACAAGGAAAACGGAATGCGAAGCAAGCGCCAGGCATCGGACCAGGAGGAGTTCATGGTTGCAGTTTACGAAGGATATCCTAATAAGTACAACACGCCGGTGCCGCTCCAGTGCTTCGCCCGACCAATGTGCCAGGTATAATGCGGCGCATTCAGGGTAGAAACCATCTTTTCCAGGTGTTCTGGTGTGTACAGACGCAGCAAGGAAACAGTGCCGTCCCAGACCGTTCCCAGCGGAATCAAAGGAATAATATAGGTAAAGAATAGCCTACTCCAGGTGAAGGGCCTAATGAAAGGCGTAATCAAGAGAATGAGCCACGGAAAAACGAACCAGACCAAGAGTAATTCATGCCAGCGTTTGCCGGCCCCTTCAAACACACCAATGCCCTGGTTCTGGCGCACGGCATCGGCTAGAATGGCAGTAGCAGTTTCTGGCCGAAAATGGTGAAACGCCGAGAAAACCGTCCGGAAACCTGGTAAGTCATCTGGTACTTCGGTGGCATCTACGGGTTGGCGCTCAAAGTGCAGGGCACCGTTGCTCTTTTCAGACAGGAATTGGTACGCCTCCAGGTTGGGGTATTTATCGGTGAGGGTGATGGTGATTTTATGGCCCGCCTGTTTTTCCAGTTTTTGCCAAATCTGCTGTATGCCGCCACCTGCCCCAGAGCAAAGGTCTACCAAATCCGTTTGCTGCGTATGCGCCAGCGCTTTTTGCAGCAGCGGAACCACGGGTTTGTATATGCCCAGCGCCGTAATCAGGAACCGAAGCACATCCATCATGCCTTGCCGCACCACATGCGGGAACCAAGCCTGGTCTTCTAGTTCAAACAGATGCAGCCGGAATTTCATGTAGTGGGTAACGGAAGGAAGCGTGGTGGAGATTTAAGTCAATGAAACGTTTTCGGAAATTCAGGTGCAAACCACCATGGTTTTATATTGAACCGAATACGCCCAGCAGGCAAAAAAGAACCCACCCAAATAGACTTGAGTGGGTTTGCTTTTCAGGTGAGGTACGTTTAATCAGCTTTCAAGGTAAGCGTTGAGCCGTCTGGAGCCTGTAGTTTCATGTCATCGTCGTCAAGTTCAACCACGGTGAAGTTCTCGCTCACGTTGTTGTTGGCATAGGTCAAGCTTAGGGTCTTATTAGGCGCGCTGTACATCCAAGTACCGTTCGCCGACTCGCTTGCGGAGGTCTGGGTAAAGTTTCCGTTCGCGAAGAATTGGATTTGTTCCTGTTTCTCTTCTGAGGTCAGCTTGTCTTTGTCGCCGGAGGCGGTGGTTTCTTTGCTAGCTTTCCAGATTTTGCTGTTGGTGCCGGAAATCATCTGTGAGTTGCCGCCGTCTTCAGACTTTTTATTACAGCTGATAGTGAAAGCGCTAAGCCACACCAGGCAGGCAAGTGTGAACAAACGAGTAGCCGGAAATGCAATTTTCATTTTCATAGTTTTAGGTTTTGGTCAGGTATCTACGTAGTCGCCGCGGGCAAATACGGTTTTTCATACGTGGGTTTTTACGCACAGTTCTATTAAAATAAACAAACTTATCTAAGAAGGGCGCGTAGAAATTAGCCTGTATGCCAGTTGCATACTTTGATTGAAATTTGACTACTCATTAAAAAATACAACTATGGGATTATTTGATTTTCTAAAGAAAGGGGAGGAGAAGCCGGTGCAGAAACCAGTGGCGGCCCAACCTGTAGCCAAACCCGCTGCCGCTCCGGTGCAACCCGTTGCTCCCCAGCCCGCCGCCGCTCCGCAACCCGCTTTTGACACTTATACCGTGAAAGGCGGAGATTCTCTCTCTAAAATTGCCAAGAACTTTTACGGCGATGCTCAGCAATGGCACAAGATTCACCAGGCCAACCTTGACAAAATCAAGAACCCTGACCTTATTGAAGTGGGTTGGCAACTGAAGATTCCGAAGGCGTAAGACATTAGGTTTGTTTGTAGAAGAAAGAGTCTGGATGTATGTCTGGGCTCTTTTTCTTTTTATGAGTTTGTTTTACTTCTGCTGTTCCGCCTCTTTAGAAGGGTAGGGATTTGCTTGATGTGACTTCTTGTAAGGCGTTGGCTTAAATGATGGGCGTGTTCAAGATAGGTTGGTGCACGCATTTTGCCTGTTGCTGGCGTGGCGGGTGGTTGATGCGGTGCCCTTATGCTGGGTTGTTGCATGGTTTCCCTCCGTGCGCTCACGGCCGCGAGGCCCCGTCTTCCCCTCGCGCACTGCCCTTTCGGCCTGAAGTTGTCCTTTGCGCTTAGCTAAAGCCTTTCCAGGGCCAAAAGCGAGGCGCGCTCAGGAAAGACTGGAAAGGGGAAAGTAGCAGATGGACTTCTGTCTCTAAAGCAGAGACTCCCCCTTTGAAGGGGGCGAAGGGGGATGTGTACACCTGCCGGTCACACGCATTCCCATTAGAAAACATGGTTCAAGTCTGTGACTTGGACCTACCATGACCGGAAGTTTGAAACTTCCGTGAGGTGAGGGCCACAAAATGAGGCGAGAGCTACAAAAAATGATTCTTCCAAAGAGAAATCGGGGCTATTTCCCAGAAAGTACCCCTAAAACAGGAATGGCAGGCTACGGGCCTGCCATTCCTGTTAAGGTTCAACCTCCATCAAATGCCTTATTGCGGGTGTCGTTCCAGGTAACTGGCTACGGCTTGGCAGGTGGCACGTACTTCCAGGCCTTTGGAGGCGGCGTAGTCTAGGCCGTGTTTGATGAGTTGGTCGGCGTAGCCTTTGCCGCGGTGTTCGGCTTCAATGAAGGTGTGCTGGAAATCAATGGTTTCTTCGTCTGGAAGCGCATAGGCTAGTTCGCCGATATCTTCGTTTTCCAGCAGGGCGGTAAACTGCTGGGCATCCTGGTCATGTTCAAAGTGTAAGTTCATGGTGTAGTAAGTTAGAGACACAAAGGCTGTTGGAAAGAAAGCCCGTTCTACTCCTTACTTATCCTTGCTTAAAAGGTTGATTCTGCTTTTGCTTGAGAGTCGATTTAGAAGTTGTTTTCCGTCTACACATCAGAAAAAAGGGAAGCAGGTATTGCAAAGAAAAAAGGGGCCTATAAGGCCCCTTGAATAATTTCGTCTACAATAGGTGGGTCTAACAGAGTGCTGGTGTCGCCCAGGTTAGAAGTATCGCCTTCGGCCACTTTGCGCAGAATGCGGCGCATGATTTTCCCGGACCGGGTTTTCGGCAGGCCGCTCACAATCTGGATTTTATCGGGCTTCGCGATTTTACCAATCTGGTCTACCACGGTCTCAATGACCTCGGCCCGAAGTTTATCTGCCGTGTCTGGGGCTTCTTCGCCGCACACCACAAACGCATAGATGCCTTGGCCTTTCACGTCATGCGGATAGCCTACTACAGCACTCTCCACAATGTATTTGTTCTGGTTAATGGCATTCTCAATTTCGGCGGTGCCGAAGCGGTGCCCCGATACGTTAATCACGTCATCTACACGGCCAATGATGCGCCACAGTCCGTTCTCATCGCGTTTAGCCCCGTCTCCGGTGAAATATAAACCTTTGTACGTGCTGAAGTAGCTTTGACGGCACCGCTCATGGTCGCCGTAGGTGGTCCTGATGATGCCGGGCCACGGGAACTTCATGCATAGATACCCTTCCTGCTCGTTTTCGGTGATTTCGTTTCCGCTCTGGTCTACCAGTAGCGGCTGAATACCCGGCAGCGCGAAACCGGCGTGGCTTGGTTTCATGGGCGTAACTCCGGCCAACGAAGTCAGCATAATGCCGCCCGTCTCGGTTTGCCACCAGGTGTCTACCACCGGGCAACGGGTTTTACCCACGTGGGTGTGGTACCAGTGCCAGGCTTCCTCGTTGATAGGTTCGCCCACTGAGCCCAGCACTTTGAGGGAATCAAGGCTATAGGAAAGCACGTGGTCCAGACCGGCTCCCATGAGTGACCGGATGGCCGTAGGCGCGGTATAGAAAATGTTTACCCCGAATTTGTCAATAACCTGCCAGAAACGGCCCGGGTCTGGAAAGGTGGGCACGCCTTCAAACATCAAGGACGTAGCGCCCGAAAGCAGCGGACCGTACAGTAAATACGAGTGGCCGGTAATCCAGCCAACATCGGCAGTACACCAGTAAATGTCGCTCTCCTCGTACTGAAACACGTTCCGGAAGGTATAGTCGGTGTAGACCATGTAGCCGCCGCAGGTGTGCACAACGCCTTTAGGAGTACCGGTAGAGCCCGAGGTGTAGAGAATAAAGAGCATATCCTCGGCGTCCATCTCCTCGGCGGGGCAGTGTTTGTCTACGTGCTGAAGTTCCTCATGGTACCAGACATCACGGCCTTCCACCATGTTCACGGCCCAGCTCACACGCTCTACCACTACCACTTTCTCTACGCTGGGGCAGGTTTCCAGCGCCTCGTCTACTACCCGTTTCACGGGAATTTGCTTCGGGCCACGGTTCAGGCCGTCTGACGTCAGTACCACTTTGGCTTGGGCATCATTGATACGGTCGGCCATGGCAGTGTGGGAGAATCCGGCGAAAATCACCGAATGTACGGCCCCAATGCGGGCGCAGGCCAGTACACTGAACGCCAACTCAGGAATCATGGGCATATAAATGCACACGCGGTCGCCTTTCTGCACGCCGTTGCGCTTGAGGATGTTCGCCATCTGGCAGACTTTCTCGTGCAGTTCGCGGTAGGTGAAGCGTATGTAGCGTTCTTTGGGGTCGTTGGGTTCCCAGATGAGGGCCAGTTTGTTTCCGCGTTTCTCCAGGTGACGGTCCAGGCAGTTCTCAGTGATGTTGAGCTTGCCATTCACGAACCATTTCACGTCTGGCTCTTCAAAATTCCAGTCCAGTACCTTGTCCCACTTTTTGCGCCAGGTGAATGTCTCGGCAATGCCAGCCCAAAATTCTTCGGGCTGTTCCACGCTTTTCTGGTAAGTTTCCTGGTACTCTTCAAAAGATTTTATGCGGTAATCCATGTTTGTCTGTTGGTTCGGTTTGTGGGCATAAATATAGAAGTTCTGCCGAAGCAGCCAAGAATTGAAGGGAGGTATTCCGTTTTCAACGGGTTTTTGGGAATGTAGGTGGTAAATGGTGGGTTGATTTTAGTGCATGCCTTTTGCCTGTTGCTGGCGTAGCGGCGGGTGGATGCGGGGCCCTTATGCTTTGTTGTTGCATGGCTGCCCTCCGTGCGCTCACGGCCGCGAGGCCCCGTCTTCCCCTCTCGCACTGCCCTTTCGGCCTGAGAAGTCTCTTGTTCTTAGTTTAGCCATTCCAGGGCCAAAAGCGAGGCGCGCTCGGGAAAGACTGGAATTGGAAAAGTAGCGTGATGTTGATAGAAGAACATCTGTACTTCTGCCCTCTAAAGCAGAGATTCCCCCTTTGAAGGGGGCGAAGGGGGATGTTTACACAAGCAGATCACACGCATTGCCTTCTCCCCTGGACATGGTTCAAGTCTGTTACTTGGACCTAAAATGCCCGGAAGTTTGCAACTTCCGTGAGGAGAAAGCCTCACACACGTTTGCTGATCAACAGTTTAGGATGAAATAAAAGGGTTCTGTCTCCCCACTGCAATACCGCCCACTCCAAAGACCTCGCAGTGTCTTCCAGACCTGCGAGTGTCTACACCACCCCGCGTTCTGGGGCCGTTTTCTGAAAAACAGCCTCAGAACGCTTGCGGCGAGTTGCGGTTATTCCGCGCCTACGCCCAGGTACGTGCGAAGTTTTTCGGACTCAAACTTAAGTGCAGCCGAAGACTCTGGCTTGAGGAGTGAAACCACTATTCCCATCAGAAACGCTCCTGACATAGAAACCAAGGCGGGGTTCTTCAGCGGAAATATGGCCTCGTCATAGCCCATGATGTCTACCATAATGGTGGGGCTCAGGACAATTAAAACCAGGGAAAGGAACGCACCGGTGGCGATGCTCCAGACGGCACCTTTGGTGGTGAAACGCTTCCAGATAATGGACATGAGCAGGGCTGGGAAGTTGGCGCTGGCGGCAATAGAGAAGGCCAGACCTACCATGAAGGCTACGTTTTGTCCTTTGAACACCAAACCCAGCACAATAGAAAGAATACCCAAGGCTACGGTGGCGCGCCGGGCTACTTTCATTTCGCCTTTCTCATTGGAAACGCCGTTTTTGAACACGTGTACGTACAGATCATGCGAGATGCTGGAAGCGCCAGACAAGGTCAAGCCGGCTACTACGGCCAGAATGGTGGCGAAGGCTACGGCCGCAATGAAGCCCAGAAACGCGGTTCCGCCGGTTTGTTCGGCCAGGAGCAACGCCGCCATGTTTCCGCCTTTGTCAATGGCTTCAATGCTAGGTTTGCCTACCAAGGCCATGGCCGAGAACCCGATCAAAAACGTGAGTAAATAGAAATACCCGATGAACCCAGTGGCCACAAACACCGATTTACGGGCGGCTTTGGCATCTGGCACGGTGTAGAAACGCATAAGAATGTGCGGCAGTCCGGCCGTGCCCAGCATAAGCGCCAGACCCAACGAAAGCGCATCAAATGGATTGGTGATATAGCCGCCCGGTGCCAGCATTTCCTGACCATATTGGGTGCTTACGGCTTCTAATAAATAAGAAGGTCTGAAATCAAACTTAGCAAGAGAAAGTAACACGAGGACGGTAGCTCCACTGAGTAACAAAACTGCTTTGATAATCTGCACCCAGGTGGTGGCAATCATGCCGCCGAAAAGTACATACAGGGTCATCACACAACCTACTACTACTACCGCAATCTCATAATCAAGCCCAAACAGAGTTTTAATCAGGCCACCGGCCCCTACCATCTGGGCAATCAAATAGAACGCGATGGTCAACAAGGAACCAACGGAAGAGACAATCCGGATGGGGCGTTGGCGCAGCCGGAAGGCCACCACATCGGCGAAGGTGTATTTGCCCAGGTTGCGGAGCGGTTCGGCAATTAGGAACATGATGAGCGGCCAACCTACTAGAAACCCGATGGAATAAATAAGTCCGTCGTAGCCTTTAGTGGCCACCATACCGGCAATACCCAGGAAAGAGGCGGCACTCATGTAATCGCCCGCCAGGGCCAGACCATTTTGGAAGCCCGAGATGTTTCGGCCTGCCGCGTAAAACTCAGAACCAGTTTTGGTTTTCTTGGCGGCCCAGTACGTGATATAAAGTGTTACGGCCACAAACAGGAAAAACATGCCCATAGAAACCGGGTTGGCCGTGCCCAAGGTAGAGGTGCTGGGAGTGGCCTGTAATAGTAGAGACAACATAGTGTTGAAGAAGGTCTTGGGTGAGAGAGAAGGGAAACTAGGAGATTTTGTTTTTCAGGTTCTGGACCGAAGTATCATAGTCGCTGTTGGCCCAGAATACATAAATGCCGGTAAGAATCCAGGCGAACAGAATGATGCCCAGCCCCACCGGAATGGCCAGCGTGGTGTATTCCCCAATCTTGGTTGCCAAGACCTGTTTGTTAAACGCCACCACCAGCAGAAACCCGAAGTACACGACCAACATGGTAAAGGTGAGCACCAGCGAGACCGACCAGCGTTTTTTGACCAGTTTTTTGAATTCGGGGCTTTCTAAGATGTGATGGGGTTTCTGGGTGTTCGGGTCCATGTTTTGTTTGTAGTTTGAAGTGGTTAGTAGCGGTACAGAAAGAAGGCCGAAAGCCTTCTCTGTCTTTCAGTTTCTTTGAAACAGATTGCTCAATTTAATGAGATATATCTAATAAGGACTATACATTCAGAGAATTATTTACCTTCTTTGCCTGTTTTGTAGTGAGAATTGATAAAAGAAGTAAGAAATGCTCCTCGCAAATCATAGCGGAAAAAGGCTGGAAGTAGGGTTGGATGAAGCCGGGCGCGGCTGCCTGGCGGGGCCGGTAGTGGCCGGGGCCGTGGTGATGCCCCCAGATTACTTTCACCCGCTGCTTACAGATTCCAAACTATTAAGTGCCAAACAGCGCGAGCACCTGCGCGAAGAAATCTGCCGCGAAGCCCTACATTGGGCCGTAGCCGAGGTGAGTCCCGAGGAGATTGACGAGATCAATATCCTGAACGCTTCTTTTCTGGCCATGCACCGCGCTATAGACCTCTTGAACATTTCGCCGGAGTATTTGCTAGTAGACGGCAACCGGTTTACGCCCTACAAAGACGTGCCGCACGCCTGCATGGTCAAAGGCGACAGCCGTTTCTTTCACATTGCCGCCGCCTCCGTCTTGGCCAAAACGCACCGGGATGAGTTGATGTGTGCCCTCGCCCTCGCTCATCCGCAGTACAGATGGGAACAGAACGCCGGGTACCCCACCAAAGTACACAGAAATGCCATCAGAGAACATGGCGTCTCGCCGCACCACAGAATGACCTTCAAGTTACTACCCGAGACGGAGACAACAGTGCTGGAAAAGACTATTTAACGTGAACTCAGGAATTCCCACGCATTTCGTCCCCCTTTGAAGGGGGTAGGGCTGTTAAGTTCTAAAAATTGATATGGTTCAAGTTTTCAACTTGGACCTAAAATGAGCTGAAGTTTGCAACTTCAGTGAGGCGTTAGCCTCAAACTCTGCAAGAAAGGCAATAGACTTTACCGCAGTTTAAGCCTCCAATGTAGAACTTAACGGCCCTACCCCTTTGAAGGGGGCGGAGGGGATGTTTACCCGTGCTGTGCAGGTGTTTTGAATAGTTGCTTTGAACGTTCTAGTTTTATAGTTCGTGATTTTACTTGTCTAATCTGCTTCGTCATCCCCCTACCCCCTTCAAAGGGGGACGAAATGCGTGCAGAACATTTTATAAGAGAATTCATGGAATCAGAATGGATTCTCTCTGCTGTTTTAATTCCTGAGTTCACGTTATATGAAAGTTCCGCTGAGAAAAAAGAATTGGACGTAGATAAAAAAGCCGGGAGGCGTTTGGGAACTGTTTTATCAAAAACAGCCCCCAAACGCCTCCCGGCTTTTAACAGGTTATGTAAATGTTACTGCGGTTTTAATTTAAGCAAGTCCAGGAAAAGGCTGAAGCTGTCTAAACTGGAAGCGCCGTCATTAAAGGTGTCAAAAGTGAGGGGTTTCACAATATAGCCGCTTACCTGTAGGTTCTGGGCGGCGTGGCGGTCAGAGTCTTCGTTGGAGGTAGTCATAATGAACACGCTCAGGTGGGAGAGGAAGGGGTCTTGGCGAAGTTCTTCCAGAAATTCAATCCCGTTCATCTTGGGCATGTTAATGTCCAATAGAATGATGTTGGGCAAGGGATTTAACTTGGGTGTACCAGGCTCGCCGCGCAGCATAGCCAGGGCCTCGCGTCCGTTTTTGGCTTTGTGGAGCGGCACCATCACCTTGATTTTCCGCAACTCGCGCTCTACGCTCATAGCATCAAGATAATCATCTTCCACTAACAAAATACTAGTCTGCGAATCACTCATAGTTCGGGTTGTAAAAAGTAGTAAACGTCAAATATAGGAGGTAATCAGGCTTCCACCAAAGTAAGAATGGGCCAGGTGAACGTGAAAGCAGAGCCTTTGCCCACGGTGGAAGACACTCTGATGGTGCCGCCGCGGCGCTCAATAATCTTCTTCACAATGGCCAAACCCACCCCCGTACTCTCTACGGCATCGCGCTCCTGTAAGGTTTGGAAAAGCACGAAGATGCGGTCATGGTACTCTTCCTCAATGCCCGGGCCATCATCTATCACCGAGAATTCATACTGGTCTTCCAACTGTTGGTAGGCAATGGTCACGCTGCCCGAGGTAGAGTGGTGGTACTTGATGGCATTGCTGAGAAGATTGGAGAAAACCTGCTGCAATTCTACCTTGGCGCCCTCTACCACAGGCAACCGTTCCGGAATATGGATTTTGAATTCCGCCGGCGGATTAACCATGTCAATGACCTCAAAAATAAGCGCCTGCACGTCTACCATGCCTTCTTCCAGATTAGAACGGCCAATGCGGGCCAGGGCCAGAATGCCGTTAATGAGGTTTTCCATGCGGTGCACGCGTATGCGCATCATCATGAGGTACTCCTGAATGTGGGCCGGAAGCTCTTTGCCCATGTCTTCCTCCACCCAGCGCGAGGCGTTCTCAATCCCGCGCAAAGGGGCTTTCAGGTCATGCGACACCACGTAGGCGAATTGGTCCAGCTCCTTGTTCTTGCTGTCCAGCTCGGTGAACGTGCTGTCAATGGTGGCGGCCATGCGGTTCAGGGAATCGGTGAGGCGGGTGAGTTCGTCGTTGGCATCGTCCTCAATCTGGGTTTTGTATTCGCCGTGCGAAATCTTGTCTGCCAGGTTCACCATTTTCATGATGCGCCTAGAAATGAGGCGCGTAATGTAATACGCCCAGCCCAAACCCAGCAACACTGAGAGCACCGTTAATGTGGTAGAGATGCGGCGGGTGTCTGAGATACTTTCTTCCAGTCGGGAGTTGCGTTCCCCGCGCACCTTGTATTCAATGCTGTTGAAGTCCTTGAAGTAGATGCGCATCTGGTCGGTCATGCGTTTTCCTTCTTCGGCCAGAACCAGAAAACCATGGTCCAGCGCGTGAATGCCGCGCGTGGGAATTCCCTTGGCGTTTTCCTTTTTCTTCTCGGCAATCAGCAGCTCGGCAAATTCGGTGCGCCATTTGTCATGCATTTCCTCAATGACTTTGATGCGGCGCAGCTGGTCGGGCTTTTCCTGCATGTACTCCTTGAGTAAGTTGAACTGGCTGGGCAGCAACGGCTCCGCCGAATAATATGGCGCCAGAAAGGTCTCGTTGCCGGTGAGCAGAAAGCCCCGCATGCCGGTTTCCATGTCAATCAGGTTCCGTTGCAGGGAGGCCGAGGTGCGGGTAATGTTCTGGGAGTCGGTCACGAACTTGGAGTTGGAGATCACGTCCTCAGACAACTGGTAGTTGACAATAGCCACTGAGGTGAACAGCAGCGAGATAAGCACAAAGCCGGCAAAAAGCTTGGTTGAAAGATTCATGTCACATGCGCTAGGAGAGATGGCCCCACCTCCCGGAATAAACAAAGAAAGCCCCAGATGTTCCTTTTCAGAAAAACCGGTTTTTACAAAAGTAGATGTTTTGTGGTACTTCTGGCGGCTTAGATTTTGCGGGCAGCCCTATCTTGCAGACACGTTTCAGTAGGCCTTTCAGGAAAGCAGCCTGGAAACGGTCTTTGTAACTACTCTTCCTGGACCTTTCTGGTTCAGCAGCGTTTTTCGGCTTCTTTTCCGGAAAACCCCGTAAAAACAGAGCCGTATCGGTTTTCGACAAAGCCGAAGTGCCGGGAAGAAGGTTTAGAAACCCGCTCTAATTTCCTACTTTTGCCTTTCTTAACCCAGCTTCTAAAATCACACCTATATGGAATTGAAGAAAATAGCCCTCAATGATGTGCACGAAGCACTGGGCGCGAAAATGGTGCCTTTTGCCGGTTACAACATGCCCGTACGCTACAGTTCAGATCTGGACGAGCACCACACCGTGCGCAAGGCCGTGGGTATTTTTGACGTGTCGCACATGGGTGAGTTTCTGGTGACGGGACCAAATGCCCTGGACCTGATTCAGCGCGTGACCACCAATGACGCGGCTAAACTGACGCCCGGCAAAATCCAATATTCCTGCCTGCCCAACCAGGAAGGCGGTATTGTGGATGACCTGTTGGTTTATTGCCTGGCTCCCGAGGAATACATGCTGGTTGTGAATGCCTCTAACATAGAAAAAGACTGGAACTGGATCAGCCAGTTCAATACTAATGGCGCCGAGCTGAAGAATATCTCAGATGAAATGTCCCTGTTTGCCGTGCAGGGTCCCAAAGCTGTAGAAGCGCTGCAGTCTTTGACGCCCGTTGACCTGAAGAACATGGTGTACTACACCTTTGACAAAGGCACCTTTGCGGGTCAGCCAGACGTGATCATCTCGGCCACCGGCTATACCGGTGCGGGCGGATTTGAGATCTATGTACCCAACGAGAGCGCCAAAGAGGTGTTTGAGCAAATCATGCAGGCCGGAGCCGAGTTCGGGATTAAGCCCATTGGTTTGGGTGCACGCGATACCCTGCGCCTGGAAATGGGTTACTGCCTCTACGGCAACGACATCACTGACACTACTTCGCCGCTGGAGGCCGGTCTGGGCTGGATCACCAAATTCAACAAAGACTTCACCAACGCCCAGGCGCTGAAAGCACAGAAAGAGCAAGGCGTGCGCCGTAAACTCATTGGCTTCGAGATGATGGAACAGGGTATTCCGCGCAGCCACTACGAGATTGTGAACGCAGAAGGCGCGACCATTGGCGAAGTAACCTCCGGCACCATGTCCCCTTCTTTGGGCAAAGGGGTAGGTTTGGGCTACCTGCAAAACGAATACACCGCCCCCGGCACCGAGGTTTTCATCAAAGTACGCAACAAGCAACTCAAAGCCCAGGTAGTAAAACTGCCGTTCTACAAACCAACCGTTTAAAGGAGTTCTGAGTCTTGAGTCCAGAGTCCTGAGTTGGAAATGTAATTCATTTCGGCTCAAGGCCCAGAACCTTTGTTTGGCGTTTAGGAGCTGCTTTATGAAAAGCAGCCCCTAAACGCCAAATTTTTTAACCCAACTCAGGACTCAGAACTCAGAACTCTTATAAAATGCCTTCCATAGACGTTTGCTTCAGCCCAGAGCTGTTGCCCCTGTATAATTTAACCGGCAAAATTGCCGTAGCCGTAGATGTGTTGCGCGCCACTTCCAGCATGGTCACCGCGTTGGCTAACGGCATTACCCACATTGCCCCCGTGAGCGAACTGGAAGCCTGCCTGGCCTACCGCGACCTTGGCTATTTGGTAGCCGCCGAGCGCGATGGCGTTAAGGCCGAAGGCTTTGACTTGGGCAATTCGCCGTTACACTACTTAGAGGAAGACCACACCGGGCGGTTGCTGGCCATTACCACCACCAATGGCACCCAGGCCATCCGGCTTTCCCGTGCCGCAGATGAAGTGCTGGTGGGCGCTTTCCTCAACGTAGGTGCCGTGGCCGACTATCTGCGCCAAGCCGGAAAAGACGTGGTAGTGGTCTGCGCGGGCTGGAAAGGTATGTTCAACCTGGAAGACACGCTGTTCGCCGGGGCCTTGGCAGAACGCCTGGAAGGTGACTTCGAACTGAACCATGACGCCACGTTGGCCGCCTACCACCTTTACCAAACCGCCAAGCCAGACATGCTGGGCTTCCTTTCCAAGTCCTCACACGTGCAGAGATTGGAGCGCCTCCATATCTTAAAAGACATTGAATTCTGCTTGCAGGAAGATACCTACACCGTAGTACCCGTTCTGAAAGAAGATTTCCTGGTTCCGGCGGAATAAGGCGGTACTTCTAAGGGAATTAAAGAAAACTCGTTTCCAGTACGTTTTTCTAAAACATGCCAGAAACGGGTTTTCTTTTGCAGCTCACCGAATCCCTCGCTCGCGTCCCGCGAGTGTGAGCTACTTGCGGCGTCCCGCCGCTAAAGAGTAAAGATTAGCAAATTCCCCTAACTCGGCCAGAGGCCGATGGTAGCCCACACTCGCGGGACGCGAGCGAGAGGAAAAACCCTTCGTTTAGCGGCTGTTTATTACAAAACAGCCGCTAAACGAAGGGTTTTTCTATTAGCAACGCTACCGCATAGCAGAGCTACCGCAGCTTGGGATTGTTCTGGTGGCGGTCTTTGTCGCGGGAGGTGCGTTTCTCCATGCCTTTCGCGAAGGCCTCGGTTAAATTAACGCCCGTCTGATTCGCTAGGGCGATGAGCACAAACAGCACATCGGCCATTTCTGCCCCTAAATCTACCTCTTCATCACTTTTCTTGAACGACTGTTCGCCGTATCGCCGCGCGATGATGCGGGCCACTTCGCCCACTTCCTCGGTGAGAATGGCCAGGTTGGTCAGTTCAGAGAAATACCGAACGCCTACGTCTTTGATCCAGGTATCTACGGTTTGTTGTGCTTCTTCTAAGGTCATGTTCTGGTTGTTAATTGTTGAAAGGTTTATTCACCTTTATGAAACGCTTCTCTATAAAAGTAAAGGTTAGGTAGCTGGCTACTAATGTAACAGTCAAGCCGCTGAGAAAAACCAAAATTGGGTTTACATCTCCTGTCAAAAGCCTATTGAAGTACAAAGTATAGCGTAAAATTGGCTGATGCAGGAGGTAGAAAGAGAAGCTTATCTCTCCTAGAATAACTAGCAATTTATACGTCAGAAATTTAGATAGAAGTCCCTTCTGGTGGTAAAAAGCATACAAAAGTAGGCAAACAGGTAACCAATAATAAAGACTGTATCTGTATGTCAGATTAACTTCTTTGTGCAGCCCTAAAAACAAAACGAAACAAAGAATTGCCAAAGCTTCACAGAAAGTGGCAGGAATAACAGATTGGGGATATTTATGAGTGGTAAACTTTATGAATTGATACAGTAGAATACCAAGGTAGAAGTCCAGAAATCTGGTAAGAGGGTTGATGGAAAAAAAAAAGTGGTGCTGGTGAATTGGTATGAGCCAAAACAGAGTAAGAAGCAGCACAGCAGCGAGAGTACTCTGTAGAAGCAGTGATTTTATATTTCTTCCAAGGAATATTTTATAGACAACAGGAAATAAAAGATAGAAAAATGCTTCATTGGATAGGCTCCAAGAGGTTTTGTTAAAGGAGAAGAATACTTTCTCTACTGGTATAAAGCTATGAAACAATGCAAGGTTAAGTCCTAAACTTCCAAACCAAAGAAATGGTTGTTGAGCAAAAAGCCTATAGGTTAAGGGTAAGGCTACCAACAAGGCTATCAAATGCATGGGGTAGATTCTTGCAGCCCTCTTCTGCCAAAAGTTTTTTACCACCTTTTGGCTCAGTTTTTCAGAAAAGGATTTGTCATACGTATGGCTCAGAATGAGGCCACTGAGAACATAAAAGAAACTAACTCCTATAAACCCCTCCTTAAAAAATGAATTATACAAGTAGGACAGGGTGGTACCGCCATAGTAATGAAGGAAATCGGAATGGGACAAGAAAACCATCAAGGCAAAAAAGAAACGCAGAGAGGTAAGAGGTTTGATCATAGCCAAGTGAACCTAACACTTTAGGAGTTGCAGATTTTTCAGGATTTACTCTCTGTTCTGCGAATCAATGGTGATGGTGACGGGGCCGTCGTTGATGAGGGCCACTTTCATATCTGCTCCGAAGATGCCGGTAGGGACGGGTTTGCCTAGTTCCTGCTCCAGTAAGTGGTGAAACTGTTCGTAGTGCGGGATGGCCACGGCAGGTGGGGCAGCATTGATGTAGGAGGGACGGTTGCCCTTCTTGGTGAGGGCATACAGCGTAAACTGACTGATGAGCAGGATGCCGCCGTTCACGTCCTGTACGCTTAGGTTCATCTTGTCCTCATTATCAGAGAAAATGCGAAGTTGGGCAATTTTCTTGGCCGTCCAGGAAAGGTCTTCGGGGGTGTCAGAAACGGTGAAGCCAGCCAGAACCAAAAGGCCTTGCTCAATTCGTCCGGTAACGGTTCCTGCAATGGTAACAGATGCCTGAGACACCCGCTGAATCACGATGCGCATATTCTGAAATAGTTTGCTTTGGATGCCATTGGTTTAAGTGAGTTTTCTCAAAAAAGAGCAAAAAACCATTCATTCCTTCTCTCAATCACTCAATCATTCCATCCTAAAACGCCAAGTTAAAAAGAAAACCCGCAGCCCGCGCCGCAAACCGCACATTCATCAAACTTATAAGGCGGCGACGCGGAAGCGGTGTTTTTTCTTTATTTTTGTGTCCCTAACCTGCAAGGATGTCGAAAAAGGCGATTTATTGGCTGTGTGGTGTGGTGCTGCTAGTGGCACTGGGCTACTATGGGTATTCAAAATGGACGGCAGCCCGCGAAAAGGTGAGTCTCTGGACCCTGGTGCCCGATGATGCCGTTTTTGTGGTGGAAACCAACAACGCACCACGATTCCTGGACCATCTGCAGGAAACCGACATGTGGGCCACCATCTCCCGTATGCCCTTCGTGCTGCGCCTGGAAGACCCCTTGGCCTTGCTGGACAGCCTTTCTGGCGGGCAAAAGCCACTTCGTAATTTCCTCACCAATAAGAATGTACTGGTATCCATGCACGTACTGGGCCGTACAGAAAGTGAGATGATTTATTATGTGCCCGTCAATACCGTGGCCCAGCACCGCTACATCAGAACGTTGGTAGAGAACCTGGGCAAATCTGGCGTGTACCGGCAGGAAGTTCGGGATTACCAGGGCTTCCAGATCACTGACATCATTCACCGCGACAACGACAACAACCTTTCGTATTTCAGTTACCATAACAATCTGGTCATCAGCCCTAACTCGGTGCTGGTGGAAGAGGTGATTAGGAAGATAAACCGGGGGCAATTGGAGTCGCCGGCCAAAGACTACGAGAACACCAATTACCTGAGCCAGAATGATGTGTACGCCAACGTCTTCATCAACTACCGGCACGTGCCTGATTTATTGGGCGTTTTCCTTAAGAAAGAGCTGCTGGAAGACGTGGAACTGCTCAGCAGTCTTTGCCGCAACAGCATGCTGGAACTCAAGCTGGAAAACAACCGACTGTTTTTGAACGGTTTCTCCAATCCCGAGACGGTAGAAGGATCTCTCTACAACAGAATTCAGGGACATGAAGCCAAGGCGTTCAACCTGCGCGAGGTGTTGCCGGTACGGGCGGCCATTGTGCTGCACATGGGCCTGAACAAAATGAATTCCCTGCGGGGGAATCCCGGCAAGCCGGATGGCTCTTTCCTGGATTCTTTGTCTGGTTCTTTTGCGGGTGAGTTGGGGCTTTGTTACCTGGAAGCCTATGACACCAAAACCAATCCCGAGAAAGTGCTGTTTGCGCAGTCTGCTAACCCGCTTTTCACGCAGGAAATGCTGAACCGCCTGCAACCTGGCCAGACCGTGGGCACCGTGGAGAAGCACGGCACGCACACCATTCGGTTACTCACCGCCAAGGAACTGCCGCAGCAACTGTTCGGGGAGGTTTTCAAGGGCTTTGAGCAAACCTATTACACCACCCTGCAGAACTACATTCTGTTTACCGATGATGTAGCCACCATGCGGTCACTGCTTACCGAAGTAGAGGAAGGGAAAGTCTGGAGCAAGTCTGAGGCCCTGGAGCCTTTCCTCAACCAATCTCAGCAGAAAGACAACCTAGGCCTGTTTGTGAATACGAGCCATGCCTGGAACCTACTGTTGCGTTCCATGAGTCCGCAGAAACAGGGCAGCCTGCTCAGCAACAGCACCATTGTCAAGAAATTCAACTATTTCGGGGTGCAGTTCAGTGCCCAGGATAAACAATACTACACCAGTTTCCTGCTTCGGCACCAGGAAGAATCACGGGTAAAAGCGGTGCTGGCGAACCAGGGCATCAGGCAGGAAGAAACCTTTGACTTCAAGAGCCGGCTTATTTCCGCGCCCTTCCAGACGCAGTTTGAGGTAGACAACAGCGCTGAAGTAGTGGTGCAGGACTCGGCGCTGGTTTTGTACGGAATTGGCACTGAACGCGGCCGCCGTAACTGGAGCGACACGCTTTCAGGAAGGGTGATGGGTCCTGTGCTTCAGTTTCCGTTTGGCGCAGACAAGCGCCCCAAATATTTCTTCGCCACCACCAACAGCCTGCATTGCATTGACAAGAACGGTGAAGAGGAAGAGAACTTTCCCTTCACACTGGGAGATTCCATCAGGCTGCAGCGCCTGACTTTGTTTGACTATGACAAAACCGGTGACTACCGGCTGGCTGCCGATGATAACTTAGGCAATCTTTTCATTCTGGACATGCAGGGAAACCTACAGCCCGGTTTTAATCCCATGCGCCTGGACGGCCGTCTGGCGGCCCCGCCTCAGCACGTGAAAGTGAATGGCCGCAATGTGGTGCTGGCCGTGCTGGAGAACGGGTACATTCACGCCTTCGGGACGCAGGGCGAGCCGTATCCGGGTTTTCCCATTAATCTCAACGCCAACATCCGGTCAGGACTTTTTTCTAAAGTGGGCATTTCTTTCCGGCGTTCGCTTTTCACCACCGTGACCCAGGATGGCCAGGTCATCACGTTTGATTTAACCGGCGAGATAGTCAAGCGCGAGCAGCTTTTGCGCCCAGACCGCCGCAGTACATTCAAAATGGTACCCGAAGCAGGAGGGAAGTCCTTTATCATTGCTCGCTCAGACCCGGGCCGGGTGGCCTTGTTCGCCCAAGACGGGAAACTCCTGCTAGACCGCCGCTTTGTGACCGCATCGGCTAAAGAAGTGCAGTACTATCATTTCGGCGGAGACCGCAAGCTCTACGTGATCTGGGAAACCGGTCCGCGCAAAGCGTACTTATTTGACGTGCAGGCCCAACCCTTGGGAGAAAGCGCCATCAACAGCAGCTACCCACCCACCGTGCGCTACAACGAGGTGCAAAACCAATACACCATTTTCACTACCTACAACAAGCTCCTGCAGAAAACAGTGGTGCAAGGCCGCTAGACCCTTGACTTTTAGGAATAGGCGAGACTTGGTAATAGAGCTGTTTTACAGAAAACGGCCTGAAAGCTGTGGGTTCTCCAATTCCTCACAGGTTTGAAAACCACTGGCACCCTTTGTCACAAGACTCAAGTATCGTGACAAAGGGTGATACGAGTCTCCAGACTCGCCGGAAACCACCGACACTCAAATACAGAACAGGAAAATAATTTAATTAAATTGTATGTATATACATAAGTTGTTTATACATTTGCCTTACCAAAACAGTAAATCAAAAAGAAATGAAACTAAGAAACACCGTATTGGCCGCGCTGGTGGCGCTGGTAACATTCGCTTTCGCGGGAAAAGGCGTAGAGTACAAAGTTGTGAAAAACCAGTCTAAGGTTAGCTGGAAAGGCACCAAAGTAACTGGTGAGCACGCGGGTATGATCAACATAGCTGATGGTAAATTCAGCAGCGATGGCAAGAACATCTTGGGCGGTTCTTTTGACATTGACATGAACTCCATCACTTGCACAGACATCACCGATGCCAAAATGAACGGCAACCTGGTAGGTCACCTGAAGTCTGATGATTTCTTCGGGACGGCGAAATACCCGAAAGCTACCCTGGTAATCACGAAAGTGGCTCCTACCAAAACCAAAGGCCAGTACCTGGTGAACGGTGACCTGACCATCAAAGGCATCAAAAACCCGGTTCAGTTCCCGGCTACCATCAGCCACGCGGGAAACCAGATCAAAGCCAAAGCCAACATCAAAGTAGACAGAACCAAATATGACATCAAATACGGTTCAGGTTCTTTCTTTGACAACCTAGGCGACAAAGCCATCAGCAACGAGTTTGATTTGAACGTTGATTTAGTGGCTCAGAAATAAGCTACTTTCAGGAAAATACCTTTTAAGCAAAACGGCTATGCTCCACAAGGGCATAGCCGTTTTTTTTTGTGCATGGGGTTTGCCTGTTGCTGGCGTGGTGATGCGGTGCGCTGCTTTCGCCGTTGTTGGTGTTATCACCAACAACCTGAATGGCTGTCCTTCTAGCAAGTAGCTCTGGTTTACGCAGTTTGCTGTTCCCTTGGCTTAGCGGCTTTTTGCGTGGATGCAAGTGCTGGGTAGTTTCATCGTTGACGGTAAGCGCTCACGGCCGCGAGGCCCCGTCTTCCCCTCGCGCACTGCCCTTTCGGCCTGCCTTGTCCATTGCGCTTAGTTTTGCCATTCCAAGGCCAAAAGCGAGGCGCGCTCAGGGAAGACTGGAACAGGAGAAAGTAGCGGAAGACGTTATCAGGTATCGTAGAGACCAGGCACAGCCTTGTCTCTAGTACGCATTGCTTCCAATGGTTTACAGATTTTACCTTACTTTAGCCCTCTAAAAGCAGATACTCCCCCTTTGAAGGTAGGGCCGTTAAGTTCTACCCTTTAAAGCCTTCATAAGGTGAAGCCCATTACCATTCTTGCACAGTTTGAGGCTATCGCCTCACTGAAGTTGCAAACTTCAGCTCATTTTAGGTCCAAGTTGCAAACTTGAACCAGCTATATTTTTAGAACTTAACGGCCCTGCCCCTATGAAGGGGGCGAAGGGGGCAGTTTACACCTGCCGGTCATACGCTTTACCATCTACTGAAAAAGAGTATTTCCCTCCTAGGAGGGGAGGGGTGGGTTCTAACACGCCTTTGTTTCCTTCAAAGCACCCCCAATCGTTTCAACAATGGCACTAACGTGAACTTCTGTGTAAAGCGTTTTCGGGCTTATTTTCTGATTTCAGGTCGAATACAAACTTAATCTGTGGGTGATTTACTGATTGGTAAGCCAGCCTTTTCGGTAAAAATAGTAGATCATGCCCGCTACTATGACTCCCATAATGCCCAGTAAAGTAACGTAGCCGTAGGGTTGGTACAACTCAGGCATGTTCAGGTAATTGATGCCTCCTTCGGGATTTTCGCGGGAGAAGTTCATGCCGTAAAGCCCCACTATGAAGCTCAAGGGAATGAAAATGGTGGAGATGATGGTGAGCACTTTCATGACTTCGTTCATGCGGTTGCTCACGTTGGACAGGTACAGGTCTGTGAGGCTGCTGGTAATCTCTTTGTAGTTGTCTACCAGGTCCATGAGCTGGATGGCGTGGTCGTAAATGTCTTTGAAGTAGATTTTGAGTTCGTTGGGGATGAGGTGATCATCCATGCGCATAATTTCATTGATCTTGTCTCGCTCTGGCCACACAATACGGCGTATTTTCACCACTTCCCGCTTAAGATCCAGAATCTGGCTCAAGAGCTTTTTGCTGGGGTTCTCAAAAAGGCAGTCTTCCAGTTCCTCGGCGTACTCGCCCAACTGCGCCATGGCCGGGAAATAGTGATCTAGCACCACATCCAGAATGGCGTAGGCCACATACATCACAGATTTCTTCCGGATGGACCCCTTCCCAACCCTGATGCGTTCCCGCAGCGGGTCCAGGCAGTCTTCGTAATCGCTCTGGAACGTGATGACATAATTGGAACCGGTGAAAAGGGAGAGCTGGTCATCGTCTATCTTGTGTTCTGGCGTGAACGTGATCATGCGGGACACAATGAACAGGCGGTTCTGGTCTTCCTCCACTTTGGGCCGCTGGTAATCATTGATCACATCTTCCATCTGCAAGGGGTGAATCTGGAAATCTGCCATGATGCGCTCCAGCATGGGAACGCTGCCATAGCCTCTAATGTCAATCCAGTGGCGGGCCGAGGCCGGGGCCTGGTGAAAGGCCTGCATTAGGGCATCATAGTCAGAGAATTCCCGCGCTTCATGCGTGTGTTCGTTAAAAGACACCAAAAATAGCCGTGGCGTGAGGGCTTGCGCCGAAACCGTTAAGGAGCCGGGTTTCTGGCCCACGCTTCTTTCCAAGATGCTTTTGGTAGGCTGTTTCTGGGGCTTTTTAGAAGTCGGAAGTATGCGCATGTGGGTTCTGGACGATGGGTGTGAGACGCGTTTCAGCTGGTAAGTTGGACTTGATACGTAAACCGGAAAGGGAGGGATAAACCTGCTTATGGGCTGCTTTTCTTAAAACAGCCCGAAAAGGGGGAAGCTTTTGTTTTCAGGGGAGAAGGGTTCCGCCGCCTTTTTGGAGCAGACCTTCCACTTGCGCCACCAGACTCATCCGGACTTGTACCTTTAAGCGGCAATCCAGTTGGAAATCCTGCTCCCGTACAGGCAGGTCCAGGTCTTTCACCACCTTCATGATCTCGTTCATCCGTTCGTACCCAAACTGCACCGTGATAAGCGCCATTTCATGCTCTTCCACCACCTCCGCCTGCTCCAAGGCCTCGGCCGTAGCGGTTTTGTAGGCATGGATCAGACCACCTACCCCCAGTTTCACGCCCCCAAAATACCTGATCACGACCACCAACACATTGCTCAGCCCCAAAGATCTGATCTGCCCCAGAATAGGATCTCCGGCCGAGTGATTGGGTTCGCCGTCATCGTTGGCGCGGTACGTGGCTTTGTTGGCTCCCAGCAGGTAAGCGTAGCAATGGTGGCGGGCGTCAAAGAACTCCTTGCGAAGGGCCTGCAGAACGTCCTTTATCTCTTCCTCGGTACGCACCGGGTAGGCCTTGGCGATGAACTTACTGCCTTTCTCTTTGTACAAACCCTCCACGGGCGCGGCTATGGTGCGGTAGGTGTCCTCCATGGAAAGCAAAAGTACGAAACGAATCAGAATAGAAGGCTTGCTGGTTTATGGCTGGTTTGAGGGAAAGGAGTTGAAAGACCTGATGGCAGAAAAAGCCCGACCTGAAAAAAGAGAGAACTCGCGAAAAGAACCACTGGCATATACGTTTATTCAATTCAGGGTATTGATGAAAGGAACAGACTACTTCCGTTATGAAACATAGGCAATCCTGTTCCTCTTCTAAACCTTATGGGTAAACGGTGTATATTTGCCAGCCAATGAATGTGCCTGCATGAAACTGCCCCACTTGCTTGAGTTTAAGACAATAGGTGAATCTAGTGAGGGGCTCTTGGTTTCTACCTATCAGGAACAACGGCTTTCAATTGAATTAAACAGAGTTTTATAGTGGAGGTGGTAAAATATACACCTGAGCATGAAATGCGATGGGAGGCTTTTATTCTGAAGGCCAAGAACGGGCATTTCATGTTCAGCAGACGTTATTTGCAGTACCACGGAGACCGTTTTCAAGATGAATCGCTTCTGTTCTTTAAGAAGCAGGTGTTAGTAGCAGTTTTACCGGCGCATCAAGCAGAGGAATCATTAATTAGTCATGACGGGTTAACCTTTGGCGGATTGTTAATGGAGCCTAAATTATCGTTGGCAGACGTAAGGAGTATCTTTGCTGTGCTGGGCGCTTACATGAAGGCGAAAGGATACAGAAAGCTGCAGTATAGGCCGGTACCGGCGTGTTACCATGTAATTCCCACTTGTGAGGATTTGAGTGTTTTACACCAGTTGGGGGCGGTGCCGGTACGCCGAGATGTCATTTCAGTCATTGATCTTGCTTCTGCACAACCTCCTTATAGTCCATCGGTACGTTGGGCAATAAACCGGGCCAAAAGAATGGGGATGGTTGTGAAAAGGAATGAAGAGTATGGCCCTTTCATGGAAGTACTGACGTCTCTTTTGAAGTTGAAATACCAGGCATCGCCGGTGCATTCGCTTGAGGAAGTAACTTGGTTGGTAAGCCATTTCCCAGAGAACATACAACTACAAGAAATCTACCTGGAAGGGGAGTTGCTGGGAGGCATCCTGCTTTATATAACGGAGCAAGTGGTACATACCCAATATACCGCCATGACCGCCGCCGGTAAAAAGTACCGTGCGTTACCTTATCTGGTGCATTCGCTTGTGCAGGAGTTTAAAGACAAAAAGCGGTTCTTTAGCTTAGGTACCTCCCGGGACAATGAAACCCTGTATAAGTTTAAGGAAAGCTTGGGTGCACGGGCAATGCTACAGGAACAATTCGTGCTAGAGATTGCTTAATACTGCCTATCATATTTGCTGATGAAAGTTCCATTCTTTGAATTTCGTGATTTTCCGGCCGGGCTCCAGCAGCGAATAGAAGATGTTTTGTTGACCGAACTTCGGAAAAACCAACTCATCTTAGGACCAGCAGTTACCACCTTTGAGCAGGAGTTTGGGCAATTTTTGGGCGGTGGGGAAGTAATTGGGGTAGGAAACGGATATGATGCCCTGGTGATAAGTCTGCGTGCGTTGGGGGTAGGCCCTGGGCATGAAGTAATTGTACCCGCCAATGGCTACATTGCTACCATCAATGCCGTGCAGCAGGTGGGGGCCAGGCCCGTGTTTGTAGAACCTGATGGCTTATCTTACAATATAACCGCGGAGACTGTTTTGCCGGTAATCACCCTGCGAACCAAGGCGGTTCTGCCCATCCATCTATATGGCCAAAGCTGTGAAATAGATGGACTGCTGGCTCTTTGTCGTGCCCATAATCTGGAACTCGTAGAGGATTTCGCGCAAGCGCAAGGTGCCCTGTATAAAGGAAGGCCGGTAGGCACGTTTGGGAAAGTAAATGCCACCAGTTTCTACCCCACCAAAAACCTGGGTGCCGTTGGCGATGGCGGCGCAGTCGTGACCCAAGATGCAAGGATGGCCAATTGGGTTCGGCAATACCATAACTATGGACAGTCCAGGCGGTATGAGTATGCGCAGGCAGGCGTAAATTCAAGACTAGACTCTCTTCAGGCCGCGGTATTGTCAGTGAAGCTTTCCTGTCTGGAGGCCCTGAATACAGAGCGGAAACGGCTGGCGGCTGCCTATCATCAGGCATTGGCCGGCGTAGGAGATCTTTGTTTGCCTGCGGTGTCTTCTATTCACACAGACCACATTTATCACCTGTATGTAGTCAGGACCAGCCGCCGAGATGCTTTGCAGGAGTTTCTCGAAAAGAAGGGCATAAAGACGTTGGTGCATTACCCGGTGCCGCCGCATGTGCAACCCGCCTACCAGCACTTGGGCTACCGCCCAGGAGATTTCCCCCTTACTGAGGAACTCGCCAATACCAGCATGAGTCTGCCTCTTTTCCCTGGCATGACCACGCAGGAGCAAGCCTACGTCATAGAAAAGATCCGGCATTTCTTCGGCTGAAAGCCAGCCTGCTTCTTCCGTTGCTTTTGCGCTGTTTTCTGGAAAGGAGCCTGAAACCGGATAGCGCGAGCCAGCCGAGTGAGTTACACCAGAAGCCGTAAATTCTTCGTAGTTTGCACCATGGCGCGAAAGCAGCACTTGCGGCAATTTTTGGGGAATTCAGTTTGGTCGGGCCTTTCTACGGTTGCCAGGGCGGGCGGTGCGCTTGTGATTAACAAGTTATTTGCTGTGTACTACGGGCCGCATGGCATCACGTTGCTGGCCCATTTCCAGAACCTGATTGCCTTGTTGACCACGCTTCCCAATAGCGGCATCAATGTAGGGTTGATCCGGCATTTAGCCCAGCACGAGGTAAAGAGCCGGGCCTACGGTTCTTATTTCTGGGTCGGACTTTTTCTCAATGCCCTCACCTTTCTGGGTGGCGTGGGTGCCCTGCTTTTATTTCCTTCCTTTTTTCTGGAGCGCTTCAGTGAAGAACTTCTGCCCCAGCAAAGCGGCTTTTACTTGTGGGTATTGCCCTTTTTGTTTGTGTTGCTCTTGCTGCAGTTGTTTTGGCTGGCGGTGTTGTTGGCCCGGCAGGCATTGCGACCTTACGTGTTTATAGGCTTGTTTACCAGTTTTATCAGTATTCTGGTTACGTGGTGGGCTGTAGGACGGGTAGAAATTTCCCAGGCGCTTGTGCTGTTTTTAACCGGACAAAGTGTGAGTGGCGTGGTAGGGTTAAGCGTGGTGCTTTATAAAGGATTGGTACCGAAGTGGCAACAGAAGTTGGAGCCAGGGGTTTTCAAAGACTTAGGAAAATTTCTGGTCATGGCGCTCTCTACGTTGGTGGGGGCTAAACTGGTAGACTTTGTGGTGCGTGAAATGGCCATCCAGGAGTTCTCCCTACTAGAGACAGGGCTCTGGCAGTCAGTGGCTAAAATCTCAGACAGTTACACCATGGTGTACATCTCCGTACTGGGAATGGTGTATTACCCCAGAATAGCAGCGCTGCTCCCCCAGCCCGAGGCGCTTCGGGAGTATGTGAGAAGCGTGTTTTTCCTGTTGGTACCCGCCGTTGGGGCAGGGCTCCTGTTCTTTTGGTGGCAGCGGGATTTTTTCATCAAACTTCTGTTCCATCAAGAGTTTCTGGCCGCCCGTGACCTGATGGACTACCAGTTACTGGGAGATTTCCTGAAAATGACCGCGTGGGTACTCTCGTATATTGTTACCGTACAGGCGCGCGTAAAATTGTACATGCTCACGCAACTGGGGTCAGGGGTTGTCTATGTGGCGCTGGTGGCGTGGCTGATGCCGTTACTGGGCGTAGAGGGTTTACCCGTGGCACACATGCTTCGTTACGGTCTATATTTGGTGTTTCATCTGTATTTGTTCCGTTCCTATCTTTTTTCCAAATGAACGCACCGCTGGTTTCTGTTATCTGCCTTTGCTACAACCACGCCGCTTTCCTGCGCGAGGCCCTGGACTCTGTCTTGGCGCAAACGTATCCTAACCTGGAAGTGCTGGTGGTAGATGACCTGAGTACAGATGCAAGTGTAGAAATCATACAGGCGTATGTGGAGCAGTTTCCGCAAATCAGGTTTATTCGGCATAGCCGGAATGTGGGCAATTGCGCTTCTTTCAATGAGGCCCTGCAACTGAGCCAAGGAGAATTCATCATTGATTTTGCCACCGATGACGTGCTGCACCCCGAGCGGGTGGCCCGCCAAGTAGCGGCCTTCCAGCAACTGCCTGCTTCCTACGGAGTAGTCTACACAGATGCCGAACTGATAGACGAACAATCTGCTTCCCTGGGCTTTTTCTATTCACGGTCAGCGGCAGGATATTTAGCTCCTTTCCCCGCCCAGGGCGATGTATTTACGGACGTTTTAGGCCGCTATTTTATTTGTCCGCCCACCATGATGATACGCCGGCAGGTGCTGGAGGAACTGCACGGCTATGACCCCGAACTGGCCTATGAAGACTTTGATTTCTGGGTGAGGTCGGCGCGTAACTGGCAGTATCACTTCCTGGACCAGCCCTTGTGCAAACGCCGGATACATGCGAATTCACTTTCCAGAAAAGTGTACCAGAAAGGAGACAAGCAGTTAGCGTCCACTATAAAAATCATCCAGAAGGCGCAAAGATTGATTAAAACTCCGGAAGAAAAAGAGGCCTTACGCACCAGAATAAAGTATGAGGCGCGGCACGCCTACCTGACCGCTAATTACTCGGAAGCTAGCCAACTTTTACAACTGTTGGAAGAAGAGCAGGGTATGACCACTACCTGCAAAATTCTTCAGGTGCTTACGAAGAAGCAGGTGCCGTTGCAGTTCCTGAGAAGTTGGTACCACCGGTGGAAGTACGGAGGTACTTCTGCATAAAATTCTGGATCAAGCGCGTGAAAACCTGGTCTGTACCCAAGCCGGAGCCACTTTGAATGGAGCCGGTGTTCAAGACGGCATGTTCCATAGAAAACTCGGTGTAGGTTATCTCTCCGCCGCCCGCGCCGTTCCAGGCAGCGTCTTCTTCTTTGTACATTGTTCCTGCATCAGCGGATGTTTTGTTTAATCCCTTTGCCAGCACAATGGTCTGGGCAGGAGTGCTCCAGGTTGTTTTATCCGTCTCATCGCCGCAAATAGGTAAATCATCTAGCCCTTTTTCTCCGAAGAAATCTCCTTTTTTGACGCGGGTACCCTTAAAAAGCCAATGGTCGGGATGAAGGACTTGGTACAGGGCATAGGTGCCCATGCCGGGTTCGGTGAATTGGGAGCCTAAAAGCTGGGCCTCCATATGCGAGGTGTGCCGCCAGAGGCAGCCTCTTTTTGCTTCGTTTTTGAAAAAAGAGCCGTTTTTCCGGCATTCTAACTGCGTAAAATTGTGGTGCCAGCGTACCTGCCAGTACACCTGATTTCCGCCCAAGGCGACTAAGGATTTGCGCTGTTGAAACACTAGGTTTCTTAATGCGGCATACATTTTCTCCGAGAAATACTCGGCGTGATAGGCGAGTACCAGCACCTGATAGTTTTTGAAAAGCTCAGGTTGGGCTTCCAGATAATAATCTGGGTAAAGGTCTGCACTGTGGTGCCGGGAAAACCAATGGTAAATGTTGGCCTCAATCCGGAGGTTATGCTGTAAGGGATTGGTACACGAATACGTGAGGGCGGTGTTGGGGCGCAGGGCAGAGACGAAGGGGGCATAACCTTCGCCCAGCGCATTCCGGTAGAAAGACTGGCCGCCGTAGGCATTGTACGCCAGCCAGGTGGTAACCGGGGCCAGAACGGCCACCTTGGAGGCGGGAGCAGCCGTGCCTACCAGAAAATGAATCTCGGAAGAACCTTCTACCGTTGGGTTCGTCAATACAGCGCGGTAATAGCCGGGGGCAGCGGTCAAAGGCAACGGGAACTGCCAGCCAATAGACCAGTGGCAACCGTCCTGCGCTTCCTGCATGGTTTCCTGCTGTGGCAATTGGTCAAATACGTGCTGGGTTAGTTCCTGCCACTCATTGTCTGCCACGTAATGCTGCAAACGAAGGGTGTTCTGCGGGAAATCGGCCTTTAGATGGAACGGGACGGTTTCGCCGGGCCTGTAGAAAAGCTTGTCTGTGTACCCTTCCAGCGGTTGTGGCACCATGTCTGGGGTAACCACGTCCATGGGCAGAGAGGGCTTCGGCCGTAATCGCCAGGCAAAGTGCTTTAGAGGGCCAACAGTTTTCAGCAGCAGGGAAGTAACCACAGGCAAAAATCGGCTTGGCCGTCTACTGAGTTTCATGCGCCAGCAGTGTGGAGACAAAGATGCGTTCGCCCTGGCCAAGTCCTAATCTGGCTTGTTGTTCTGGCGCGCGCGAAAGGGCGTATTCCACCTCTTTTACATAAAACCCCTGCGAAACCACCCGCTGGGCGAAATCCTGGCCGTAGTTTCTGAACCGGTCGGCTTGGCCGTAGGCCTGTGCCCGTTGTTGGGGCGTGACGGCGGTAGGAACTTCCAGCGTTTTTTCCTGGGGGTGCAGACGGGCCTGCAATAAAAGCTGGCCATTCGGCCGAAGGACGCGCCGCAGTTCCTGCAGGGCTTGTTTATCTTGGGGCACGTGGGCCAGCACGTGGGAACAAAGAATCAGGTCAAAAGAGGCCGAGGCGTAGGGCAGCGCCTGCAGGTCTACGTGGTCCATGGCGACCGGCGAGGTCAGGTCGGCGCTGCGGTAGGTTAAGTTTGGGAGGTTTTTAAGGCGTTTTTGTAAAATCGGCTCCGGCGCCATGTGTAGCACATGCAAGGGCCGTTCCTCTATTTTCACTTGCTCCTGCAGGTATAGCCACAGCAGGCGGTGGCGCTCTACGGTGTGGCAGCGGGGGCAAAGAGCCTGTGGCCGGCGCTCACTCCCGAAGGGCAGGAACGTTCTGAAAGAACCTTCGCACAAGGGGCAAAAGACCTTGTCGCCCAGGTACAGCCAGGCCCTGGAAAGCCAGAAGAGCTTTCGCAAAGAAAGCCGGGCGTGGGCCGGAAGCATCTTCTTTAACAGCGGCAAAGGCATAAAGGCGGGTAAGGGATTATTCAAAGATAAATAAAACCCCTTGTTTTACCAGCCCGTGATAAATACTGACACCCTGCACGAGAGTTTTACGTATGTAAAGACTTGGAAAGGTGGTGTTGGAAAAGCTGTAAAACGCAAGTCTTCCGCTGGGTACCCAAGCATTCTGCTTAAATTGTGATATATTTGTTCTTCCATATCTAAAGAATTTATGATTAATAATGTCTTAGCCACCCGTTCAGAGGTGATGATATATGTGGAGAAGTTCCTGGATACGGCCCTGCCGGAGTTCCTGAAGTCTGTGGAAGATAGCTGGCAGCCCGCAGATTTTCTGCCCGACACTAGAATGGACTCCTTCTTTGACGAAGTCCGTGAGTTGAAAGAGCGCGCCCGGGAGCTTTCCTATGACCTGCTTGCGGTCTTGATTGGCGATACCATCACCGAGGAGGCCCTGCCTACCTATGAGAGCTGGATCATGAACATCAAGGAAGTGAACATGAATCCTGACAGTTCCTGGATGAAATGGAACCGCGGCTGGACTTCGGAAGAAAACCGCCATGGCGATTTGCTTAACCGTTACCTCTACCTTTCCGGCCGCATTGACATGCGCCAGATGGAAGCGTCTACCCAATACCTCATTGCCGACGGCATGGATATCCAAACCGATGATGACCCGTACCGCAGCTTCGTGTACACCTCGTTCCAGGAAACGGCCACCAACGTATCGCACCGCCGCGTGGGGGCTTTGGCTAAACAAGCCGGTGAAACCACGCTGTCGCGGATTTGTAACTACATTGCCGCCGATGAAGGACGCCACGCTAAGGCGTACAAAACCTTCGTGAAGAAAATCTTTGAGGTAGACCCGTCAGAAATGATGCTGGCCTTTGAAGACATGATGCGCAAGAAGATTGTGATGCCCGCTCATTACCTGCGCGAACTGGGTATTGACCAGGGCCAGACCTTCGGACACTTCACAGATGCCGCCCAACGTATTGGTGTGTACACCTCATCAGACTACGTGGAAATCATGGAGACGCTTATCAGAGAGTGGAAAATCTCCAGCATGACCGGTCTGAACGAAGCCGGTGAAAAGGCCCGCGATTACTTGATGGCCCTGCCTAACCGCCTGCGCCGCGTGGCAGACCGTTTGCGCGTTCCAGAACTGCAGTACAAGTTCAAATGGATTGACAACTAAGAGAGCAAAGCCGTTTTCGGCTTGTTTTTCCTAAAATAGAACACAAACGCCCTTCAGACATCTGAAGGGCGTTTGTGTTTCCAAGCACCATCTATAAACTATGAAACAACCGTAATTGCCAGAAGAGAAAAGGTTACGTTAGTTTTTGCCTACTACCTGAACGCCTTTCCAGAAGGCAATGAAACCCTCAATTTCTTTGGCGGTTTCCTCCTGCGGTTTGGGGTAGGTCCAGGCGGCATCTGGGTTTTCGAAATGGCCCACCTGCACTGAAAAATACGAGGCTTCTCCTTTGCGGGAGCAGACAGAATGCCGGTTGCTGGGCTTGAAGAACTCCCAACGTAGCGAAGAAGGCGGAAAATAATAGTTTCCGTCTACCTCAATAGTGGTGTCACTTTCCGCAAGAACCGTATTTTTCCAGATAGCGCGCATAGTTTAAATAGGATTATGTTGATGAATACATAGGACTTATTTCTGTTATTTACTCCTTTTAAGAGAGAAGGTTACCTTTCACAAGAACATTTCCGTTTACACGTTGTTAGTAAATAGAGACAAGAGAGAGGATGTAAGACCCAAGAACTTTTCAATTTCCGCCTTCGGCTAGCCTATTGCCCTGGGTTGGATATGGTATAGAAAAGCATAGTGCCTGGCAGGTAAGTCCTGTGTCTTCCGTCTAGTATCTTGTGCCTCGTAAAGAAGAAATGTATGGCAGCCGGATATAGATTTACTGATTATGTGCCGGAGGAACCCAAGGACAAGAGCTTTGAATCTTTGCTCCAGATTTTCCTCCAATTGATTACCCTCACTGCCGGTGATGTGGCCGAAGCCATGTCCTGGATGAGTGAACTGGACAAACGCTACAACCTCACCGACGATTCCTATGGCTTGGGCGATTTCTTTGAAGACCTCAAGAAAAACGGGTACATAGATGATAAAGGCCCAGACGGGCAGTTCAAACTACAGGCCAAGGGCGAGCAGAAAATAAGGAAAAGTGCGCTGGAAGAAATCTTCGGGAAACTGAAGCGCGGCGGCCGCGGAAACCACACCACGCCTAAAACCGGCATTGGCGACGAAGCCTCGGCTGATCGCCGCGAGTTCCGCTTTGGTGATGCGCCCGAGCAGATTGAACTCACTGAGTCTATCCGCAACGCGCAGATTCAGCACGGCATCGCCGATGATTTCTTTCTCACCGAGCAAGACCTGGAGGTAACCGAGCGCGAGCACAAAACGCAGACCAGCACCGTGCTCATGATTGACATTTCGCACTCCATGATTCTGTACGGTGAAGACCGTATTACGCCCGCCAAGAAAGTAGCCATGGCCCTGGCCGAACTGGTCAAAATCAAGTACCCCAAAGATAACCTGGATATTATTGTGTTCGGGAACGATGCCTGGCAAATTACGGTGAAAGACCTGCCGTACCTCATGGTGGGGCCGTACCACACTAACACCGTAGCCGGACTGGAACTGGCCATGGACCTGCTGCGCAGGAGAAAAACCAGCAACAAGCAGATCTTCATGATTACAGACGGGAAACCCACCTGTCTCAAAGAAGGGCTGAAATACTACAAGAATAGTTTCGGGTTGGACCGGAAAGTGGTGAACAAGACGCTGAACCTGGCGGCACAGTGCCGTAGGCTGGGCATTCCCATCACCACGTTCATGATCGCCTCAGATCCGTACCTGCAGCAGTTTGTGGAAGAATTTACCCAGGTGAACAACGGGCAGGCATACTACAGCAGCCTCAAAGGTCTGGGAGATCTGGTGTTCCGGGACTACGGGCGAAACAAGAAAAAACGGATGTAGCCTGATGAGTGTTTAGCGGCTGTTTTATGGTAAATGGGTTAAAAACGTATCAACGCTGGCCTTTTTTGATATCCCGCCGGCGTAACTCATTTCCCCAGATACCTAGTGCCAAGGCTACGCTAAACAACGTGTAAAAGATAGGTCGGTCAATCACCTGAGAAATCCGTAAGACAGCGCTTATCACCGCTAGGGCTGAGCCCGCAAAGTAGATGAAAGAAGATTTTTTCATGTGGGTTCTGTAGGGCGAAGGGAGTTTTTCGTTTCGGGTTTATTTTAAGGATTTAAGCCAGAAACGAACAACTACAAATCTAATTTTTTACGACGGAAGAAGTGAGAATAAAGGCTCAACATGCCTCCGGCGAAGACAAGACCTAAGGCAAGGTAGACGTTGTAGTCCTTCGTCAGAATCATGAAAAGACCCGCAAACGTAACCAAACGAGCCAGTATGGGCAACAAGGAAGAGAGTGACAAAGGACGCATCTGGTTTTTGCTTGATAGAGATTACTTCAACAATATACGTACTTCAAGAGACATTATCCCAATTATAACTGTAAACTAAGCACATGCTTTATACCGATATACCTGCAGAGCAACTGCAAAAAATCAAGACCCTGGGCCAACTGAAGGCCGCCGGCTATGAGCCGCGAAGCGTGAAAGAAGAACTGCGCGCCAACCTTATCAAAAAGCTAAGCAGCGGCGAGGAAGTGTTCCCCGGCATTTACGGCTACGAAGAAACTGTGATTCCAGACCTGCAACGCGCTATCCTGAGTCGCCACCACATTAACCTACTGGGCTTACGCGGACAAGCCAAAACCCGTATTGCACGACTGTTGGTGCAACTGCTGGACGAGTACATTCCCGTAGTAGCTGGTTCCGAACTGAATGACGATCCTCTGCAGCCGCTCTCCCGCTATGCATTGGACCAAATTGCGCACCACGGCGATGATACTCCCGTAAGCTGGCTTCACCGTGACGAACGCTACACCGAGAAACTGGCCACGCCAGACGTATCGGTGGCAGACTTAATCGGTGACGCCGATCCAATCAAAGCGGCCACGTTGAAACTGCCGTACTCAGATGAGCGCGTGATTCACTTCGGGTTAATCCCGAGGGCGCACCGCGGCATTTTCGTGATCAATGAGCTGCCAGATTTGCAGGCCCGTATTCAGGTTTCCCTGTTCAACATTCTGCAGGAAGGCGACATCCAGATCAGAGGTTTCAAGATCAGACTTCCGCTGGACATTCAGTTTGTGTTCACCGCCAACCCAGAGGATTACACCAACCGGGGTTCTATAGTGACGCCGCTCAAAGACCGCATTGACTCCCAGATCATCACGCACTATCCTAAGAGCATTGAGATTGGGAAAAGCATCACCAAGCAGGAGGCGCGTATTACCACTGCCCAGCAAGAACGTGTGAAAGGCCATGAACTCATCCATGACCTGGTAGAGCAGATTGCCTTTGAAGCCCGCGAGAGCGAGTACGTAGATGCCAAAAGCGGAGTCTCGGCCCGTCTCACCATCTCGGCGTATGAAAGTGTGGTGAGTGCCGCCGAAAGACGCGTGCTCATCAATGGAGAAACTTCTACCCACGTGCGTATCGCAGATTTTCTGGCGGCGGTTCCGGCGGTAACCGGCAAAGTGGAATTGGTGTACGAAGGCGAGCAGGAAGGAGCCGGGGGCGTGGCTTACCGGTTAATGGGCAAAGCCATTAGAACGCAGTTTCTGCATTACTTCCCAGACCCAGACAAGTTCAAGAAGCAGAAAGAGAAAGACCCGTACAAGAAAGTGACCGCCTGGTTCTCAGATGGCCACACCCTGGACCTGCTCAATGATGCGTCAGACGCCGAGTACAAACGCGAACTGAACCAAGTGCCCGGTCTTTCTGACGTGGTGACCAAGTTCCAGCCCACCCCCAAGAACGAAGCCGAGCATCTGTTCTGGATGGAGTTCTGTCTGCACGGCCTAGCTGAATACAGTCTGATTTCCCGCAACCGCCTCACGGCCGGTCTCCAGTTCAAAGACCTGCTCAGCAGCATGTTCTCCGGCGGCGGCTTCTCCCTCAGCGAAGAAGAGGACGACGATGACGACAATGACCGTTATTAAGCTGTTTCCCTAAAAGCAGGCTTTAAACCCAAGTTTACCAAAGCGCCGAAGCATTTTTTGCTTCGGCGCTTTGTTTTTGGTTGAGTACTAATGCTGCTTCCGCTCTCTTCTTTTCAACCATCCTTTTCCTGGCGCGTAGGAAGCAAAGCCCTGCTCTACAAAAGTGAGGAGGCTACCTATTAACTATAGATAACATGCTACCAATCTGGTTACAGGCAACTTTATGGGGATTACTGGGCGGCGCGGCCTTGCTCATTGGCGCAGGCATTGGGTATTATGTGAAGGTCTCGGCAAAGGTTGCTTCCAGTGTCATGGCTTTTGGGGCGGGGGTTCTGATCTCTGCCTTGGCCTTTGATTTGATGGACGAAGCCTATGAACAGGGTGGTTTCGGGGCGACGGCTATTGGGTTCCTGAGCGGGGCCCTGGTGTACACGGCGGCGAATTGGCTGCTGAAGAAACAGGGCGCGCACCACCGGAAACGTTCTGGCGAGCAGCAAGTCTCTGAGGCCGAAGATGAGGGCAGCGGTTTAGCTTTGGCCATTGGCGCGTTGATTGACGGCATTCCCGAGTCCATTGCCATTGGTATCAGTATGATCTCAGGGAGTAAAGTGAGTTTTGCGGTAGTGGCCGCGGTGTTCCTGTCTAACGTGCCCGAAGGGCTGTCCAGCGCGGTAGGCATGAAGAAAGCCAATCGGTCTAAAGCCTACATCTTTGGCGTATGGGGCGCCATCGCGCTTATATCTGGGGTGGCGGCACTGCTGGGCTACACAGTGTTCAGCGGACTTTCCCCTACCATTATTGCCGCTACTACGGCCTTGGCTGCCGGGGCTATTCTGGCCATGATTTCGGACACCATGATTCCCGAGGCCGTAGAAGTAACCCATGACCTCACCGGCCTCATCACCGTACTGGGTTTCCTGACGGCTTTTGTGTTAAGCCACGTGGGTGCCTAAACTCCGGGCCACGTTTTAAAGCAGTTTATACAAAAATAGCCGGAAAACGTGCGTCTTCCGGCTATTCTATGGAACGGGATACTACAGGAAAATTTCCTGTCTCTCCAGCTTACGCCTCGTTTACTACAATCTTCTGGATTCTGTCACCAGCTTTGATGGTGTCAATTACGTCCAGGCCTTCCACTACTTTCCCGAAGCACGTGTGGTTGCGGTCCAGGTGGGCGGTGTTGTTACGGCTGTGGCAGATGAAGAACTGTGAACCACCAGTGTTGCGGCCGGCGTGCGCCATAGACAACACACCACGGTCGTGGTACTGGTTTTCGCCGGATAGCTCACAGTCAATTTTGTAGCCGGGTCCGCCGGTGCCGGGCATGCCTTTCGCGCCTTCGCGGGAGTTAGGGCAACCACCCTGAATCACGAAGTCTGGCAATACGCGGTGAAACGTAAGGCCGTCATAGAAACCTTCTTTGGCCAGTTTGGTGAAGTTCTCAACAGTTTTAGGAGCGTCTTTCTCGTAGAACTCTACTTTCATGACACCCTTTTGGGTATGGATTTCTGCGGTTTTCATCTTTTAATGTGCTAATGAGTGAATGTGCTAACGTGCTACTGAAACAGAAAGAACCTGAAGAATGGTTCTAACAAGCCCTTCCGTCTATTTACAAAGGTACAAATTTTACGGCTACCGCTGAAGCAGCCCAACTACCGTATCAAGCCTGTTTTCCTTAAATCGGACTCAGAATTCAAGACTCAGAACTCAGGACTCTTCTAACGGTGCGAATCCTCGTCCTGCAGCAAACTCAGATAACTTTCATAACGCGGCAGGGCGATTTTGCCTTTTTTAACCGCTTCCTGTACGGCGCAGCCCGGCTCATTGAGGTGCACACAGTTGTGGAAACGGCATTTGTTCAGGCGCGCGCGCATTTCAGGAAAATAGTGGGCAATTTCTTCGCGCTTCATCTCTACCACGCCCAATTCTTTGATGCCGGGCGTATCAATAAGGAAAGTGCCGGTTCCTACTTCAAACATCTCGGCGAAGGTGGTGGTGTGCACGCCTTTGTCTGAGAACGCCGAAATCTCGGAGGTTTTGATGTCCAGATCAGGGACTAGGGCGTTCACCAGGGTGCTTTTGCCTACCCCGGAGTGACCGGTGAAAAGGGAGACTTTCTCCGCCAGCAATTCCTGCACCTGAGGCAGACCTTCGCCCGTATGGGCAGAAAGCGGATAGCAGGGATAACCAATCTGGCGGTAGAGTTGCATGACCTGGTTCATGTAGCCCAGCGCTTCCTCGTCATACAAATCCAGTTTGTTGAACAGGAGAATGGCCGGAATCTGATAGGCCTCGGCGGTGACCAGAAAGCGGTCAATAAACCCGAAGGAAGTGCGCGGCGAAACCAAGGTCACCACCAGAAACGCCTGGTCCAGGTTGGAGGCCACTATGTGGGCGTGGTGGGCCTTGTGGGTAGACTTCCGGATGATGTAGTTGCGCCGAGGTTTGATTTCAGTGATGACGCCCTGCTGCTCGCCTCCCTCGGGTTCCAGGGTTACTTCATCGCCCACGGCGAGGGGATTGCTCACCTTTAATCCTTTGTTTTTGAATTTTCCCCGCAGGCGGCATTTGTACAGCAAACCATCTGCGTGGTCGCGCACCAAATACCAAGAACCCGTCGATTTTACTACTGTGCCTGTCATACCTGCCGCGAAGGTAACCAATATTCCAACGAAGTTAAGATACGGTCTGTGGCTCCTGCCTGTTTTTGCAGATATGTCTGGGTGGCTGCCCTGATTTTTTCGCGCGAAGCAGGATGCTGGTGTAGGGCTTCAAACTTGGCGCTCAGTTCCTGAGTGGATTGTACGCTGAAGGCAATGCCCGCTTCCACTAAATCTATGGCTTCCTGAAACTTGGCGTATTTTGGCCCGAAGAAAATGGGTGGTCCGAAGGCGGCTGGTTCTAACGTGTTGTGCAGCCCTTTCCCGAAGGCACCACCCACGTACGCGTAATCACTGTACTGGTACAAACTGGACAGCATGCCAATATTGTCAATGAGCAGAATACGGGCCGAGGCAACGGTAGCCGCATCAGCCTGCGAAAACCGGATGGTCTGGCCAGGGAACTGTGCTTCTAACTCGCCTAACTCTTTGTCTTTGATTTCATGCGGCGCAATAATGAATTTGAGGGAAGGCAATTGTTCCTTGATGAAGGGGAGGAGTACTTGCATGTCCTCTGGCCAACTACTGCCAATCACCATCACGGGCGACATTCCTTTGAAAGCCTGAGCCAGGGGAATGGGCGCGGCGTTTTTGGCCGTTTGCAACACCCGGTCTACGCGCGTGTCACCGGCGGTACTTACGTTGGTGAAATCAATGCTGGCCAGCAGCTCAGCCGATGCTTCGTTTTGGGTATAAATATGCGTGAAACGCGCCAGAATACGCCGGTAAAATCCGCCGTTCTTCTGGAAATAAATCTGATTGGGCCTAAAAATGGCCGAAACCGAAAATAGTGGAATTTGCTTTTGGTGCAGGGCTTTGGTGTAGTGGTGCCAGAACTCATACTTCACAAAAACCGCGAACGCAGGCTTCACCAAAGAGACAAATTGCTGGGCATTCTGGGTGGTGTCTAGCGGCAGGTAAAAAATAAAATCAGCCCCGGCGTAGTTCTTTCGGACTTCATACCCCGAGGGCGAGAAGAACGTGAGGACAATCTTGTAGTCGGGGAATCTTTGCTTGAAGGCTTCTATCAGCGGGCGGCCCTGTTCAAACTCGCCTAAGCTGGCGCAGTGAAACCACGCTACGGGGGCGGTGTTGTGTTGCAGTTTCTGGGCTATTTCCTTGAAAACCTCCTTGCGGCCGTCTACCCATTTTGCCGCCTTCGGGCTGAAAGGAGCAGCCAGTCTCACGCCCAAGCCATAGGCCCGCACACCAACTTCGTATAGAATCTTTGACATTCCTTAAATAGGGTTATTGAGTACTGAATGGGAACTAGCCGCAACCGTTTTGGGGCTGTTTTAAGCCATCTGCAAGGTAAAGATACTGCGGAATTCTATGGCAGGCACAGCCAGAAGGACTTAACTGGCCTTTCTGCTGCCAAGACAGACGTTTTAAGCCCTTTTTCAGGAAAGAAGCCTGTAAACAGCGCAATAAAAAAGCTCCCGTTTAGAGCGGGAGCTTTTTCAAAATCAGTTTAAAAAGAGGAGACTAGCGGGTAGCCAGGTAAGAAGAAACGCCTTCGTGAGAAGCTTCCATGCCTTCTTTGCCTTCTGACCAGTTGGCTGGGCAAACTTCGCCTTTTTCTTCGAAGTACTGCAGGGCGTCTACCATGCGTAGGGCTTCGTCAATGCTACGGCCAAGCGGCATGTCATTTACTACCTGGTGGCGTACAATGCCTTGTTTGTCTATCAGGAACAGACCGCGGTAAGCCACTGGCTCACCCACAAAAATCAGTTCACCTTCTTCGTTGTAGTCATAGTGACCAGCCAACACATCAAAGTTAGAAGAGATGGTTTTCGTAGCATCGGCTACCAACGGGTACGTAACGCCTTCAATGCCGCCTTTTTCACGTGGCGTGTTCAACCAGGCCCAGTGTGACTGGTGCGTGTCGGTTGAGCAACCTACCACGGCTACGCCTTTACGGGTGAATTCTTCTAAACGGTCCTGAAACGCGATGATCTCAGTGGGGCATACAAACGTGAAGTCCATTGGGTAGAAGTAGAACACTACGTGTTGCTTGCCAATGTACTGGTCTAACGAAAAATCCTCTTCAAACTCTAAGTCTACTACCGCGGTAGCTTTGAAAGATGGTGCTTTTTTACCTACTAATACTGCCATGTGATGGGTACTGTTAAATGGTTCTGTGGTGTGTTGCTGCGCCGAAGCCAAAATAACTCCGTCGCTTTTGCGGGTGCAAAGGTACGGCGCTACCGTTTACCCTGCAAAAAAGATAGAAAGTGAGTGCGTAAACTTTATGGATACTTCGGTTTCTTTAGGGATAGTGCAGCCGGTCTGAAAATGCTCCAACGGGTCTTGTCTGCGAGGAAAACCTTACCAGCCGCTTTAAGGCCGGTTTATCTAAAACAGCCTTAAAGCGGCTAAAGCGGAAAAGTGCCCGTAGGCCGACAAACGAACTGGTACGTGAGGCGGCTGCGTTGCTCCAGCAGAATCTCTTTGCCCTGGGTTAGTTTTTCCAGGCTGGGCTGGTCATAATTCTTGATGGTGAACAGATGCAGCGGCTCATTATACAGAATCACGAATTCCTGCGCCAGTTCTGCTTTCAAAGCCTCCACCCGCTGCGCATCGGCGTCAATACAGGTAGAAAAGGAAATGGCGGAGTTCTGCATCAAGTTGATTTTAAGCCGATGTTTGCTCAAGGCCTGAAAAATGGAACTGAGGTGCTGCTCAGAGATAAACCCGAAATCTTTAGTATGGAAGGAGAGCAGGCATTGGTTCTGTTTCAGGATAAAAGAAGGCGCGATGCGCTCATGCTGGCAGTTCCAGATCACAGTGCCGGGCTGGTCTGGGTGCAGAAATGATTTCACGTGCAGCGGAATGCAGCGTTTGGCTAGCGGCTGTACCGTTTTGGGATGGATGACCGAAGCCCCGTAAAACGCCATTTCAATGGCTTCCTGGTAGGCAATCTCCTCGTACCGGATGGTTTCCTGGAACAACTTGGGGTCGGCGTTGAGCAGGCCGGGCACATCTTTCCAAATGGTGAGCGACTCGGCTTGCAGGCAGTAGGCGAAAATGGCCGCACTGAAATCAGAGCCTTCACGGCCCAGGGTAGTAGTGGCGCCGTCTGCCGTGCGGCCAATAAAGCCTTGCGTAATGATGGGCTTCTCTTCCAGTAAGGCGGGAAGGTGCTGCTGTATCTGTTGTTCGGTGAAGTCCCAATCCAGGCGCGCTTCGCGCCAGGTAGCATCGGTGCGCAGGTAGTCGCGGCAGTCCAGCCAATAGTTTGAAAAGCCCTTACTTTCCAGAAAATGGTGCAGAATGAGGCTGGAGAGCAGTTCGCCCACGCTAATGATTTGGTCGTATTGCTGGTCAAAGTCAGCAGGAGTTACGGTCCTAAGGGTGTTTTCTAAAAAATCGAACTGATTCTGCACGGTAGCGTGTACCGGGTGCTTAGGATTTGGAAACAGTTCCTGCGCAATTTGCTGGTGGTATTGCCGGGTTTCCTGTAGGGCTTCGGCGTAGTGTTCGCCCTGAAAGGCAAGATGATAGACTTTCTCCAGCGCATTGGTGGTCTTGCCCATGGCTGAGACCACTACCACTAGTTTCTCCGTAGACGGTTGTCTGGTAAGAATGTGAAGTACGTTTTCAAAAGCATCGGCATTCTTTACTGATGCTCCTCCAAATTTATAAACTAGCATTTAATATCAGTTATTTTGAAATGGTGTTAAACGGGTGCTTTCTATTGTCAAGTTTATTGTTAATTTTGTAATTATATAAGTAAGCTATCATTCTTTATCTGATCACTTCTTAACCTACTCCTATGACACATCAAGAGAACCTGGCGCTTCCGGTTGGCACTACCCTAGACAGATTCATCATGCGGAAACAAGAGGATTTCCCGTATGCCACCGGTGAACTCTCTCAATTACTCCGCGACATTGCCTTGGCGGCAAAAATAGTAAACCGCGCCATTAACCACGCGGGCCTGACAGATATAGGAGGAGCGTACGGCAAACAGAACGTGCAGGGAGAAGACCAGCAGAAATTAGATGTGGTGGCCAACATCCGGTTCATACGGGCTTTGCGCAACGGGGGCGAGGTTTGCGCCATCATCTCTGAGGAAGAAGAGGAGGTCATCCATACGGGCAACAACAAAGGCAAATACATTGTGGCCATTGACCCACTAGATGGTTCGTCTAACATTGACGTGAACGTGTCCATTGGCACTATCTTCTCCATTTACCGCCGTATTTCCGAAATCGGCACAGAAGCCACCATGGAAGACTTTTTCCAGAAAGGCACCGAGCAGGTAGCCGCTGGTTACGTGATTTATGGCTCCAGCACCATGTTGGTGTACACCACCGGCAACGGCGTGAACGGCTTCACCTATGAAACTTCGCTAGGCGAGTTCTTTTTGTCGCACCCTAACATCACTACGCCACAGAACGGCAATATATACTCTGTAAATGAAGGCGGCTTTAACCACTTCCCAGAGAGTATCAAAGATTACGTAGAGCTTTGCCGCGTGCGGAACTACGCCGCCCGTTACATCGGCTCTCTAGTGGCAGATTTCCACCGGAATTTATTGAAAGGCGGTATCTACATGTATCCTAATACCTTGAAATCGCCGGGCGGCAAACTGCGGCTGTTGTATGAGTGCAATGCGCTGGCTTTTCTGGTGGAACAGGCCGGCGGAAAAGCTTCTGACGGACGCAACCGCATTCTGGAGATTCAGCCTTCTGAACTGCACCAGCGCTGTACTTTCTACATTGGCTCTAAGGACATGGTGAACGAGGTGGAAAACTTACTGGTTGGCCGAGAAAGACGCGTGCGGGCTACGGAGCTCGTTTAAGCGTTTTACCCTTG
>NZ_JBUDXA010000013.1:0-128656 GCF_054956755.1 Rufibacter sp. JT3400010 | reverse complement strand
GCAGCTTTCTTTGTATAATATCCTACTTGTTGAGTGTACTGCTTTTACTTTTGCCCTGGCTCTCTTAACTCTCGTTTTTACTTTATTTTCTAAGTACTAGCCATAAACGCACTGCTTATTAGTTTCACTGAACCTGTTTCATTGTAGTAGAGAAGTAGACTTGACGTATTTAAATCTTCTGCAGTCAATAGATGATTAAGGTGTTAGTGGTACTTGAGCCAGATTCAAGTATACTATTAATCTCTTATTCTAAAATGGAACAGGAAACCTCATATCGCTGCTTATAGAATGCTGGTTTGATAATATTCGGGAGGAATATGTTTGTTTGCGAACGGTTTATTCTCACTATCAGCATAGGAGACACAGCAATTCAACAGTAACTTTATAGGTGTAAACTTTGTCCTAAAATAAGAAGGCTCACTGATTATGAAAATCGGTGAGCCTTCTTATTTTTACTGGAGACTTGAGCTAAGATGGATTGCCACCAGTAACTACTTTCAAGAGGTCATCTTCTTGTAGATGTGTATTAGCTACTTCTATAAGAAGATCAGATGTAAGCGTTTGAATTGAGTCAAGGAGTTGAGTGTAGAAGTTGGTAGGTAAACCTAGAAGTACGTTTGATTTATACTTATCCATTTTGTCAAACAAGGTAGCGTGGTCTGAAAGGAATTTACCGGCAAGGTGTTTCTTAGCTGTCACGAATTCATCTTCAGGTACTTCTTCGTGCTGAAGTAAGCTCAACTCTTTGGTAATTTCCTCTAATGTCTCCGTGATTTTATCTCCTTTTATATCTGCTCCAATGAAGAACAAAGAATCGTTTTCTTTATTGGAAAGAGCAGAGTAAATACCATAGGTGTAGCCTTTGTCTTCCCGTATGTTCTTCATTAACCTAGAGCCAAAATAGCCTCCCAGAATGTGATTGAGAAGGTACAAGCTTGGGTAATCTGGATGAGAGGGCTTTATAGTGGGGCAACCTACCCGAATAGAGGCTTGCATTTGGTTAGCCGTCTTTTGCAGCATTAACCCAGTTTGTGGTATGTGATCTAATATGGAAGAAGGCTCTACCGCTGTAGCTGTGTTATTCTTCAAACCAGAAAGAAGAGCGCTGATACTATCTTTTGATATGTCACCAGTGACAAATATTTCTGCAGAAGCAAAGGAGTAGGCTAGTTGGTGAAAGTGCCTTAAATCAGCAATTGATAATGCTGAAATCTCTTCTTCTGAGATGGAGGAAACATACGGATGCTCTTTCCCATAGATGGCTACCGTAAAGGCCTCTGTCGCTAAGTAACTATTTTTCTGTTTATCTACCGCTAATGTTTGGATTACCCTTTGTTTCATTAGGGTAAATTCATTTTCAGGGAAAGAAGGTTGCTCTATGATCTCTAACACGAGCGGAAGCAGCGAGGGAAGGAATTTCGATAGGCAATATAACGTAACAGTAGATCGGTCAAAGCCATGGTTCACCTCCAGAGAGGCACCGTAGTAATCTACGGTATCAGCTATTTTTTTTGCCGAATGCAGGGTGGTGCCTTCCTTCAGCATTTTAGCCGTAAGTGAAGCTACTCCAGGTTTGGTTTGAAACCATTTACCTGCCCTAAAAACAAATTCAACCCGTACTACAGGTTGAATGTTGTTCTCAAAGATATGAAGACGGGCTCCGGAAGGGGTTTGTATCACTTCTGGAGCAATGGAAAGGTCTGTGGAAAGTTCTGCAATAGCAGGTGCTACAGTGCGGTTAAGAAGCATATATTATTGTTCGGCTTCGTCTAATCTAAAGTGAAGCGTGAAACGGAAGGTTTGTGCTAAAGGATTGTTCTGATCGTTCGGGAGCATGTAGGCACCATCAAAACCGAATTTCTGATAACGGATACCTAAACCCATGGTAAAGTACTGACGGCCTCCTTTTAGCTCATTTTCGTAAAAGTAGCCTGCCCGAGCGGCGAACATATTGTCATACCAGTACTCTAAGCCAGTAGAAACCATGATTTCTTTCAATTCTTCACTTCCACCATCGGGAGCATCAGAAAAGGATTTGATAATCCCTGAGAAGACATTGGTGTCATCATTGGCAGCCGGGTTGGTTGATTGCGTGTAAGGCACCAGCAGTTTGTTACCGTCTACAGCTAGGGTAATCTTGTTGTAAGGGTCAAGCTCCATGGTGAAGGCAGTACCCAGTCTCAGGTTGGTTGGTAAAAAGTCTCTTCTCCCGGCAGTCGTATAAGAGATCTTGCCGCCCACGTTAGATATATTTCCGCCCAGGGCCAGGTTATAGTTCTTGCCACCCAAAGCAAGATCTTTGGTGTAATAAATGCCTAAATCTACGGCTACAGAGTTACCCGGCTGTGATTCAGCAACTACACCGCCGCCGCCGCCCACATTGACGTTGCCTGACAGATTGGAGTGAATGAATCGGGCACCTACCCCTAAGCTTAGGTTCTCGCTTAACCTTTGTCCGTAAGCAAGGTTGAAGGCGTATTCTTTCGGGTTGAAGTTCTGGATGGGGTTACCTGATGCGTTGGTGAAGTTTAACTCTCCTAAGTCAAAGTAAAGCAAAGAGGCCGCTATGGTGGAGTTGGCCGTTACTTTCTTATGAGCCGAAAGCTGACTCAGGGACATGTCATTCACAATGTTAGACAGCCAGGGCGTATAAGAGAGCGAAACACCTAGATCGGTTTCAATGAAGCCAAGTTTAGCCGAGTTCCAGTAGATGGAGTTCGCGTCTGGGGAAGTGGCTACACCCGCATCACCCATGCCTGCGGCACGGGCATCTGGCGTAACGGATAAGAACGGTACCGCCGTAGTGATGGGTCTGTAGGTAGTATTCTGCCCTATAGTAGTTTGAGCCTTCGTGGACAGGCTAGAGAAAGAAATTACAAACAGAACAAGAAGGGTAGATCTGAAGAAGTTGCAGTTCATGCGGTATAGATTGTTGTATCTTATTTTATTTAAGTAAAACTAGCTTTTCGTAACGAGATGTACTAGCCCCATCCTGACGAGAACGTACATTTACTTTATATATGTATACGCCCTTGGCTAAAACATCATTACTATCATCTCTACCATCCCAGTTGAGGTCAGAAAAATGCGTACTGCCATCCCCAAATCCATGCAATGTTTTCACTAGTTTTCCTGATACGGTAAATACCTGAATAAGTATATCTAGCTCCTGTCCGGGTCTGTTATGATCAAAATGGAACGTAGTTTTGTTCAAGAACGGGTTAGGAATATTGAACACATGGTCTAAGGCTAGTTTCTCAGAAGAGGCAACAATAAATTCAATCTGGGTAGTACTGGAGTTATTGTGGGTGTCCCAGGCTTTCAGAGAAAGAGTGTGCGGTCCTACACCTACGTTCTGCAGAGAATACCGGATTTTACCTGATTGGTAAGAATCTACATCTGCCGTGTAAAACTCATTTAAGATAATAGGCTCAGACGATTTCTCGTCCAGAATAGCGGTGATTTCATGCCCAATGCCAGCCCCGGCGGTATTGATGCCATTGTCATCAAATAAATGAGCCAGCAGCGTGGCCTCTGTCCCAATGGTTCCGCCAGAGACAAAGGATTCATCGTTCATGTAAAGCTCTAACTGCGGGGGAGTATTGTCTGCCGCCACCTCGGTGCTGGCTCCGCCTACTGGTACCGTGGTTGCGCCATGACCGTCCAGGGTAGAAGAGGAAGCATACAAATGAATACTTCCGTCACCGATCTGGTAGTTGATGTCTTTAGGGATTACCAGAGAAACCTCAAACACACCGCTCTTGACGGTTGCCAAGCCATCATACAGCACATTACTGCGGTTCAGAACCTGGCGTTTGGCATTCTGGTCACCCAGCGTGGTAAGCGTTGCCCGCTTATCATAGACTGTAATATGAATTTGCCCCTGGAAGTTGGTGGCTATTTGTTGCTGGCTGTTTTGCACGAAACCTTTTAGCTGAACTTTAGAAAGTGCCTTAAGCGTATCTGACGCTGCCGCGGAAAAAGGTTTGCCGTTCAATTGAGAGAGGACCACCTGCAGGTTTGGATAGGCGAGACGCATGGCCGGATCTCCCAATAGAGCGAAGTTCCGGTTATTCACGCCGAACAAACTCGCGTTCTTGGTTTTATTGGTGAGTGCCCCAAGTGTTGGCATGTTGCCGTTGGCGAGCGGCGCAAAGAGAAAGTTGAAGAAATTGGTATTTAAAGCCCGGTTTCCATCTGAATACACCGGGCGAGTGGTAGTCAAAAGACCGATGGCTCCACCTTCGGGGTGGAATAGCGCCGTTTCTGCGCCGGAATTCCGTCTTGGGTCATCATAGCGGCCAATTTCACAGGTAGCAGTTAAAAAGAACGTGAGCTTGTTGGCGTTTTTCCAGTTCTGAATCTCATTAATGGTCAGAATTTGCTCATCGGCTAAACTTAACGCATTGCCGTGGCCGGTGTAGTTGGTGACCAAGGCTCCTTTCTCAATGGCTTCACGCAAGGCCTGGTTTGTTTCTGGGGAGCGCTGACCGTTAGGCACAGAAATCTGCGGGTACAGATCCAGGTAAATTTTTTGGGGCAAGTAGTCTGCGTGGTTACGTTCTACAAACTCGGCTAGGTAATCTGCGTCATTCAGGTGTTCATTAGAATCACCATCGTCGGCTAAGAAAATGAGGCGTTTGCGCCAGTTGCCTAACGTCTGCTCACTTTCATATTTGATCAGTTTATCAATGATCAGGTCTGCCTCCGCAGGTGTTTTAACCGGAAGTCTGCCAATGCCCACATCTAGGCGGTGCGCAAGCGTGAAATCAATCTCAGACCATTCGCCTTCTTCGTCATCCAGAAACCCGATGTAGTCATCTGAAGAGTAAGAAAGCACGGGGTCCAGAGACTGGCGCGATTCGTAAATAGGAATGAAGTTGGTGTTTTGCGGCAATCTGTTTTTAGGGTCAAAAGAGGCGTCGCCTAACAGAGCCACCTGAATCAGCTCATCTCCCTGTTTGGTGCTGCGTTCATACAGCATTTTCAGGAAATCTCTGATGGCGGTGATATCCTGCTTGCCCGAAGAAAACTCGTCATAGATAGCCGCCAATGCAATGACCTCTACCTGCAAGCCCGAGCGCGTGCGCCGGTGGGTAGCCAAACGCTGCGCCTGTGCTGTGAAAGTAGCCGGAGCAATAATGACCATATCCAGCTTCCCGTCTAGGTTAAGACTGTGCAGATTCTGGTTGGCTACCTTTCCTACAAAAGTAGGAGCCGGGAAAGAAGAACCCTGGAAAACCACGTATTCGCGGAGCTGTGGGCTGTTGGCCGAGAAACTAGCGACCCCATTGTTAAGTGTAGCAAGCTGCCGGAAAGGCTTCAAAGGATCTGTGACATCCCAAATCTGTGCATCAGAGGCAGTAATCCCACCCACCTGAAACGTAGTCACGGCATTTCGTTTGCTGGCCAGCGACCGGAAACTGGTTTGATTTCCGTAAAGTTTCAGTTGCCGCTGCGCGGATAAAGTAAAGTAGTTTAGAAACCCGGCAGCCGAAGAACTGTTGCCGGATTGGTAAGTATAGGAAACGTTCAGGTCGTTGGCGTACGTGAGCGCGCTGAGGGAAGGCGAAAAGTGGAGTACATGGTTCACTCCTTCGGGGTGGTAATTGTACGAGCCTCTGCCCGAAACCGCATGCGTTCCCAATGTGGTTCCGTTGAGTTTTACCAAAAACGAGCTGTTTTCAGGGGAGTTCGCCATCACCGCCGAGGTAAGCCAAACGGTACTGTTGGGCACTACCTCAGAAGCCGGCAGGGCAAAAGTTTGCTGCGGAGCGAAGGCCGTAAATTCCTCGCCGTACCATTCGCGGCCGGAGTTGACCATGTTACGGAGGTCTACTTCGTGAAACCAACGCTCATCATATGAATTCACCACCGGGAAAGAGCCCGCAAGCGAGGCCTGCTGATTCACCCTCAGTCCGGCAGATGAACCTACATTCAAATAGTAATAGGTGGTGTCACTGGAGAGATTTAGGGTGTGCCGAAAAGGCGATTGCCCGGTAACCAGATTCTCTGACCAGGTATGCGGCCCTTGTCCGTAAAACAGCACATAATCATTGGCGTCAAAAGTGCCGTCCTGTTCCCCTTCTACCCAAACGGCGTTCTCCACCAGATCATCAGGACGCGGCGCAGAATTGGCTTGCGGCAACATTCCGCCGCCGTTACCAAACAGCCGCAAATTGCGTGGGTTCAGGTTCTGTAGGTTCACGCCCATCGCTTGCAAGGCGGCCCGGTCTAGCTTGTACATGCCTGAGGCCGGAACCCCAATCTTAAACCACTCGCCGGAAGCTAAGACCGAACGGCTGGCATACGCCCGGCGCCCGGCGGCAGTACTAGCTTTTCTGAGGTTATTTCCGGAAACGTAGCGAAAACTGAAAGAAAGTAATTTCTCCACCGCGCCCGTCTGTGGATTCAGGCGAAACGGTTGAAAAGCGATGACAGAGTGGGGTATTCGGTTAGCCGTGCCCGCGCTGATGGCAGGCTGAAGTTCTGTTTTAAGCCCCTTTTTAGGAAAAGAGCGCATTTCTGCCTCGGTAAGCGGGCTAAACTCCAGGCTGGTGAACTCAAAAGAAGTGACCGCTGCGTTAGGGAGGGAGAGCAGGTAGTACGGAATCTCCTCGCGGTTCACAAAAGCCGCTTCCTCAAACGCGGGAGTGGCCGGGGCCGAAGAATTGGGCGGAATGGCACGCCAGGAGACACTCCGCGTTTCTGCCTGGTTCTGAGCCCAGGCAGAAACGGCGGAAATCCAAAAGCCAACGGCCAAAAGAAACTTCCTTACAGCATGCATGTACGCGGGTAAATAGTTACTCCGCAACACAGTCCCTCTCTCAATAGGTTCAACTCAAGGAACTGAGTTAAAAACCTGACTGAATGTTACTTAGTTGGCGGTGAGACGGTAAGAAAATGATTCCATAATCATGTTGGCCAGTAACTTCTTACAAGCCTCTTCCACTTTCTGGGCTGCAGCAGTTTCGTTTTCTGCCTCTAACTGTAAACGAATATGTTTGCCAATTCTTACATCAGACACCTGCTCCAAGCCTAAATGCTCCAAACCCAACATCACAGCCTTTCCCTGCGGGTCAAGTAATTCTGAATGCGGCATGATGTCTATTTCGGCGGTGAATTTCATAGGGAAGAAGATTTATGGAAAAATGATAAAATAATGTACATGGCCATGTTCAACGGCACAGCGGTAAAGTTAAGGATTGCCAGGAAAAGAAAGGAAAGTCCCACGAAAATATAGCGTACTTCATTCCCTTTCCAGGAGCCGCTTTTGAATTTAAGCGCAATCAACGGAAGCTCGGCTATGAGCAAATACGAAAACAGGACCGTAATGCCCAGCAACACATAAGGGTTCATGATAATAGGCGTCAAGCCGAAATCATCATATATCATAATGAGCGGCAAAGACATGATGAACAACGTACAGGCCGGGGTAGGCACGCCAATGAAAGAGGAAACTTGGCGGGTGTCTATGTTGAATTTGGCTAACCTAACGCAGGAGAAAATGGTAATCAGGAAGCCGGCATACGGCAGAAAAGCAGGCAGGTCATACCCGCCGGTTTCAATGGCTTGGGCCAGCATTTGCACCATGGCCGCGCCGGGCACTACACCGAAGGAAACCATATCTGCCAGGGAATCTAGTTGTTTGCCTATCTCAGAATACGTGTTGAGTACGCGGGCCACCATGCCGTCCATAAAGTCTAAGGTAGCCGCGGCTACAACCCAGGCCGCGGCTGCCTTTAAGTCCTGCTCAAAAACCGAGGCCAAGGCAAGGCAACCACATAATAAGTTAAGGCAAGTGATGAAATTAGGAATGTGCTTCTTCATAGATTTGGAAAGGTCTGTTCTGAGCCTGTTTAAGTAAAATTAGCTCAAAAACGGATTACTGGCTTTTTCTTCTCCAATAGTGGTGGAGGGGCCATGGCCAGGATATACGGTTACCTCATCGGGGAGTGTGAATAATTTGGTGCGGATGCTTTGGATAAGCGTGTTGTAATCGCCGCCTGGTAAGTCAGTGCGGCCAATGCTGCGGTGGAACAGCACATCGCCGCCAATCAGGTTTTTGCTTTCTTCGTGGTAGAAGACCACGTGGCCAGGCGCATGACCGGGCGTGAAAAGTACTTCCAACTGGGTCTCCCCGAAGCGCACGTTTTCGCCCTCTTTCAGGAATTTCTCGGGTAAAATCTCCTGGTACTGCGGAAAACCATACGCGGCAGAATACGTGGGCACCGCCCGTAACACGGCTAAATCTTCTTCGTGGATTTCCAGCGGCACGCCGTAGGTATCTGCCACGAATTTATTTCCCAGCACGTGGTCAATATGGCAATGCGTGTTCAAGAGACGTACTACTTTCAGGCCTTCCGCCTGGATGAACTGCGTTAACTCCTGCTGTTCCTGTTTATCGGCGCAGCCGGGGTCAATGATGACGCACTCTTTGGTGGCGTCATACAGCACGTAGGTATTTTCTGAGAACGGATTGAACGTAAAGTATTTTACTTGCAGACCAGTGGCAGCCATGGATCACATCTTATTTTGCAGGCTCTAAGTTACAGATTTCAGCGGCACATGCCGTACCTTGGGACATGATTTATGATTATCTGGTAGTAGGACACGGCTTGGCCGGCGCCATTTTGACCTGTTTTCTGGAAAAAGCCGGTAAAACGGTGCTGGTTTTTGATGCGCCCAAAGAGAACTCGGCGTCACGGGTGGCGGCGGGGTTGATTAATCCGGTGGCCGGAAAACGGTTCGCCAAAAGTTGGCAGGTAGATGCGTTTCTGCCCGCCGCCGCCGCGTTTTACCAGGAAATGGAAGCACGTTACCAAGTAGATTTATTCCACCGTAAATCTATCTTAAAACTGTTTTCCACCCCCGAGGAACAGAACAACTGGATGGGCAAAAGCACTGATACCGCCTGGGACGGTTACATTGAAACCACGCACCTGCAATTGCCTGCCTCTGAAGACGTGCATCAGGAATTGGGTGGTCTGCTCATTCAGCAGGGCGGTTATGTGAGCTTGCGTACTTTCTTGGACAAGCGGGAAAAAGACCTGCAAAACAGAGGCGTGTTTCGGCCGGAGGCCATTGACTTTACGCAGCTTCAACTGCGGCCAGACGGTGTTCTGTACGGCGAGGCGCAGGCCAGGAGAATCATTTTCTGCGAAGGTGCCGGCGGGGCACAGAATCCGTTTTTCAGTTGGTTGCCCTTTTCTCTGAATAAAGGAGAAATTTTAGACATAAAAGTGCCAGATTTTGAGGCTTCATATATCTATAATAAAGCCGTTTACGTTGTGCCTTTAGGGCAACACCATTACCGGGTGGGCGCTACCTACAACTGGCGCAACCTGGAGGAACAGCTTACCTCTGAGGCCAAAGATGAACTTGCCACCAAAGCGCAGGAGATCCTCAAAAAACCATTCACCGTGGAAAAGCAGTATGTAGGCATACGGCCAGCCGTGCGGGACCGCAAACCGCTGATCGGGCTTCATCCTGAGGCGCCGCAGGTGGGAATTTTCAACGGAATGGGATCTAAAGGAGTATTGATGGCACCTTTACTGGCCCAGCAGTTTATTTCTTTGCTGGAGCAGGAAACACCCTTGTGGCCAGAAGTGACTATTGCCCGGTATTTATCGTTATATTTAGCATCAACGTCAAACACATGAGTCAACTCTCTACTCGCTTCTTATATGTGTGCCGGTTATTTGTGCTGCTCCTCTGCGTGGGAGCGCCCGCGTTCACGTATGGCCAGGCCACTGCCCCAGATGACTTCGGTCAGAACCGCATTCAATACAAGCGTTTCAACTGGCAGTACTACAGCACGCAGAACTTCAACATCTATTTCTCGCAGGACGGCCGGGAACTGGCGCGCAACGCCGCCGAGCACGCCGAACGGGAGCTGAAAAGGATTACGGCCTTGATTGGCTACTATCCTTACTCCAAAATCACCATTATCATGTACAACTCTGTTTCAGACATGAAGCAGAGCAACATAGGTTTGATTGATGACCCCTACAAAGGCGGCAATGATGCCCTTTTTGTGAAAAGCAAGATTGAGGTGGCCTTTGAAGGTTCGCAGACCGAGCTGAAGCGCCAGATGACCTACCGCATTTCTGAGTTGTTGCTCTCAGACATGATGTACGGCGGTAGCCTGAAGGAAGTGATCCAGAGCAATTACCTGCTGCGTTTGCCGGAGTGGTTTGTGTCTGGCGCGGCCGCGTACCTAGCCGAAGGCTGGAGCGTGGAGATGGACGACTACGTACGCGACATGATCCAGAAAACGGGCGGTAAACGCTCAGACCCGTTGTTTGCCCGTAACCAGCGCCTGACCGGCCAGGCCATCTGGAACTACATCACAGAACGCCACGGTACTGCCGCCATCCAGAACATCCTTAACCTGACCCGCATTACCCGTGACATTGAGATAGGGATTGCCAGCAGTCTGAACATGCCGTACAAGCGGTTCATGCGCGATTGGTTCGCGTACTACACCCAAATGAACACCTTTGCCGACGGCTCCATGCCTTCGCCCAGCAAAGACAATAAGATCAAGAAAGCCAATGGCCGGAATGTCCTGTACTCAGAGCCTGCTTTAAGCCCCAGCGGGCAGAAATTGGCGTATGTGATCTATGACCGAGGAGCCTACAAAGTGTACGTGCGCAACCTGGCTTCTAAAAACCAACGCATTGTGTACCGGGGCGGGTATAAAATGCCCAACCAAGAGGTAGACCACACGGTGCCTTTGCTGTCCTGGCGGTCAGAATCCCAACTGGGTATTTCAGATGTGCGGCGCGGAAAACTGCAGCTTAAATTACAGGATGCCGGTAAACGGTATATTCCGGGCGTAGCCACGGTAAAAAATATTTTGGGCAAGACAAACAACGTGCTCAATTTCAGTACCTACAGCCAGGTAGCTGGACTGGATTTCTCAGAAGACGGTCAATTCATGGTCTTGAGTGCCGTGAAAAACGGGCAGAGCGATTTGTTTCTCTACCGTGGCGGCCGGTTGGTGCGGCAGTTGACCAATGATGTGTTTGATGACCTGGATCCGTCTTTTCTGCCGGGTACCAGCAACCGCATTGTGTTCAGTTCTAACCGCTTCGCAGATTCCCTCCAGTCTAGCCGGGGCAAGTTCGCAGCCGTTACCAACAACTTTGATATTTACCTCTTTGACCCAGAGAATACCCAAAGCCGCTTCTGGCAACTGACCTATACGCCCTCTAATGAAGTGATGCCTATTGGTTTGTCTGAAGACGAAATTATGTATCTGGGCGAGGAAACCGGTATCAGGTCGTTGTACCGTCATAATATAAAGACGGGTACCATAGAGCGCGTGTCTGCTTTCCGGCAGAGTATTAAAACCTATGATTACAACGTGCGCACCGGTAACCTCACGTTTGTAGCCAGTGACCGGGCCAAGGAATTCCTGTATTGGTATCCTAACTCCGCGCTAACGGCAGTTGCGCAAACCGGCTTCAAAACCAAACGCCAGGAAGTATTAGAAGGGCACCTGCAGCGCCGTATTCAGCAGGAGAATGCGCGCATAGCGGCTGCCTTGGCCGCGAAGGCCGCCTCAGACTCGTTGGCTGCTTTACGGGCGAGCCAGTTGGCCAGTGGTATCATAGACAGTACCGCCACAGACAGTGCTGCCGCCCCGGTTAAGCCCAAAGCAGCTCCCAAACCCAGAACCATCATGGCCATGAACACGCCAGATTCGCTGGTGCTGAATTATCCTAAGCCCTATGATCTGCGGTTCGGGGTGAACGGCTTGACCACCTCCATTCACGCCGATCCTTTGCTGGGCTTTGGGTTTGTGATGGAAGTAGGCATGGCCGATCTGTTTGAGGATTACCGCATTAGAGGAGGGGTTTTCGCATTGACAGATCTGCAGACCACCAACTTCTATGCTGAGTACTCCAACCTGAAAAACCGCTATGATTATCGCGTTGGATTCCAGAGACAGAGCATCTCTTTAACGTCGGTGGGTGGGTTGCGTACCAAGCTTTCCAAATATGAGATTCTGCCAGCCTTTAGCTATCCGTTGACCAATGCGCTTAGCGTGAAGGTGCTGCCAAGATTTGCGAATGTAAGAGCCATTGCCGTGGAGAACTTCGCTGAACCAGACCAGGTAACCGATTTGGCCGGTATAGGCGGCGAGATTGTGTATGACAATTCTGTCGTGACGGGAATGAACATGCGCGAAGGAACCCGCATGAAGATAGGAATCAGCAGAATGTACGGCATCGGAAACAAATCTGCCGGTTTTGGTAACTTCTACGTAGACCTACGGCACTACCAGAAGATTCATAGGCAATTTGTATGGGCCAATAGATTGAGCTACGAGCAATCATTTGGCCCGGCTCCCAAACGGCACAAACTAGGTGGCGTGGACAACTGGATCAATGCCGATGACGATGATAGCCTGGCCATGGGTCCGGTAGATTATCTGTTCATGAACTTCGCCACGCCTTTAAGAGGCTTCAACTACGGTGCCCGTAATGGCACCCGTTACGTTCTCTGGAACTCAGAACTGCGTTTGCCTATCTTCCAATACCTGTTTGAAGGGCCCATCAACTCTGGCTTCTTCCGGAACCTGGAGCTAGTGAGTTTCTTTGATGCCGGAACCGCTTACAACAGCGGCAACCCGTTCAGCGATGATAACTCCGTGAATACCCAGCCGGTGCCAAGACCTCCGTTTGAAGTAATTGTCCGTAACTTCCGAAATCCATTTATGTACGGCTACGGATTCGGGGCTCGTACCACCTTGCTAGGCGTGTACGGTCGGTTTGACATGGCCTGGGGCGAACGGAACCTACAGCGCGAGGGACCTAAGTTCTACTTCTCTATGGGATATGATTTCTAACCAATGATCCCCTAGAAAATAGGTCATTTGCTTTCAAGCCGATTTCCTGAAAACACTCTTAAAAGCAGAATGCCTCCCTTGTATAAAGGGAGGCATTCTGCTTTTAAGTTGATCACTACAGATAGGTAATAGCATTTCCCTCGCTCGCGTCTCGCGAGCGTGAGCTACTTTCGGCCTCTGGCCAATATTCATTTCATTTTGAATAAATGGACACAAAGCAATCAATGGATACAAAGCGGCGGGACGCCGCAAGTAGCTCACACTCGCGAGACGCGAGCGAGGTTTGGAGATTCAGAAGCTGTTTCAGTTTCGCTTTCCGGGAAATAGCCTATAAACGACAACGCCTCCCTGAACTCAGGGAGGCGTTGTCGTTTATGATAAAGCTTAGCGAAAGCTAATTTTCTTCCGAAAAGGAAGTCAGTTACGCTTGAACGGCTTGTAAGAGCGACTCAAACAGAAGACGGCCATCGGTGTTGTTGAGTTCTGCGTCAACGGCTCGTTCTGGGTGAGGCATCATACCGAATACGTTTTTGTTTTTATTGCTTACGCCGGCAATGTTCAGCAAACTTCCGTTGCAGTTGCAAACCTCGGTTACCTCTCCGTTGGCATCGCAGTAGCGGAACATGATCTGACCATTGTCTTCCAGTTGCTTCAGCGTATCGGCATCGGCGTGGAACCGGCCTTCGCCATGCGCAATCGGAATTTGGTAAGCTTTGCCGGGCTCCAATAGAGCGGTAGGCAGGGCATCGGTGTTCTCAGGGGTGATGTAAACGTTCTGGCAAATGAACTGCTGGCTCGTATTCCGGAGTAAGGCACCAGGCAGAAGGCCGGCTTCCGTCAAAATCTGGAAGCCATTGCAAATGCCCCACACGTACCCACCAGAATTGGCGAATTTCACCACTTCCTGCATGATAGGGGAGAAACGGGCAATTGCGCCCGAACGCAGATAGTCACCATAAGAGAAACCTCCGGGCAGCACTATGAAATCACAGTTCTGCAAATCATGGTCTTTGTGCCAAAGCTTTACAACTTCCTTTTGGGTGGTGTGTTGCAACGCATCAATGACATCTTGGTCACAGTTGGACCCTGGGAAAACGACAACTCCAAATTTCATAGAGCAAAGATAAAGAAAATACGCAGGTTATTAAAGGAACGCGTCACAGAAACCGCAGGCGGCAAGATAGGGAGGGAATGGGACTTTTTTCATAGATTTACCTTTTTCCACTTTAATGACGCAGTATGTTATTATCCATGACCGGGTTTGGGTCTGCCCACCTAGAGACAGAAGGTTCTACCATTTCCATTGAGCTGAAGTCACTTAACTCTAAATCCATGGACTTGAGCCTGCGTATTCCGCGCAGTCTGTCAGATAAAGAGCTTGAAATCAGAAATCTGATAGGCAAAAGCCTGGTACGCGGCAAGGTGAACCTTACCATAGAGGTTACCAGAGGCAAGACTGGTTCCAGCCGCAGTAGAATCAACACAGAACTGTTAGGGATCTATTTCAAAGAATTGGAGGCCGCTGCTATTGCCTTGGGCGCGAAATCTCCAGATCTGTTCCGGTTGGCGTTGCACATGCCCGAGGTACTGCAGACCGAAAGCACCGAAGAAAAAGGCGAAGAAGTTTCCTGGGAGCAGGTAGCGCCCGTTTTACAGGAAGCCATTGACAATTTCAACACGTTCAGGGCAGATGAAGGCAAGGCGCTTACTACTGAAATTGTATCTTACATAGATAGAATTAGAATCCTGTTGGCCGAAGTAGACAAACACGACCCTAGCCGGGTAGACCACATCAAACAGCGCATACAGGCTCATTTAAGCGAAATAAGCACCTCAGAGTCGTTTAATCAGAACCGCTTTGAGCAGGAGATGATCTACTACATTGAGAAGTTAGACATAGCCGAAGAAAAAGTGAGATTAGTGAATCATTTGCATTATTTTGCAGAGACTGTCTATCTTCCTGAACCAACTGGTAAGAAATTGGCGTTCATCTCGCAGGAAATAGGCCGTGAGATTAACACCATAGGTTCCAAAGCCAATGATGCCACCATTCAGCACCTGGTGGTAGAGATGAAAGAAGAACTGGAGAAGATCAAAGAGCAGCTGAACAACATTCTGTAAAAGGGGGTTGTTTTCAGCCTGTTTCCCTGAAAACAACCCTAAAGCGCAGAAGCAAATGGCTCAAAGATTACTGATTGTTTTTTTTCTCTTCACGTGTACTATCAGCCAAGCCATAAGCCAGACCCGGTCCTGTGGCACCATGGAGCATCTGAAGCACTTGGAGAAGGACAGGCCCAACCTGCACGTTCAGTTACAGCAACAGGCAAAAGCAGCGGGCAACAATTTCAAAGGGGCAAACGCGCAGAGGGTGTTGGGGGGCGTCATCACCATACCGGTGGTGGTGCACGTGGTCTATAACACCGATGAGCAGAATATCTCTGAGGAGCAGATCGCGTCTCAGATTGAAGTCCTGAACAAAGATTTTCGGCGGCTGAACGCCGATGCCAGCAATACGCCTGCCCCTTTCAAAGCAGTAGCCGCCGACACGGAGATTGAATTCAAGTTAGCCCGGCGCACGCCAGATGGCGAGCCCACCAACGGCATTACCCGCACCAGAACCACCGCCGCAGATTTCAAGGTAGACGATGCTATGAAAGCTGCCTCTTCCGGCGGAAAAGCGGCCTGGAACACAAGCCAATACCTGAACATTTGGATAGTTAACTTCAACAAAGACGAAGACGTACTGGGGTACGGCCAGTTTCCCAATACCGGTTCCCCGGCGTCAGACGGCGTAGTGATTGACTACCGGTACTTCGGGACAACCGGAACAGCCAAAGCACCTTTTAACCAAGGCCGTACCGCTACCCATGAGATTGGCCATTGGCTCAACCTTTTCCACATCTGGGGCGATGAAGAATGCGGCGATGACCAGGTAGCAGATACGCCCACCCAGGCGGCCGAAAACACAGGTTGTCCTACTTTCCCCAAGGCTAGCTGTAATAATGAAGGTGACATGTTCATGAACTACATGGACTACACCAATGATGCCTGCATGAACCTGTTTACCACTGGGCAGAAGAATGTGATGCAACAGGCCCTTGCCAAGTACCGTCCGGGTATTCTTACCTCATTAGGCGCCACGGAAGTACAGGTGCCCGAACTGGACGCCGCTTTGGTTGAAGTGACCTCTCCGGCAAACGTGCTTTGCGCTCCCGCTTTCGCTCCGGTTGTTGTGCTACGTAACAGAGGTTCCCAAACCCTGACTTCGGCCCAGATCCAGTACCGTGTTGACAATGGCCCCGTGCAAACCTATGATTGGACTGGTTCCCTTGCCTCTTTTCAGAGCATTACGCTGACCATCCCTAGTCTTACGGCTACCCCTGGGTTGCATACCATTGCCTTTACCATTGCCTCCAGAAACAATACCAGTACGGATGCAAACGCGGACAATAATGCCATAACTGCTTCTTTCCAGGTGCAGGGAATAGCCTTGCCGCTGCAGGAAGGCTTTGAAGGTGCTACGTTTCCGGCGGCGGGCTGGGCCATCCATAACCCCAATGCTGATTTAACGTGGGAACGCACTACCAAAGCCGCCAAAACAGGTACTGCCTCGGCGGTGATGCGGAACATTGCCTATACCGCCAATGGCCTGGTAGACGAATTGGTTTTGCCACCGTTGGATCTGACTTCCCGCACCATGCCCAAGTTAACGTTCCAGGTAGCTTACTCCCTACTGTCTGAGACCGAGTATTCTGATACGCTGGAGGTTTGGGTTTCTTCTGACTGCGGAAGCACTTATCAACGCATCTTCCAGAAGTTTGGCCAGGAATTGACTACTGCCACGCCTTACTTCACCACCGACGAATTTATTCCCACCGCATTGCAATGGCGACAGGAAACATTGGATCTGGCAAACTTTGCCTCGGTTAAAACCGCCCTAATCAAGTTCCGGCACATCACTGATTTTGAGAACAACCTCTACTTAGATGATGTGAAAGTAGACGGGAATTCTCTGTTAGGTGCCGAAGAAGAGCGTGCCCAGTTAGCCGTGAAAGTAGCCCCAAACCCTACCACCGGCCTTGTTTCTATCAGTTCCCCGGAAGCTAGTATCTCCAGTGTACAGGTTTGCACCGCGGTAGGAACTGTGCTGCAAGAGATTTCAACTCCCCGCCACGTCAGGAGCCAGTCTTTGCAATTCACGCTCCAAAACCAAGCAAACGGTCTCTACCTCATCAGAATGCAAACTGACAAAGGCGTAGTAGTCCGTAGAGTAATGCTGATGCAGTAGACCTTTTAGTAATGCTTAAAAGCAGAACCCCGGTAGCTTTTGGTTACCGGGGTTCTGCTTTTTAATGGCTAATTCAGTTGGTGTTTTTTGGAAATGTAAACCCACTCTACTACCCTAAGAGGAATTCTACTAGTATCTCCTTTCTTCCAAAGCTTTCTGGCGCAAGCGTCCGCTTGTGTCCGCACGCATAGCTGATCTGCAAGATGAGGACACAAGCGGACGCTTGCGCCAGAATAATGAAGGCAACCTGAGATACTTTCCAGGCCATTTTCAGGAAAACTCGGCAAAAACAGAAATAGGCTACAGTGCTTTGATAAACGCTTGGATCAAGCTGATCACCTCTTTGAATTTGGTAAGAGGCAGGGTGTCTGGTTTGTCCTGCGGATGGTGGTATTCTGTGGTGGTGCCGCCCAGGGTGTAGAAGAAAAAAGAAGGAACGCCTTTCTCTGAAAAGAAGTAATGATCAGAGTTCGCTGCTTTGCCCCGGCTCTTGATCTGGGGAAGGTAGCCGTGTTGCTGGTTCAGTTGCTGCAAGAGCGAGAACTGCTTTGGGAAAACGCTGCCGTTCACCACCATTAGGCCTTCTTCGCCGGTGCTCATCAAGTCCAGGTTCAACAGGAATTTGATTTTGCTTAACGGGAAAAGCGGATGTTCGGTGTAGAAACGGGAGCCAACCAAACCTGCTTCTTCCCCGGCAAAGGCCATAAACGCGATGGAATAGTCAGGCGCGTTCTGGGGTTGGGCATAATAGTTGGCCAGTTCCAATAGCATAGCCGTACCACTCGCATTGTCATGCGCACCCGGAAAGTAAAGGTCTTTGCCTTGGTGTCCCAAGTGATCATAGTGCGCAGTGACCACCACAAAAGAGTCTGGCTTGATTTTGCCGGGCACAAAGCCAACCACGTTCTGGCTTCGGTAGTTCGGTTCCAGGCGGGCATCTACGGCATAAGAGATTTTCTTGGCGTTTTTGGGCCAGGCTTTTTCCAATACTTCCAGCACCGGGAACGGAAGCTGCTCTCCGCGTACGGTGCCCATCAGTTTGGGGCCTGGTTGCCGCACCAAGATGGCCGCAACACTTCTTAACTGGGGCTGAAAAGGTTCTGGCAAAGAAAGTAACTCCTGAAAGTGCCGCTGGTGCACCACTACTACTTTGTTCCGCAGATTATTGGTCAGGAATTGCTGAGCCACGTCTACGTCTTGCAGAACCAAAGTGTCAATGGCATATACTTTTCCTTCGCCCGTTCCGGGGCCAGTGGCACCGTGCGCAATGAAATCGACACCGGGAACCAAGGTTTTGCCGTCTATTGCTAATTGCAGGCGGTTTTCCAGAATATTGACAGGGAGCGTAAATGGCTGCTTGTAGCCGGGCGTGAAAGAACGCAGACCTATGGTTTCAAACTGCTTTTGCAGGTAAGTAGCGGCCAGGCTGTCGCCTTTAAAAGCATAACCCCGGCCATGCAGGGCCGGGGCAGAAAGATCAGCAATGGTTTGGCGCACCCGGGCCATTTCCTGGGCTTTTCCCTGAAAACAGAGTAAAACGAGCGCAAAGGAAAACCAGCGGTACCGCACCATAGAAATGTTTTTAACTTAGTTTTCTGGAACTAGCCCCTAAACGGCGGCCCACCAGAGACCACACCAGCAAACCGATCACGCCACCAATAGAATTACTGAGGGCGTCTACCGGGTCTGCCTGGCGGCCGAAGCCCATGGCACCCTGCAAGATTTCCACCAGAATCCCGAAGGCAACCACCAACAGAAAGGAGCCCATGAGTAAGCGTTTGTTCAGTTGAACCGAAGGGTCGCGCTGGAGGCCGTAGAGCAGGAGCAGCAACTGTACCCCAAATAGGATAGCGTGCACCAGAGAATCAAAGGTAAGGATGTCCCATTTAGGACCGGGAGGTAACGCCTGGGCGGGCAGCAACGTCAGGATTAGAAGAATGACTGCCCACCCCAGCGCCAGGGCGTAGTAAGAGAAACGCACAATAAACGTCTTACGCGCCTACTAGTTCGCGGTATGCCGCGGCAGAAAGCAGTTCGGCTACTTCGCCTTGCTCAGCAACAGACATCTTGATCATCCAGCCATCGCCGTAAGGATCAGAGTTCACCAGTTCAGGGCTGCCGTCCAGTTTGTCGTTGATTTCCAAAACCTGGCCGGTTAACGGACTAAATAAATCAGAAACGGTTTTCACGGCTTCTACCGTGCCAAATACTTCTTCTCTGGCTACGTCTTTGTCTAAGGTGTCAATGTCTACGTACACAATGTCGCCTAATTCGCGCTGTGCGAAATCTGTGATGCCTACGTACGCTACGTCGCCTTCAATTCTAATCCACTCGTGGTCTTTGGTGTATTTCAGTTCCTCAGGGAAGTTCATAAGGTATAAAGTTAAGTTCGGGTCAAAATTACATTCTTTTTGGCACCTGCCGCAAGCCTGGCGTATGAAACTGTGCAGAGACTGTCTAAAAATAGTTTCGGGGCTGATTTCTGTAAATCAGCCCCGAAACGTTTCTCTCAATACTAATTACTCAGACAAACTGAACCTGAGCTGGATGCCGCCCTCCGTCACCGTGTTCCGGAAGGCATTGGCCACTTTGGGTTCATTGATGTTCTGCGTGAAGTAGAACTGCAGGTTCAGGCGCTGGCTTACCACGTAATCAATGGTAGGTCGTATCTGCACTTGCAAAGCCCCGGCGGTAGTCAGGTTGTTCTGGTATTCGTTGCCGTTGGTGTCTACGGCAATGGTGCGCTGAATGGTTTCATTGTCCCTGATGGTGAAGTCCAGACGCATGGTCAGCTCATTCTCCAAGGTACGTTTGCCGCCAATCTTGAACGGAAGCTTGAAGTTGGTGGCGCTATAGCCAATGCCTACTACCATGTCTTTGATGCCGTTCTCAGTTATCTGCGCGTTGGTCATGTTCAGCAAGAGGTTCCTTTGGGTTCTGTACTCCATACGGCCGGTAATCTGGCCTTTGGTCCGGAAGTTAATCCCAATCAGCGGCGACATGCTCTCCGTGATGGCTACCTGGCTTACAATGTAGTACGGAATCACGTCGCCGGTGCGTTCATCTGCCAGAGTAGGGAAGCCTGCCGGTTTAAAGCTGTAATCCAGGGCCGTGCTGAAGTTAGACACCGTGAACGTAGATTGGTACGCGTGGTTCAGGGTGAAGGAACTGAAGTACTGCTGGAAGAACGGCAGGGCCGCCAAACCGTTGTACACCACATTCCAGTTAGGCAACGGTATAGCGTCAAACGGACTAGCCGGTTTGGCTTTGTACCCGTTCACATCTTTGCCTTGGTAAGCGTGCATGAACGAAGAAATCAAAACATCCTGCGAGTTCAACTGATAGACCCCTGGTCCGCCACTGGCCGCATTCAATCGGCTGGCAATAGTCGCCCGGTTCCTAATAAAGTTTTCAAATGCTTCCGAGTTGCTTCCCGCACCTGACTCAAACATGGTTTGCAGTGAGATAAACGAAACGCGGTAAGAACCGGTGGTGAACGGGTTCTGGCGTTGCACTACCAAGGCTGAGTCGCGGCGGTAATACACCTCATCAATCTCAGACTTGTTCATGACTCCGTCTAAGGTGATGATGAAGTTCCGGAACGGTTCAATGGTGGCGCGGGCCGTTAAATTCACCGACTTGAGGGAGCTTAACGGCGTGTTCAGGTACTGGCTGCTATCAGTGTACCAGCCTTCGCGGTTGGCGCGCTCGTAAAGGTCATGCAACTCAAACTGCTTGCCTAACACAAAGTCCAGACCCGGGGCCCCAAAGCCATCGGCTAAGCCGAAGTTTTTGGTGGTAGGCAGGAAACCCGGCAGCAACGTGCCCTCGGTACGCGCATACGTGAAGTTGACGGAACGCGCCGACATCAATGCCCGCAGGATTCCGTTTATTACCTGCCGTCCGCCGCTTCGGGTAGAATCTGGAGTTGCCTCCTGCCCTGGCTTCACCGATTGTTGCCGCACTCCCGGGTTAGGGGAGGCTTCATTGGCCGCCTTCAAAAACCGCACCTTATTGTACAATCGAACTAAATCCAGTTTGCCGCTCAGGCTCGTTTCGGTGCTGTTTTCAATGGTATTACCCAATTGTAGCGTGTCATTTCTGCTGAGTGCCGTAGAGGCCGACGTCCACGTGAAACCTGCCTGGTACCGCGCATCGGCAGAAACCCAGTCGGTGAGCGGGAATTTGTCTAGCGGTAAACGGTAGGTGGCGGCAATTACCTGGTTGAAGTTGGTGTTACGGCCGAAGCGTTTCAGGTTGTGCCAGATTTCCTCGTTCTTCCAGCGCAGCGTATCTATTTCTTCATTGATACGGCCGTTAGGCTCGTCTACCACCGCCCGGTTGGTGGCGGTATAATCCAGCGTAAGGCTTTTGGTTAAGTCCCACTTCACGTCATAGATGCGGTTAAAGAAGAACGCTTTCTGGAAAGTAGGCAGGAAACCGGCCGTGTCTGGTAAACTGTACGGCGAGGTACGCCCTTGCAGGTACGTCTCGTTGTAGCGCCGGTCCAGGTCTGCTCTAATGGAGATTCTACTTGGCATGAGCGAGAAGTTGAACTCCTTCAGCCACCGCAGGTACGGCGACTGGAAAGCTTTCACCTCGGCAAATGGCGTGTAGCTCTTAGGCGCATTGGTGTAGTTATAGGCAATGCCACCGTTGTAGGTTTTAGAGAAGTTACGGTCCGTAGAAATATCCGTGTGCAGTACCTCTGTATAAGCATAGGAGAACGAGAGGTTCTCTATGTCATAGATATGGTTCTTGGCTTCTGGGTTGGTTTTCTCCTTCCGGACGTTGAGTAAGTTGATGCTCTTGGTCGTGGTCTGGCTGACCACTTCCTTGCGGTATCTGTCCTTTTCTGTGCCATCTTCAAACTTCTGCAGGGAAAGGTCCAGTTCGGTGTCACGGTCCAGCGGGTCATAGCGAGGTTCGCTGGTGGTAGTTCCGTACTGCACAGATAAAGGAACCACTAACCCTAAACCCGAAGGAAGAAGTTTCTCGGCCGCCACGTTGGCTGTCACATCAAACTGCCCTGTGGTTTCCCGGGCTCTTTGCGCCGCCCGCTGCTGAATACCGCCAAAGCCCACGGTGGTGTAAGAACCGGTAGCGGTGATGTTGGCGAAGTCAGCTAGTTTGATGTTGGCGCGGGCAGTGGCTGCCCAACCGGCGGTACGGTCAAAGTCAGATACGCGCAGTTCATTCACCCACAACGTAACTGAATGAGCCGCTTTGTCTGGCGTGGCGGGGTTTTCCAGACCAATCATGAGGCTTTGCACATCACTGAAATCTGGGTTACCTACTACTCTGAACACTTTTCCGTCTTCACGGGATTCGGTAAAGACTTGGTTCAAGGGGAACCCTGCCTGGTTCCGTCTGGATTTTAATCGGACAAACTCATCAAAAGCTACGTCAATGAAGTTCTGCTCGTTCCAGATCTGGTACGGGTCACGGCTGCCCTGCGGCGTCATCTTCAGCGGTATAGAGAATTCGTAATAGTTCTGCGTAAAGTCAGTACCAATTCTGATGAAGGCATTTACTTCATTGTCCTGGGTACCGCTGGGGCTCTGGGCGTGCACGTACATTTTCAGGCGCTTGTAGATCAGCATGTCCTGGCTCACGTTTTTGTACACTGCTTTGCTGAAAGAGTCTCTCAGGTTCTCTACGTTCAACTGCAAGGACTGCTCATTCTGGCGGCGGTTGTTGGCCGAGGAATAATCGCGCTGGCGTTCTACCCCCGGAGGCACCACGTACGGAATGTTCCCAGCATCTACCTCACCGTTTTCCTCAATACTCACCGAAGAGACACTAAAAGCCGAGGCATCAGAGTCACAGTCGCCCACGCAGGGAGCGCCGTTGGAGAGAATGGAATTGTACGTACGCCACTGGTTGGACACAAACTGCATCTGCACCATCCGGAGTACTACGGGTTGCGCAAACTGCGTCATGTACATCCGCATGAACCTGATGGACTTAAAGCCCTGCATCTTGTTCACGTTGTTGGTGGGCTTTCTCACCGGAATCCGGAACTGGTACCAACTTACTCTGTTGCCGTTGGCATCTGTGGAGTCTACTCTGTCTACAATGTAGTTGTCACCTACCGCCAGACGGCTTGGTCGCAGGTCAATGTTGTATTCATAGTACTGCTCGGTGTCACTGATTACGTTGTCTTTGTTCAGGTCTTCCTTATCTGGGAAAGCGTTGGACGAAAGATTGCTGTTAACCGGTGAGTTGCCTTCCATACCGTTGAAGTTCTTGTAACGGCCCAACACCCCTACATTGGCGGCATCATATGACCCGTCTAAGTGGTGGCGGAAGTTATCAGCAGACGGGTCCTCTACGGTGCTGTAGATTCCCTGGAAGAAGGCGCGTTCGTCATTGTCATTCAAACCATCCAAACCTATGTCCTGGAACTGGCGGGAACCGGGATTGCTGTCAAAGGCATCGGTCAGGAACTGATTGCGGGTCACCCGACCCCAAGCGGTTGGCTCCGTGGCTTGGAGGTTCCCGTCGGTTGGTAAGCCGTTCTCAAATTCGTACCGCTGGTCTTTCAGGAGGTCTTCAGAGATGTTACCTAAGTTGAAGACCAGTTTTCCATTTTCATCGCGGCTGTTCTGCGCATCATCTAAACCCGTGATGAGTTTCCGGCCCCGGTCTCCTTTAATGAAGGGGTCCAACATCCAGAATTCCAGATACTCAATGTTGGCGTTGTCAAAGTTGTTGTCAAAGGAGATTTCCCGGCTAATACCTGCGTAGTTATTACGGGGATCAACGTTAGGGTTGAAGAAACGGCCGTCAGGCTGAACGTTGGGAGTATAGTTGTACTGCCCGCGTTCCTGTGGGTAATAGGCTAGGTCAAAAGTGTACTCAAACGAGTTGTTGGTCTCCGGGTCGCGGTTGGGGAAAATCTCGCGGCGCTGAATACCCCGTACATAGTGGTTCTCCAGTTCTTCCTTAGAAATATTGTTGGGCCGCAGACCATTGGAGGTATAATAGATCTGGTCAATGGTATACCAAGCCAACTTGGCCCGGGTAAAGGCATTCGCCAGTCCGGTGGCACCATTGGCCAAGGTAACCGGAGTTGCAGCCAACCGCCAAGCGTTAGTGTTGAAACCTCCTAGGGAATAAGGCGTCTTGGCATTTTCAAAGTCATCTATGTACGAAACCCCATCTTCACCCACAAAAGTAGTTTTCTGAGGCACCAACTGGGCTACCTCGGCTCCTAAGGTAATGGACGAAGGTTCCTTGGTTTCCAAGAACGGCAACTTATCCGTCAGCATGGTGAGCAAACGGGAATCACGCCGGTAATTGATATCAAACCCGTAGATGGTATTGTTGCTGGGCTCATCGCCAATGTTCACGCGCTGAATAAACGGACGTTCTCCCTGGTGCAGTACTGTGGCGCCTAAGATGAGGTCATTGTCTACCCGGTAATCAAAACGGGCTCCCAGGAGTGTTCTGGGTTGGACGCTCAGAATGTCGGCTTTCTCGTAGGTGACGCGCAAGTTGCTGGCGCTGTTCAGGTAGCTGGGATTCAGGATCTTTACGCGGCCCAAATCATAAAACACCTGGTAATCCTGGCCTTCTACCAGCCGCGTACCGCCGGAATAGACCGCCACAGAACCTTCGGCAATCCTGATACCGGGTAGCGTAATCTCATCTGTACTGGAAGCCTGGTAACGGCCCTGAATAAAGAACTTATTCTTCTGGGCGAACTGCTGGGCATCTGTCTGGATGGAGTCATACAACTCCTGGAAGACGTATTTGTTGATGAACTGATCTTCTGTGCCCGTTGTGAAGCGGGAACGGAGGTAAGACCCAAACGGCTCTACCTGCGGGAAGAAGATGCGGCCAGACTCTGGGTCAATGGTAATGCCAGCTAAAAAGTCAAAGTTACCGTCGCGCGGAGGGTCATTGTTGGTGTTCACGTTGTCCAGGTTGAAAACCTGAATCAGCGGAATGCCTTTCAAGCTGGACTCATCCTGTAAACTGGTCAGGTCGCCGCCGGTGGCATCGTCTTTATAGGCAATGTTCAGCTGGAAGTTCTGCCGCTCAATCTGGTTTGCGTTAAGGGCATAGACGTTTTTCATCATCAAATCCCAGGTAGGCGTGTTCAAACCGGGGTTGGTGGCGCGCAGCAACTTCAGGAAAATCACCTGGTCTTCGGGCACGTTCTGGTAGTCTTCCTGCAACTCACCTACTTTATAGGTACGGCCATTCAAGGTGTATTCAAACGCTACGCCCAGCACTTGCTCTGGTAGCAACGTGGTGTTCAGGGAAATGTAGCCTAACTGCGGATTGAATTTATACTCGGTCTGGTCCAGGCGGCGGGCGCGTACGTGTTCAAAGTCAACGGTTTTCTGCAACCCGAAACCTTCCAGAAAATTGTCTATCTGCGTATTGCTTCGGTTACCTAGTCTGCCGTAAAGGTTGTTCTGGTTGTTTCCGGCCCCGGAGTTGGCGGGTAAATTGTTGCTGAAGGGGGCTCTGAAAGGGCTCGGTTCGCCCAAATCCATTAAAGCCACCACGTTTCTCAGGTTTTGGGTGGCCCGGTTGTCATTGGTGATGTACACTTCCAGACGTCTGATCACAATGCCGGAATTCACCAGCGGCAGACTGCGGAGCGCCTGGTCATACCGGTTCCGGAAGAACTGGGCCAAAAAGAAGTGCCGGTCGCGGTCATAATCATCGGCACGTAACTCAAAGCGTCTGTTTTGGGCCCCGTTTTGAATATCTACCGCATCTATGCTACCGCGTTGGTTGGCGGCAATGGCCGTCACTGATAGCTTTCCTAACTGTAACTGCGCTTTTAACCCGAAGAGGTTCTGCCCGCCCGAGATAAGGGAGTTGTTGAGCGGCAAGCTCACGTTACCGGCTTCTATTTTCTGGATGATTTCCTCAGGATAGCCCGTATACTCCAGCTTCAGGTTATTCTCAAAGTCGAAGTTGGCTTTGGTATCCCAGTTGGCCGTGATGCGCATTTTCTCGCCAATGCGGCCGTCAATGTTCAGGGCGATGCTCTGATCGAACTCAAAATCGCCTATGCTCTGCTGACGTAGCGGAATGGCCGGGTTCTCATTTTTGTTGAAGAGCGCGCCAAACTTAAGCGTAGCCAACCCGTTGGGCCGTATATCTACGGTGTTTCCGCCAAACAAGCGGTCAAACGTACGGCCACCCAGGTTTAGAGTAGGCACCAGACGGCGGCTAGGCGCGGCCGGGTTCTGCTCGTCCAGACTCGCCGATTTGGTGCGCCAGTAATCTCTGATAGCTTTCTGCTGCTGGTAGCGGGAATACTCCTCAAAGGTCATGGTGCTGGGATCGCGGTAATCATACCCGCCAATCTGCTCCGTGATCTGGTACCGCTTCAGACTGTCATCTGGCACTACGTTCAATTGCACGTTTTTGGGCAACGGCAGCAACAGCGGCGACAACGTGGTTCTGTTAGAAAAGGGATCGCCCCGGCGGTCGTCAAAAATGAGCTTCGGACGTCGGGAAGGAATATATCCCTGATTTTTTACTGTGTCTTGTACTGCTTCTTTATCTTCTTCTTCAGACAACATCATTAGCGAGGTGCTAACACCTGCTATAGATAAACTCATGGGCTCGGCCTGGGAAAGCCAAGCCATCAACGACACCAACCCTACCGCGGCTGCAAGAATGTGAGGCTTCTGTTTATAAAACACAAATAATGGGGAAGTTACTTAGGAAGACTTCAAGGCAAACTTAATCATTTCTTCAACGGTTAGGGTAGCACCCTCCCGTTTAATGATTGTATCTAAGGTTTTCTCGGCGACATTCTTCGCGAAGCCTAAGGTTACTAATGCAGATAACGCCTCCTCGCGGGCCGTATTGTGCGCCCCAAAAGAGACCGTTACCGCATCGGCACCCAGCCCTTTCCGGAATTTATCGCGCAGTTCCAGAATAATACGCTGGGCGGTTTTGGCTCCAATACCTTTCACCTGCTGAATGGTGCGTACGTCTTCCCGCACAATGGCTTGCTGCACTTCCTGCACGGTCAAAGAGGAAAGAATCATGAGCCCGGTATTAGGCCCCACCCCCGAAATAGAGATCAGATGTAAAAAGGCGCTTTTCTCTGCCAGAGTGGCAAAACCGTACAGCGTGTGCGCGTCTTCTTTGATGTGCTGGTGCGTGTACAGACGGCAACGTTCGCCCTCCGGCAATTGCCCGAAGGTGTTGAGCGAGATACGAAGCTCGTAGCCCACACCTCCTACATCAATAATGACGAAAGTTGGATCTTTCTGCGCCAGGCGACCGTCTAGATATGCAATCATAAAATGATAAGTGTAATCAGCTTACAAAGATATCCTGTTTTTAGGTCGTTTTTTAGTAAACAGCCTAAAAACAGGATATGAAATTTCTGGGATGGCTAGAAATACCTACTTGTTGGTATAACGCCTCTCAATTAGCCCTCTTGGTCTACAGTTCTGCCTTGCAGGTTTGGGCATCTACCACGGCAATGGCTACCATGTTGATGATCTCCCGCACTGAGGAACCTAGCTGCAGAATATGCACCGGCTTGCGCATGCCCATCAAGATAGGACCAATGGCTTCGGCGCCGCCGATTTCCTGCAAGAGTTTATACGCGATGTTACCCGCCGCCAAACCAGGGAAGATGAGGGTGTTGGCCCCCACGTTGGCCAGTTCACTGAACGGATAGTGCTCGCGCAGCAAATCTGGGTTCAAGGCCGTGTTGGCTTGCATCTCGCCGTCTATGATGAGGTCTGGGTAGCGGAGCTTGGCCAGGCGGGTAGCCTCGCGGGTTTTGGTAGGCACCTGCCCAGAACTTGACCCGAAGTTGGAGTACGAAAGCACCGCCATTCTTGGCTCACGGTCAAAGAAACGTACGTAACGGGCCGTTAAGCCAATGATGTCCACCAGTTCCTCGGCGCTAGGCTGCAAGTTTACGGTGGTGTCTGCGAAGAAGTACGGCTCTTTCTTGTTCTGGATAATGTACATGCCCGCCACTTTGTTCACGCCTTCCTCTACGCCAATCACGTGCAGGGCTGGTTTGATAGTGGACGAGTATTCCCGGGTAAGACCAGAGATGAGGGCATCGGCTTCGCCGGTTTCCACCATCATACAACCAAAGTAGTTGCGGTCGCGCACCAGTTTTCGGCAATCAAATAGGGTTAAGCCTTTGCGCTTGCGTTTCTCATACAGCAGGTGCGCGAATTGCTCGCATTTGGCGTCTTCTTCGCGCGGGTCAATGATGACACTGCCGGTTAAATCCATGTTGAACTCAGTGATCATTTCCTGGATGCGGGCCCGCTCGCCCAACAGAATAGGGTAGGCCAGTTTTTGCTCCAGCACGGTTTGGGCCGCTTTCAGGATTTTGTAATGATCTGCTTCAGCGAAGACCACTGTTTTAGGATTCTGACGGGCCTGGGTCAGCACACGGTTCATCAGTTTCTGGTCAATACCTATGCGGGCCTGCAGTTCCTGGTGGTAACGCTCCCAGTTAGTGATAGGATGACGCGCCACGCCAGAGTCCATAGCCGCTTTGGCTACCGCTGGGCTAATGGTGGTGATCAAACGTGGGTCCAGCGGTTTAGGGATCAGGTACGTCCGTCCGAAGGCAATGGAGTTATCGCCGTAGGCTTTGTGCACGATGTCCGGCACACCTTCTTTGGCGAGATCTGCCAGAGCATATACGGCGGCCAGTTTCATGGCTTCGTTGATTTCGGTGGCCCGTACGTCCAAGGCCCCTCTGAAAATGTAAGGGAAGCCCAGTACGTTGTTCACCTGGTTAGGATGGTCTGAACGGCCGGTAGCCATGATCAAGTCATCACGGGTGGCCATCGCGGTTTCGTAGGCAATCTCCGGGTCTGGGTTGGCCAACGCGAAGATGATAGGGTCTTTTGCCATCAGTTTCACCAATTCTGGCGCTAAAACGTTGCCGGCGCTCAGGCCTACAAACACATCGGCTCCGTCCATGGCCTCGGCCAGAGTGGTGATTTTACGGGTGGTCACAAACTGGGCGCGGTAGATGTCCAAGTCATTGCGCTCTGGATTGATGATGCCGTCTTTGTCAAACATGACAATGTTGTCAATGTTCACGCCCAACTCCAGATACAGTTTGGTGCAGGCAATAGCGGCCGCGCCAGCCCCGTTCACCACCATCTTGATTTGGGAGATGTCTTTGCCTACCACTTCCAACGCGTTCAACAGAGCCGCGCTGGAGATGATAGCCGTGCCGTGTTGGTCATCGTGCATGAGCGGAATGTTCATCTGCTCGCGAAGGGCATTCTCAATCTTGAAGCTTTCAGGGGCTTTAATGTCTTCCAGGTTGATGCCGCCGAACGTAGGCTCCAGCGACTTTACAATCTGGATGAATTTGTCTGGATCGGTCTCGTTTATCTCAATGTCAAATACGTCAATACCCGCAAATTTCTTGAAGAGCACTCCTTTCCCTTCCATCACCGGTTTAGAGGCCTCCGGGCCGATGTTGCCTAGGCCCAGAACGGCAGTTCCGTTGGTGATCACGCCCACCAGGTTACCCTTGGCGGTGTATTTGTAAACATCGTCTATGTTGGCGGCTATTTCTTTACAAGGCTCTGCCACACCCGGCGAATACGCCAAGGCTAAGTCCATCTGCGTGCTCACCAGTTTGGTAGGCACTACCTCTATCTTACCGGGTTGTCCCTGGCTGTGATAATTCAGCGCATCTTCCTTGTTGATTTTAATCATGTCCTTCTTTGTCGTGTTGTGGTAGTCTTTATGGGGCCGCCGCCAAGCCAACGCTTGTTGGGCGGTGAATAATTCAAGTTGCTATCTTTTTTTCAGTTGAGCAAGTAAGCCGTGGGTTCTCACCTCCTGGTTTACCGCCTGATTTATGCAAAACACCTTAAAAACAAATAGCATCCCAAGCCGAAGCCAGGGATGCTATCTTTTTAGTACGTACAGAATCAGCCTACAATCAGCTTCATACCAGGCTTTAAATCATCGCCTTTCAGTTTGTTTGCTTTTTTGAGTTTCTCTACGCTCACGTTGTTGTAGCGCTTGGAAATATTCCAGAGGGTGTCGCCTGGTTGCACGTGGTGCACGGTTTGCGGTTTCTCTACCTCTGCTTTCTTAGCTGCTAGTGTTTTCTTGGAAACCAAGGCAATAGCTGCATTCTCTTTGGGAACACCATTGGCGTTAGGGCCAGCGTTTTTACCTGCGGTAGTGGAAACTTCTTCTGCCGAAGCCAGTAAGGTAGTCTCAGCGGCCGCTGTTTCCGTAGATTTTACCGATCGCATTTCCTTCGCCTCTGGTTTGAACACCACCAGCTTCTGATTCGCGACTAGCATATTGCCGGAGATCTTGTTCCAGGCTTTCAGTTGCTCTACCGTTACGTTCTGCTCTTTCGCGATTTTGGAAAGATTGTCGTTGCGGCGCACAATGTAGGTAGTTCTGACGGTGCTGTCTCCAGAGGTTGGTTCTGCTTTCGCCAGCATGGTAGTGGGTACTTCCTGCAAAGAAGGCAATTTGGTTCTGGCCGGAGCTTTGTACGGCGCTACGTAGCGGGAAGAGTCCAGAATCGCCATTCTATTTTCTGCCAGGAAAGGGCGAACATCTGCCGGAATGCGCAGCGGGAAATTAGACACGTTCTCCGGGATGTGCTTCAGCTTGAGCGCCGGGTTCAGGTTCACGATCTGGTCTTCGGGCAAATTCAGTTGCTTGGCTAGCAACTTCAAATCTACCGGCTGGCTAACTAACATGGTGTCCACGGCAATAGGAATCTGCACATTGGCTGGGTGCAGGTTGTGGTCTTCGGCGTGGTTCAATGTGTAGACCAAAGCCGTGAAGGACGGCACGTAAGCCCGCGTTTCTTTAGGCAAATACGGATAAATGCCCCAAAACGTAGTCTTTCCGCCGGAGCGGGTAATGGCCTTTCTTACGTTACCCGGACCGCAGTTATAAGCCGCCAACGCCATTTCCCAGCTCCCGAACATGCGGTACAGCTGTTTCAGGAACTTGCACGCGGCCTCAGTGGATTTCTCCGGGTCCATGCGCTCGTCCAGGTAATGGTTCTGCACCAGACGGAAATCACGGCCGGTGAAGTCCATGAACTGCCACAAACCAACGGCTTTCGCGGAGGAAACCGCTTTCGGCAATAACGCTGATTCCACCACCGCCAGGTACTTCAACTCATCGGGCATGTTGTGCTTGGCCAGGTACTTCTCAAACATGGGGAAGTACATGGGTTTGCGCTCCAGCACGCGCCGGGTATACTTCCGGTTCCGGATGGTGAAGTAGTCAATCAACCCTCTTACCTGCTTGTTGAACTCCAGGGGAATCTCCTGTTCCAGACAGCTGAGGCGGTCCTGGATGAGTTCATCGGTTTCTACCGGAATGAACTCAACGGAATCAACGAGTACCTTAGTAGTGTCTTTTACTTGCACCGCTGGAACATCCAGTGTCGGGGTTTCCTGGGCCTGCACGGCAGAGCCCAAGCCTAGTGAAAGTACAAGGCCAGTAAGAAAGGTAATTTTGTGCATTAGGCGGTTAGGTGTGGTTGATGGTTCATCAGTTGTTTAGAGAAGGCCAGTAATTGCTCTTCCCCAAAAGCTTTGGTCATCAGCTGTACCCCAATCGGTAGCCCTGCGGCGTCTGTGCCAATTGGTAACGAAATAGCCGGAATGCCTGCTAGGTTTGCCTGCACCGTGTAGATATCCTCCAGGTACATGGCCAGCGGGTCCTTGGTGTTTTCCCCAATCTTGAAAGCAGTAGTAGGGGTTGTGGGCAGAATCAGAAAATCGTATTGGCTTAAAAGCTCATCGGTTTTCTCTTTGATAAGACGGCGTACCTGCTGCGCCTTGGTGTAGTAAGCGTCGTAGTAATCTGCGCTAAGCACAAAGGTGCCTAATATGATGCGGCGCTGTACTTCCTTTCCGAAGCCTTCGGAACGGGTCTTTTTGTACATAGAGGCCAGATCCGTCGCGTTCTGGCTCCGGAAACCGTACTTCACCCCATCGTACCGGCCCAGGTTGGAACTGGCTTCGGCGGTGGTCAGGATGTAATAGGTGGGTACTATGTAGTCTAGGAAGTGGAATTCCACCGGTTCCACGGTGTGGCCGTCGGCTTGCAGTTGGTCTAAAACGCCTTGCACGGCGGCTTTCACCTCAATATTCAACCCAGGGCTCTCGAAAGAATCCCGGATGAACCCGATGCGGGCCGGGCGGTCAAAGGTCAGGTTTTGGCTGTAAGCAGGAACGGGACGCTGGCTCACGGTCGCGTCAAACTCATCGGCACCGGCCATCACTTCTAAAAGTAGGGCAGCGTCTTCCACGCTCTGCGTGATCACGCCAATCTGGTCAAAGGAAGAAGCGTACGCGATGAGGCCGTAGCGCGAGATACGCGAATAGGTAGGTTTCATGCCCACCACCCCGCAATACGCGGCTGGTTGGCGTACCGATCCCCCGGTGTCAGACCCGATAGAGGCTAAACAAAGATCGGCTTGCACGGCCACGGCCGAACCTCCCGAAGAACCGCCCGGCACGCGGGTAGTATCTACTTCGTTGAGGGCCGGTCCGAAGGCGGAGTTCTCGTTGGAACCGCCCATAGCAAACTCATCGCAGTTCTGGCGCCCGATGATGATGGCATCTTCGGCCAGAAGGCGCTGCACCGCAGTGGCGGTGTACAGGGATTTGAAGCCGTTCAGGATCTGGCTGGAGGCTTGGAGCGCGTGACCTTCATAGGCCAACACGTCTTTGATGCCAATCACCATTCCGGCCAGTTTGCCGGCAGTACCGGCTTTCAATTTGGCATCCACTTCTTCGGCTTGCCGAAGGGCCTCCTCTTCAAACACCTCCAGAAATGCGTTCAGATGACGCTTGGTGTTGATGTTCTGTAGGTAACGCTCCACTAGCAGACGGCAAGAGAGTGTACCTCTGCCTATCTCCTCGCGGATAGCGTCAAGGGATGTATAACGCATGTATTAAACGTTGGGGTTGTTGGGCGTTGGGTTCGGGTTGACAGGCGGATTGGTGTAAGGCGCGTTGTCATTGTTGTAGGGGGCGCCGTTATTGTATGGGGCGTTCCCGTTGTTGTAGTTAGGATTGTTATAACCAGGATTTGGGTTGGTATAACCTGGGTTCGGGTTATAGCCCGGGCCGTTGTTATAGTTGTTTCTGTTCTGGTTTGTATTGGAATACCGGTCATCACTGGCGGCGTTCTCAATGTCGTTCTTGATCTCTTTGGTGGCGTCTTTGAACTCCCGGATTCCTTTTCCTAAGCCACGGGCCAGGTCTGGGATACGCTTCGCGCCGAACAGCAACAGAACGATTAACACAAGAACGACCATCTCGCCGGTTCCTAAGTTGCCGATAAATAATAAGCTGGATAACAACATAGCTGTACTAATAAGGTGTTAAGGGTGTAAAATTAGGGTATAATTTCCAATTACTAGGTACTTCAGGGCAAGTTTAAAACGGAGAGGCGGTGGGACTATTTTAAAACGAGTTAAATATTAATAATCCATTTTTGCGTTGTTTTCCTGAAAATACCCGCAAAGGAGCCAGAACCTACGTTTTTTTAGCGACTTCCGGTTTTTTGCGTAGGTTTACTTCTGCGATTAAATTTTCATCTGTGCGCCGGAAGATTCTTTCTTTTCTTACCTCTCTCTCCACGCTGTGGCTCCTGCTGGGCGTGGCGTGCCAGTACGTGCCGCCGCACGTTTTCTGGCCGGCCGGTTTCATTGCCCTGTCTTTGCCGGGCGCGTTGGTGTTAAACGGAGTGCTGTTGTTGCTTTGGTTATGGCAACGCCCAGTATGGGCCCTTTGGCCGGCTCTGCTCATCTTTCTGTTCTGGGGGCAGCACACCCGCTACTTCAACCTGAGCACGTTAGATGAAAGCCTGGCTTCTGAGGAGCAGCGCATTCAGGTATTAAGTTACAACGTGCGCGTTTTCAATGTGTACCAGCATCTGCACGCCGCAGACCCAGACCTGCCGGAAAAAGAAATGAAATGGGTGGCCGAACATCCCGCCGATATTCTCTGCCTGCAGGAGTTCTACCATGATAAAACCGAGAACACCTACAACAGCCGCAAGCGGATAGGCAAACAGCAGGACCGGGAAATCTATGTAGGGAAAGCCCTTACCAACAGCATTGGCGCCGAGTTTGGCCTGGCTATTTTCTCTAGGTACCCCATCATTGACAAAGGGAGCGTCTCTTTTGACCGGCCTACCAAAAACCAAGTCATTTTTGTAGATGTGAAACTACCTTCCAAAGATACCCTGCGCGTCTACAACATGCACCTGGAGTCTATGGCCATTGAGGAAAAAGATGTGGAAGAAGCCATGCAAAGCGAAGCGGGACTCAAAACCAAAGGCCGCAACGTGGCTCGGCGGCTCAAAGGCGGCTTCATTGCCCGCAGCCACCAGGTAGAACGTTTGTTAGAGCATATCCAATCCAGCAGACACCCCGTGCTGCTCTGCGGCGACCTGAACGATTTGCCTAGTTCCTACACCTACCAACAACTACGTAGGCACCTGAAGAACAGCTTCGAGGAAGGCGGTAACGGTTTCGGGTTCACCTACAACGGCAAACTCCCCATCAGAATAGACAACCAGTTCTTCAGCGACCGCCTGGAACTACTTCAGTTCGACGTCCTCAACCAAATCCAGTTCACCGACCATTTTCCAATAGAGTCTACCTACGTGCTGAATGCTTCTGCTGTAGAGGAGGGAGATTGACTTTTTGGGGCTGGTTTATTGAAAACAGGCCAAGAATGGGCTTCTAATTCAGCGAACATTCTTTTGAGGCCTTGCCCCACGGAAGTTTCAAACTTCCGGTCATGATAGGTCCAAGTCACAGACTTGAACCATGTTCAGAGGGGAAAGGAATGCGTGTAATCTACTTGTGTAAACATCCCCCTTCGCCCCCTTCAAAGGGGGAGTCTCCGCTTTAGAAAGGTAGAAGTCCATGCTACTTTCCCCTTTCCAGTCTTCCCCAAGCGCGCCTCGCTTTTGGCCCTAGACAGACAAAACTATACGCAAAAGGCTATGCAGGCCGAAAGGGCAGTGCGAGAGGGGAAGACGGGGCCTCGCGGCCGTGAGCGCACGGAGGGAAACCATGCAACAATCCAGCATAAGGGCACCGCATCTACCCGCCGCCACGCCAGCAACAGGCAAACGGCATTCCCCACAAAACACTTTCTTTCCAGAAAACAACCCTCAAACTTCCTTCCTCAATCTGAAAGAAACCGGCACTTTACCCCATGAACCTCGTACCGTTACCACAAGTACCAGTAAGTTTTATAATTTTGCCGCATGAACCACCCATTGTCTTTATATAATACCCTCACCCGGACCAAAGAACCGTTTACTCCAATAGAAAGCCCGTTCGTGGGCCTCTACGTCTGCGGACCAACGGTCTACGGCGACGCCCACCTGGGCCATTCCCGGGCGGGCGTGGTGTTTGACGTGCTTTCCAGGTACCTACGATACGTTGGGTACAAAGTGCGTTACGTGCGCAATATCACCGATGTAGGCCACTTACAGAACGATGCTGACTCCGGTGAAGATAAAATCCAGAAATTCGCGAAGGCCAATCAACTGGAGCCCATGGAAGTGGTGCACCATTTCACCAATCGTTACCACGAAGATCTGGCGCAACTGAACGTCATCTCCCCAGACATAGAGCCTCGGGCTTCAGGCCACATCATTGAGCAGATTCAAATGATTGAGGAAATTCTGGAGAATGGCCTGGCGTACGTGTCCAATGGGTCGGTGTACTTTGATGTGCCTGCCTACAACCAGCAGCATAACTACGGAAAACTTTCGGGTCGGGTCATTGAGGATTTGATGACGAACACCCGCGAAGACTTGGAAGGGCAGGAAGAAAAACGTTCACCGCTAGATTTTGCGTTGTGGAAAAAAGCTTCGCCTACCCACATCATGCGCTGGCCTTCGCCGTGGTCAGAAGGGTTTCCGGGCTGGCATTTGGAGTGCTCGGCCATGAGCCGGAAATACCTAGGCACGCAATTTGACATTCACGGGGGCGGACTGGACTTGATGTTCCCGCACCACGAGTGCGAGATCGCTCAGAGCCAGGCCAGCCACAACCACACAGATGCCGCACGCTATTGGGTGCACAATAACATGATCACCATGAACGGCAAGAAGATGGGTAAGTCTTTGGGCAATTTTATCACGCTCCGCGAGTTATTTACGGGAGAGCACGAATTGCTACAGCAGGCCTACACACCTATGACGGTGCGGTTCTTCGTGTTGCAGGCTCACTACCGCAGTACGCTGGATTTCAGCAATGAAGCGTTACAGGCGGCCCGCAAAGGCTACCTCAAAGTGATGAACGGCCTCCGCATTCTGGACCAGTTGCAACGCCCGGAAGGAGCTGATGCGGTAGATGCGAAAGCCGAGGAGGAAATCAAAAAGCTGACCGCTGAGTTGTTCGTACCCTTGAACGATGACCTGAACACCGCCAAATCCATTGCCAACCTGTTCAACCTGCTCAAGAAAATCAACAGCATGCACACCGGCGGCTTCAAGCTGGAGACCATTTCTCAAGAGACCTTTGAGCAAATGCGCACCCAATACCGCGCCTTGGTTTTAGACGTGTTGGGCCTGAAAGTAGAGCAAACCGCCGATGCCCAATCATTGTTGGAAGTGGTGCTGGGCTTTTACAAAGAGGCAAAGGAAACCAAAGATTACGGCAAGGTAGATGCCATCAGGGCGCAACTGAAAGGGCAGGGCATTGTGATCAAAGACATGAAAACCGGTATTGACTGGGCTTATGAAGAATAACATGAAAGTTCTGGCTTTAGGCCTGCTGCTGGCCGCCAGTTTACCGGCCTGCGATAAAAAGACGAACTCTGACACCGCTACTGCGGAGCAACCGGCGGCTGCCGCAGCGGTGAATGTTCCGGCGTTCAACGCAGATTCGGCGTACCAGTTTGTCGCCAAGCAGGTGGCGTTCGGACCGCGTGTGCCCAATACGCCCGCGCACCGCGCCTGCGGCGATTACCTGATAGGGAAACTGGAAGGCTACGGAGCTACTATGCAGGTGCAAAGCTTTACCGCCAACGCCTATGACGGCACCGCCCTGAGTTTGCGTAACATCATGGCGCAGTTCAACCCCAAAGCCAGCAAACGTATTCTGCTTGCCGCCCACTGGGACACGCGCCACGTAGCCGACAAAGACCCGAAGAACCCTACCAAGCCCAATGACGGGGCCAATGACGGTGCCAGCGGTGTAGCGGTTCTGCTGGAGATAGCGCGGCAACTACAAGCCAATCCGCTAAGCGGAAACGTGGGCGTAGACCTCATGCTCTTTGACGGCGAAGATTACGGTCAGCCAGACAATGCCGGGGAATACAAAGAAGATACTTGGTGTCTGGGCTCGCAACATTGGGCGAAGAACCTCATGCCGCAAGGGTACAGCGCCAACTACGGCATTCTGCTGGACATGGTAGGGGCGAAGGGCTCTCGGTTTGCGCGGGAAGAAACCAGCAGGGCGTACGCCGGCGATGTGGTGGAGAAAGTGTGGCGCACCGCCAACCAGATTGGCTACTCAGACTATTTTCCGTTTCAGGACAGCCCCGGTATTACGGATGACCACACCTACGTGATCCAGCACGCCAACATTAGAATGGCCGATATCATTGCCTATGACCCTACTAGCCCAGACGGGTTCTTCGGGCCGTACCACCACCGGCAGCTAGATAACATGGACATCATTGACCGCAATACCTTGAAAGCCGTTGGTCAGACCGTGTTGCACGTAGTCATGACTGAACAGTAGAAGTAACGCAGCAACTATTTACAAGCCGTTTTCCGAGATTTAATCGGGAAACGGCTTTTTTATTTCTGCCGAAGGAAAACGGATTCCGTTTAACGGCTTGTTCTGGAAAACCAGGCTAAAAACGAGACAGCGTATATTCCAGCGAAACGCCTTCTTTATTCACCTGCAACGTCGCCTCACGGCCAACTACCAGTGCCAGGTTGCGGTCTACGTGCCCTACGGGGAAATCAAAACAAATAGGGTAGCCATAGCTGCCGCAATGTTCCAGAATAATCTGCGGCACGTCTTTCCCGAACGGAACGGCGGTGTCATTCATGTCTGAGAATTGGCCTACGATAAGTCCGGCTAGTTTCTCCAGTTTTCCCAGTCGCCGCAGGTGCACCAATACCCGGTCTATGTTGTAGTAATACTCGCCCACATCTTCCAAAAACAGAATCTTGCCGGTATAGTCCACGTCTGAGGCGGTGCCGGTTATGTTGTTCAGGAGAATAAGGTTGCCGCCTATCAGTGGCCCAGTAGCGGTGCCCGGCACGTTCAAAGGAGTAACCGGAACAGCGTAGGAAAGCGGCTCGTGGAATAGGATTCGGCGCAGCGATTCATCGGCTTCCTGGGTATCGGGTTTGCCCATGAGCAGGGGCATGGTGCCGTGCGTACTTTCCAGGCCCAACGTTTGCAAATGGCACAGCAGGGCCGTCACGTCACTGAACCCGATGATCCACTTTGGGTTTTTCTGAAGAGTGCTGAAGTCTAATTGGTCCAGGATGCGGGTGGTGCCGTAGCCGCCCCGCGCCGAGAAGATGGCCTTGATCTCGGGATCGTCCAGCATCTGCTGGAAATCTGCTCTCCGCAGTTCATCCGGACCTCCTAGGTAACCGTCCTCCGCGCCTATACTCTGGCCAAGAACCACGCGCAGACCCCAGGTCTCCAGTAGCTGGATGCCGTCCTGAATGTCTTCTAAACTTACTTTTCTGGCTAGGCAAACAATGCCAACGGCATCACCTTCTTGTAGAGCGGGAATAATCACGGGTAAACTGATCTGTAATATGAGCGCTCAAGGTAGGAAATTTTTACGAGTCCTTTTCGGGCGGAAGAGACAGCCTGTTTTTTGTCTCTTTTCTGAAAATTAAACCCAAAACGCTTCCATGCCATGACGGTCTTCTATCTTTGCCAAATTCCTAATTCTCAATTACAAAGTGGCCCGCATCAAAATAGACCTTCCCGCTAATTACTCTTTTCAAACCGAACTGCCCATCCGCATCACCGACCTGAACTATGGTGGGCACCTAGGCAACGATGCATTGCTTAGTCTGCTGCATGAGGCGCGGGTGCGTTTCCTGCAGGAGCACGGCTACACAGAAATGGACTTTGCCGGCGCTGGTCTGATTATGAGTGATGTGGGCATTGTGTACAGAGGCGAGGGCTTCTACGGCGATGTGCTGACAGTGCAGATTCAGGCTACTGAGTTCAGTAAGTACGGGTTTGACTTGGTTTACCGGCTTTCCAACCAGAACAACAAAGAAATAGCGCACGCTAAAACCGGGATGCTGTGCTTTGATTACAGCGCCCGAAAATTGAAAACAGTCCCGCAAGAAGCGCTGGAGCGTCTGGAAACTAAAGCATGAGATATTTTGTACCTTTGTAGTATGAGTACCACATTGATCCCAGATATAGAGATTCTGAACCGGCAGGACATCCGGAAACTGTCTTTGGACCAGCTAAAGGCCTGGATGACGGAACAGGGCGAAAAGCCTTTCCGCGCCAAACAGGTGTACGAGTGGATCTGGAAACTGACGGCTACCTCATTTTCAGAGATGAACAACATCAGTTTGCCGCTGCGCGAGAAACTGGAGCGTTCCTTCACCATCAACAGCGTGGAAGTAAACACCAGCCAGCTCAGCGAAGACTATACCATAAAATCTACCTTTAGGCTGTTTGACGACAACATTGTGGAAGGCGTGCTCATTCCGCACCCTAAGCGCATGACGGCCTGCGTTTCCAGCCAGGTAGGTTGCTCCTTGACGTGTTCTTTCTGCGCTACCGGTAAGATGGACCGCATCCGCAACCTCAACGCCGATGAGATCTATGATCAGGTAGTGCGCATCAAAGAACAGTCTGAGCAGAACTATAACCGTGCCTTGACCAACATTGTGTATATGGGCATGGGCGAGCCGCTGTTGAACTACGCCAACGTGATGAAGAGCATTGAGCGCATCACTGCGCCCGATGGCTTGAACATGGCGGCCCGCCGTATCACGGTAAGTACCGCCGGTATTGCCAAGATGATCAAGAAAATGGCCGATGACGGCATCAAAGCCAACCTGGCCCTGAGCTTGCACGCCGCCAATGATACCAAGCGCAACGAGATCATGCCCATCAACGAGACGAACTCTTTGGAGGCTTTGAAAGATGCGCTGGTGTACTACCACCAGAAAACCGGCCGGAAGGTAACGTATGAGTACATCTTGCTGAGTCACTTCAACGACAACCTGGAAGACGCCAAAGAACTGCTGCAGTTCTCCAAACTCATTCCTTGCAAAGTGAACATTATTGAGTATAACCCTATTGACGGTGGGCAGTTCCAAAAATCACAGGATGACCGTCTGGAGCCGTTCATGCGCTACCTGGCCGATAGAGGCGTGCAGGTGAACGTGCGCCGCAGCCGGGGCAAAGACATTGATGCCGCTTGCGGACAGTTAGCCATCAAAGACAAGAAAGAAGAAGTATAAGCCTGGCTTTCCCTGATAAAACAAAAAGAGCACCGATGTTGGTCGGTGCTCTTTTTGTTTTAAGCTTAGTTTGAAGAAACCCGCCTGAAAACGCTACAATGGTTTGCTGCGCAGGGCATCTCTGATCTCGGTTAATAAAACTTCTTCTTTGGTAGGAGCCGGCGGTACAGAAGGAGCCTCGGCTTTCTTGCGCTTTAGGTTGTTAATAAGTTTCACTACCATAAAAATGGCAAAGGCAATGATAATAAAGTCTACCACATTCTGCAGAAAAGAACCGTAGTTGAGGGTAACGTTAGACATCTTGCCATCGGCACCCAATACGTTTTCACGCAAGATTAATTTAAGATCGCTGAAATGGTTGCCGCCTATCACTAGGCCTAAAGGAGGCATGATAATGTCTTCCACCAAGGAAGTAACAATTTTCCCGAAGGCCGCGCCAATTACTACCCCCACGGCCAAGTCTATCACGTTGCCCCGCATGGCAAACTCTTTAAACTCTTTTATCACTGACATATGATGCTGTTTATGGTTTTGAATGGAGAAAGGTACGGTAAAACTCAGGGTTTGGATTAACGTGTTTTCACCACAAAGGTGCCCAAGATTTTGTCATGCAGGGCTTGCTTGCGGGAAGAGAAAGCCGCCATGATATACCCGATGAGCAGGATAAGAGCAGACAGGTATTTTGCAAGGGTTCTTCCCAAGGCCTTGCCAAAAGAAAGCTGCTCGCCCCGTTCACCAACCACCTTTAGGTCTAAGGCTCTTTTGCCCAGCGTGCCTTGCCAGGAAGAACTCTCCATGACAGAGAAGTATAGCAAGTTCAGCAAAAACGTGATACCCATAGAGCCAGACATGGCAGCCATCATGGCGTAAGGATTGTCGGTGTCCATCACTGCGACTGTGCCACCTACCATAAACATGCTGATGATCCAATTAGGAATGGCAAGCACTACCATGTCAATCAGGTAGGCCACAAACCTGATCCAGAAGCCTGCATACACCGGCATGTATGCGGTTTCATAAATGTCTGAGAAGAAAGAATCTTGGGTAGGAGTGTTTTCCATAAGAAGGGTAGGGATTAGTTTGTATTAAATATAGGATTTAATCTACATAAAGCAATACGCTATCTCCTTCGCCTTCATTTATTTGCGTCTTTTGGTTTCTTTCAAAAACCGTTGCAAGCCTTTTCTGATTTGTTTGGCCATATCTTCCTGAAACTGTGGGTTGATCAGACGTTGCTCGTCATCGGGGTTGGAGGCAAAGGCGGTTTCTACCAAAGCGTTAGGGTACTCCGTAGGCGCGTTCAGCGCGAAGTTGAAGCCCCCAATGTTCCCGAATTCTTTCAGGCCCAATTGCAGTACCTCTTCGTACAAAGCCTGCGACAACGGCCGGAAAGCCAGGTGGCGGTAATAGGTGCTGGCTCCCTGCACCTCGGCCCGGCCCGAGGAATTTACGTGCACGCTCACCAGCAAATCTGGTTGCGCTTCTTTCAGCCTCTGGATGCGTACAGAGTTGTCTAGCGTCACATCGGTTTCCCGGGTCATGATCACCTTGGCTTTCTGTTGCTCCAGTTCTTTCTTAAGATGTTGCGCTATCTTGAGGGTGATCTCTTTCTCAGGAATGCCAGTTTTGCCTTTGGTGCCTACGTTGGTGCCGCCGTGGCCGGCGTCTACGGCAATGGTCAGGTGCTTCAGTTTCAGTTTTTCGGGTTGGCGTTTCACCTTCACTACCAACGAAGTGCCTTGATAGCCGACGCTGTACCCCCAAGCCTGCGGATGTTTCAGGTCGATGATCATGCGGTACACGTCTGAAGCCACCTGTTGGTACTGCACGTTCTTTACCTCGCGCAAGGTGCGGTGCAAGGTCATCCAGTTGGTATTGGAAACGGCGCCGTAGATATCCACGATAATGCGCGAAGGATCCACGTCCAGGTAAGAAGTATAAGGCAGGCGCTGGCCTACCGCAACCCGTACGTAGTCATATTTGCCTTTGGCGTCGTCGCCAGTCACGCTCCAGGAGCTGGTGAGGCTTTCGCCGGTGTAGGTGCTGGGGCCTTCTAGTTTCACCTGCTGTTGCGGAATATAGGCGTTAAGCGTGCTGGAAAGTTTGATCTTGTAGTACCGCCCAATCTTGCCGATGATCTGCACCCGCACCAGAGAATCTAAGTAGCCCATTTTGGCCCCGCCTAACCGATCCTCGCCCAAGCCATAGTTCATGTACGGCATTTTGCCTTGGGTAAGGCCATACAGGGGTTGGGCAGGGTTAAGGATAGTGACTTTGCTGGTGGAGCTAAAGACGGTATAAGGGTACAAATCTGTGGTGTCATCTACCAGCACCGACAGGTTCAGGTTAGGGAGTTTGTCGCCGGTCTGGACAATGTAAGAACCCACATATAAACCGGTCTCGCCTTTGTTCTGCGCGGCCGGAAGTTCCGGCAAGGGGTGCTTGTTCCAAAGGCTTACTTTAAGGCCCGTTCTAGCTTTCACCCGCACATTCAACCGGTCGCCGGGCTGCAGCCAGAGTTCAGCATCTGGCTGGGTGCGCACGTACTCTACTTGAAGTGAATCAACTGCCGCGGGCGTGATGGTTTTGGTCGTTGAAGCTTGCTTGGTTGGGGCAGCTTGAGCCACAGCCAAATGTCCAAAAAGGCATAAGAGCAGTAAGGAGAGGAAGAATTTCATAGGAGAAGATAGTGAGGAAAGCAATATAATGGTAATGCGATGTTTCTGGTAATAATTACCAAAGATATGATGAGATGTAGGGGTAATCCCTTGTGGTTGCCCTTCTCTTTGGCTGATGATATCGCAGGGACAGGTCGCGACCTGTCTGTACATTCTCTGGAATAGCGGGGGAATGAAAAGGGGCAACCACAAGGGATTGCCTCTACGAAGCCTGAATTCTGAAAAGTAGCCCAAAAACAAAAAAGTCCCGCAGCCTTTTGGGTGCGGGACTTTCGTTTGGAGCGGAAGCGAGTTTACAAGGCTTCCTTCTTTTCTTTCAGCATAATGGCGTCTACGTTCTTGCTCCGGATAAGCTGGTTCAGGGCCGGCAAATCGGTGGCGAAGACTTGGTTTAGCTTTTGTAGCTGAGCATCTATTTCAGCAGTTACTTCCTTCTGGAAAGCATACATCTGATCGGTTGGACGGTAATCCCCCACTGAGGCTTGTGACGCAAGGTTCGCCAGTCGGTTGTTCAGCTTGATAGGGAAATTAAGCGGGTCTTGGCCACTGCGGTTCTTGGTCTGGTATAGGGTTTCCTCCACCTCGGTCATTTTCTTATTCAGAGTCTTGGCGGCTTCCAGTACGACCTTCATGTCGTCACGGCCTTGGAAACGAGCCGTCACCCCGTTGATCTGGGTGCGGGCCTCTCGTATCTTGCTGATGGCGTCATTGGTCTGGGTGAGTTTGTCACGTACCGAGATCAGGAAGGTGTGTTGTGCCTGCAAATCTGCGAGCGGAGTCTGGCTGCGTGGGTCCTGCAAAATCTGGAACTCGGTTTCCTGCGGTTGTCCGTTTACGGTGAGGCGCGCTTTGTACGTGCCGGGTACCGCTTTAGGGCCTTGGGTGCCACCACCCCACAGAATCATTCCTTCAAACCGGGAAGCTTCTGGGTACATCATGTTCCACACGAAACGGTTCATGCCTTCCTTCACTTCCAGCTTGCTGGCGTTTTCTTTGGCTTTGTTGTCATACTTCTTAATCAGCTTGCCGTCCTGTTGCATGATCTCCAGGGAAATCTTGGAGGTAGAATCTGGGGCAGTTGGCAAGTAGAAGTGTACTAGTACGCCTCCCGGGTGGTTTTGGCCCTCAAATTTAGTATTAGCCACATTGCCGCCGTTCATTCTATATGAAGGCATGGGTTTGTAGAGGTGAAACTTGCTGCTGGCTACCTGGGGCGTGAGTTGGTGCAAAGGAGTAAGATCATCAATTAACCAGAAGCCACGGCCCTGGGTAGCGGCAATAAGGTTGTCGTTTTTGATGGTCAGGTCTGTGATGGGCACCAACGGCAGGTTCATCTGAAACGGTTGCCAGTTTTTACCATCGTCAAAAGAAACGTACATGCCGTACTCAGTGCCGGCGTACAGCAAACCGGCACGCTTAGGATCTACGCGTACCACACGGGTAAAATGCGTATCGGCAATGCCTTTGGTGATTTTGGTCCAGGTTTTTCCGTAGTCATCGGTCTTGAACGACAGCGGCTGGAAATCGCCTTTTTTGTACAAAGTAGCCGCAAAGTACATCACGCCTTTCTGGGTAGGGTGCGGTTCTACGCTGTTCACCATGCTCCAGTCTGGCAGATTCTTAGGCGTCACATTTTTCCAGGTTTTGCCGCCGTCGCGGGTGACGTGTACTAGGCCATCATCAGAACCGGTCCAGATCACGTTCTCCTCGGCCGGAGACTCAGCCGCCGCGAAGATGGTGCCGTAGTACTCTACGCTGGTATTGTCTTTGGTAATTGGGCCGCCAGACGGACCTAAGGTAGACTTGTCATTGCGCGTAAGGTCTGGGCTGATGTCTTGCCAGGATTGTCCTTCATTGGTGGTCACGTGCAAATAATTGGACGTGGTGTACATCTTCTTAGGGTTGTGCGGCGAGAAGAAGATTGGGAAGTTCCACTGGAAGCGGTACTTCAAATCCTCGGCGCCGTGGCCCATAGGGTTGTCTGGCCACACATTGATGGTACGCTCAAAACCAGTGGAATGGTCCACGCGGGCCAGGAAGCCGCCGTAGTTTCCGCCGTACACAATCTCAGGGTTGGTAGGGTCCACGGCCAAATGCGCACTTTCAGCGCCAGCAGTTTCTTCCCAGTCATGGATGCCAATGCTGCGGCCCGTGGTGCGGTGGGCAATACGCAAGGTAGAATTGTCTTGCTGTGCCCCGTAAATGCGGTACGGGAAAGCATTGTCCGTTACCACGCGGTAGAACTGGCCGGTGGGTTGGTTGTCCATGGTGCTCCAGTTCTCGCCACCGTCAAAGCTCACCTGCGCGCCGCCGTCATCGGCGATGATCATGCGCTTGGGATCTTCCGGAGCAATCCAAAGGTCGTGGTGGTCTCCGTGCGGCGCGTTGTTGCTTTTGAAAGTGCGGCCGCCATCTGTGGAGTGGTGGTAGCTTACGTTCATCACGTACACGCCGTCTTCGTTCTTAGGATCGGCGGTCACGCGGGTATAATACCAGGCGCGCTGGCGCAGGTTGCGGTCATCATTGGTTTTAGTCCAGTTCTGGCCGCCGTCATCAGAGCGGAACAGACCCCCGTCTTCGGCTTCTACCATGGCCCACACGCGTTGGTTGTTGGCCGGAGAAACGGCTACGCCGATAATGCCGAGCGTTCCTTTAGGCAAGCCGGTGTTGCGGGAAATTTCCTTCCAGGTATCGCCACCGTCGGTACTTTTCCAGATGCCGGAGCCTGGTCCACCCGAAGATAGGCTGTACGGTGTGCGTTGTAGGCGCCAGGTGGTGGCGTACAGGTTGCGTGGATTCACCGGGTCAATGATCAGGTCAAACGCACCTACTTCGTTATTCACGAACAGCACGCGCTCCCAGTTCTTACCACCGTCTTTAGAGCGGTACACGCCGCGTTGCTCATTGGGTGCATACAGATTTCCCAAAGCAGCAGCGTATACGATATCCGGGTTTTTAGGGTGAATGCGTACTCGAGGAATATGTTTGGAGTCTTTCAGCCCGATGTGTTTCCAAGTTTGGCCCGCATCTTCAGATTTCCACATCCCGAAGCCCGAGGACACGTTGCCGCGCACGGTTTTCTCGCCTTCGCCCACGTAGATCACGTTAGGGTCAGACTCGCTCACGGCCACGGCGCCAATAGAGCCGCCAAAAAACTTATCGGAGATGTTCTCCCAACTAGAACCACCGTCTTTGGTGCGCCAAACGCCGCCGCCTGTGGCTCCAAAGTAAAACAAGTTTGGCTGGCCCGGTACCCCTACCGCTGTGCCCGAACGGCCACCCCGGTAAGGTCCAATAGTGCGCCAGGTAAGCCCTTTGTAGAGTTTTTCAGGAAATGCCTGCTGGGCTGCTTTATTGTTTTTAGAAGTGCTGGTTTTGAGTTTCTTTTGGTTCTGGGCCTCAGAGGAAAGTGGCGCCAGAAGGGTGATTCCGCCTAGCAGCAGGGGGAGACACTGCCGGAAGAACCGATGAGGTAAAGGTGTTTGCATGTTCGTAGGTTTTGGGTCTGGTAGTGGAATAGAGGCAGTAAGCTACTGAAAAATTGAGAAGGAGCGAAAAGAACCCCTTAGTTCTTACCTATTTCCGGGAAAACACTCCAGAAACGGGTAGTTAAGATGAAGGAGAGGGGAGCTGCCTTGCTTTGCCAGCCTCTGAAAAGATGTTTTTGCCCTGATTTACTTAAAACAGGCGCAAAACAGAGCGCATCTGGAGTGCCCGGCTTCCGTGAAGCAAAAGAAATATCCTGAAAGAAAGATTCTTTAAAATTTTATATGAGAACGGCTTTTAACTTGTTTTAAAGTGCCAGCTTCTTTTTATATTACTTCTCTAAAAAGAAGCCAAAAACATGAACACATCCTTTCCTTACCCGCCCATGCCCCAGCACGTAAATGAGCAGGTAATTGCTCCCTCGGCGGCATTCAAGCAAGAAGTGGTTAAAGTAGCAGGTGCCATTGCATTTTTTGCGGTGGTCTACGTGGCTTTGATGGCCGCCGCGGTAGCCTTGGCGGTTTTATGTGGCTATGCCGGAGTGATGTTGGTCTTGCTGAAACCTGCTTTCATTACACTCATGCTGGGTTTGGGGCTGGCCGGTCTGGGGCTGATGGTGTTGTTCTTCCTGCTCAAGTTCATCTTCAAGCGCAGCAAAACGGACCGGTCTGGCATGGTGGAAATCACAGAAGCGGAACAGCCGGAATTGTTCGCATTTGTGCGGAACATTACGCAGGAAACCCAGACGCCTTTTCCTAAGCGCATTTACCTTTCTGCCGAGGTAAACGCCGCCGTTTTCTATGATTCCAGTTTCTGGAGCATGTTTTTGCCCGTGAAGAAAAACCTGGTAATTGGGTTGGCCCTGGTCAATTGCGTGAACATCACCGAGTTTAAAGCCATTCTGGCCCATGAGTTCGGGCACTTTTCGCAGCGCAGCATGAAGCTGGGTTCTTACGTGTATAACGTGAACAAAGCCATCTATAACATGCTGTATGACAACGAAGGCTACGGCAGAACCCTAGAGAAATGGTCTAACATCAGTGGCTACTTCGCCTTTTTCGCGGGGCTTACCGTGAAGATTGTGAAAGGAATCCAATGGGTGCTGCAGAAAGCCTACGTGGTGGTGAACAAGCCGTACATGAGTTTATCCCGCCAGATGGAGTTCCACGCCGATTCTGTGGCCGCTTTTGTGACCGGTTCCGAGCCGCTCATCACCAGCCTGCGCCGCATTGAAGCCGCCGATATTTGCTACTCGCAACTGTTTAACCAATACAATGCCTGGCTCAGCGAAAACCTGAAAGCTGACAACATGTATCCGCAGCACCAGGAACTCATGCACCAGTTCTCCGCTGATTTCAACATTCCTATGGCGCACGGCTTTTTGCAGGTGAATGCCCAATCGCTGGCGTCGTTCAGTCAAAGCAGGTTGGTGATCAAAGACCAATGGGCCTCACACCCCAGCACTGATGACCGGGAGGCGCATCTGCTGTCCCTCAACATTCCCACCGTAATGATGCAGGAGCCCGCGTGGGTACTCTTCCGGCAAGCCGAACAGGTGCAACGACAGATGACAGAGCAGATTTACGAGAGTGCCCCGTTCAAGGGGAACCCGCAACTGCTTTCACTGGTAGCCTTCACCCAGAAAATAGCTTCTGAACGGAGCGAACGCAACTTTGACAAAGCCTACCAGGGCTTCTACGATAACCGCATCCTGAAAGCCTTCGACCTGGAAGAAGCCGCCATCCAAGCCAACGTTCTTCCCGTACTTCACTTTGATGACCTGTTCACTGAGGCTACTACGCAGCTACCAGAAAAGATCAACCAACTGGAAAAGGATCTGAATGTGGTGCAGCAAATCGCCAAAGGCGAATATGACATCAAAACCTTTGACTTTGACGGACAGAAGTACAGTGCCAAAGAAGCCAGTACAGTGCAAGCTATATTAGAGCAGGAGCTGCAGGAAGCCCAAGCGCGGCTAGAGCAAGTAGACAAAGACGTATTCCAATTCTTCGCGCAACAGGCCCCGGCCGAGGAAAAGAAAACAAACCTTGTGGCCATGTACAAGCACCTGTTCACTGCTACCGCTGAAGCCGAAGAAGACACCAAACGCTACCAGAACATCCACACCACTCTAAGCCCGGTTTTCACGTCAGATATGGCCATTGAAACCGCCAAAGCTATCATCCAAGAGGTGAACCAACAGGAGCAGCCTTTAAAAGAGCGCTTGCAGCAACTGCTGCAGGAAACCACCTACACCCGCTGCCTGACTCCTGAACAGAAAACCAAACTGGAAACGTACATGGCACACCAACACCAATACTTCACCGAAAAGGGCTTCGAAAACGAGGCAATCTCCCTCTTAACCGAGGCTCTTGATATTTATGTAGGCACCACGTGGGAAAGATGTTTTCAGCTGAAGAAAGAAATGCTCGCCTTCCAGATGAGCCTGCTGCCAGTGCAGCAGGAAGCACCCGTAGTGGAACTGGCAGGATAGGTTTACGATTCAGGGCTGTTTTGCGGGAAATAGGCTGGATATGGCATTATCGGAGACGCTCGCAGGTCCTCCGGACGCTACGAGGTCTTTGGAGCTGTCTTGCAGAAAACAGGCTGGAAACGTAATTCAGCAATACTAGTTTGGGACTATCGCCTCACGGAAGTTGCAAACTTACGGTCATTATGGGTCCAAGTCACAGACTTGAACCATGGTTAGTAGTTGGAACGCGTGTAACCGGCAGGTGTAAACATCCCCCTTTGCCCCTTCAAAGGGGGAATCTCTTCTTTAAAAGATAGAGACCTATTGCTACTTTCCTCCTTTCCAGTCTTTCCCGAGCGCGCCTCGCTTTTGGCCCTGGATAGACACTTACTAAGAGAGATAGACAATGCAGGCCGAAAGGGCAGTGCGAGAGGGGAAGACGGGGCCTCGCGGCCGTGAGCGCACGGAGGGAAACCATGCAACAACAAAGCATAAGGGCACCGCATCAACCCACCGCCACGCCAGCGACAGGCAAACCCCATGCACAATTCAAAAGCAATTCAAAGTACATGTTCCATTCTAGATGTCTGTAAGAGCCAATTCCTATAAAAGAGGCCAAATAAGAAAAGAAAACTTACCCCTTCTTCTTGTCCATATCACGCAACAGCCGCACCGTCATGTAGCCTAACCCAACCGCCAACACCGCAATAGCTGCCCAAATCAGAATCTTAGAGCTTTTAGGCTGTTTTTCAGATTTCACCCCAGAAAGAACACTGATACGCTGTACCGGAACAAGCGGAAGATCGGCGGGAATGCTGTCTTGGAAGAACTGTAGATCATAATCTGGCGCGGCCAGTTTCTCATTCCCGAAGCGCAGCGTGTACGTCTGGCTGGGTTCCAGCGCCGCAATTAGGTAGCGGTTGAGTTGCAGCACTTGCACCGAGTCAATGGTCAGTGGCGGGTTGTCGGCGTTCTCAATCTGAATGGTCAGTTCCTCTACCCGTCGGCGTGGTAAGTCCAGTACGGCAGGCGCGTTGGAATGGAGTAGCAGCGGGACAGAAACCTCCTCCATGCGGGCGCGGCGTCTCTTTCTTCGGCGTTCATACCTTTTTCGCTTTCCCATGATTACCTGCCCCGGCCGGAGGTACAGATGCGGTGCCGAGATATGGAAGGTGATTTGCTCTGGATACACCGGTTGCCCAAACCGAAGTCGCAGATACGTGGTGCGGTTTGCGGCGCTGTCTCTGCGGGTGAACGATTGCACTGGGATGCGGGTGTACTTACCGGCCTCGGAATAGGTGTCATAATACCCAGCCTGCAAGATGTTGAGCGGAGCACTCATAGAATCGTTTAACTGGATCCGGAAGTAGCGGTAATTGCTCAGCGGAAAGTCAAGCAGCTTTACCTCGGCGGTGCTTTTGGCGTTCTTGATGGCGTACAGCACGTCCTGTTCCTTCAGCACGTACCAATTCTGCCGGTCATCGCTGCCGCTTAGAGAAACCTGTTTGCGGACCTCGGCATTGCCAATCTGCAGGCTGATGTTGTTTATGCGCCTTTTTTCCGGATTGTGCACCAAAAGCTCTGACACGCCGCCCGGCCGCCGGCTATATCCCAGAATCTCATACGGCCTGAACAACCTGCGGTACTGAACAGGAGCCTCGGCACGAACCAGATACGGCACAATTTCTCCACCTTTGTTGAATAACCGAAGGTCTTCCAGATTCAGTTGCAAGTGCCCCGTCACCTGCGGCGGAAGCAGCATGCGGTAATAGCCGGGTTGCATGACCGGCGCCAGTTGGGCCTGCCATGCAAAGTCCTGTGCTCTGGCAGGTAGCGTAGGCCATAGAAATCCGGCAAGAAAGAACAGCAGTTTACTCTTCATTGGGAACAGGGCTAGCCTCCAGGGGCTTGGTTTCCCCTTCTAAAATAAGGTTTTTGAGCTTTTGGTACATAAACGAAATCACCAGTAACAGCACACCCAAACAGATAAAGGCCGCAATCTTACCGCCCTCAGACATATCCCGCACATCAAACAGGAAGAGCTTGAGCAAGGTCAGGAAAAACAGGGTAAGCGAGATGATGCGCAGCGTCTTGATTTTCTTGGACATTCCCGCCATCATGAGCGCAAATGAAATCACGCCCCACAGAATAGGAAAGCCGATTTTCCGGATGTGGCTCATGGAGGTATACAGCTCGGCAGAGGTGGGGTGCGACTTCAGTAACCACAGATGCACCAATTCAAAGCTGAGCAGAAAGACGCCCGCGGCACTGGCCAACCATAAACTGATTTTCCCCAACCTGCTGGCGAACCCAAACTGCTGCTGCACCTTCCTGAGTACGGCAGCCAGTAAAACGACAAGCGTGAGCAGGGGCAAGTAATGGCTTAGAAACCCGGTCAAGGTTTCAGTTTGGTTGAAAAGGTACCCGTTCCGGATGTAGCTCGCTGAGGGCTGCAAGTTGGTCAGGTACGCCAGCAAGGCCACCAAAGACAGTCCCATGACCACTCGGCCATATACCGAATTTTCTAAATGACCGCTCCACGCCAGTAAACCCAACAGGAACAGGTAATGGAAGAAGCCCAGCAACTGTATCTGTACATCAACGCTCAGGGTAGAATGAGTGAGTTGGTGTTGCAGTTCCAGTAATAGCACCAGGTACAGGAACAGCACTAGCGCCAACCCTACCAAGGTTCGGTACACCCTAAAGAATTTAACAGGCGAAGTAGTGGTCTCCGTCTCTTGCCCCAGCCAAAACCAGGTTCCCGCCAAAGAGGCCACTGCCACCACACCCGTAATAAAGAGTTTGTTCAGCAGCAGCGGCAGCCCTTCGCGGGCGATGGAATAATCCAGCCAGTCCATGGCCAAGCTGCCCAGCATCAACACCAGCACCAACACCGAGGCATGCTTCATCAGCTGAATTCCCGACCGCTGCGAGAGCCACAGCAATAAGACCGCCTCCAGAGCCCAGAATAACGTGATGTAATTGCCTTCCAACTGAATAGGCGCCGATAAACTCAGGAACGTCAGCACCAGACCAATAAGCAGATACACCAAGTTGCGATCAACGCGATTGCTGCGGTACAGCCCGTACGCGAACACGAAGTTGAAAAGGCCCAACAGAATGGTGAACAAGCCTCGGTAACTGCCCCCGGCCACCTGCGACATGATGTACATGCCTACCCCGTAGTAAAGAAATGTGTTGCTCAACAGCAGCATGATCTCAGGACCGGTAAATCGGCGGCGCTCCTTCACGTTGTAAATGAGGTTCATCAAAAAGAACACCAGGTAAAAGAGCGTGGCAAAGACCAGCGCACCCACGTAAGGAGCATTGGGAAAGTCCACCACCCGGGTCCCGAACCAACCACCGTACAGAATGATGGTGAAGAGGTAGGCAATCAGGTTGAGCAGGTTCCACTTCTTAAAGTATGCCAGCACCAGAATGCCCACGTTCAGAAGCAAGATAAAGACGAACAGCACAATGTAATTGCCTTCACCGGTACTCACCATGAACGGACTCCCGAAACCACCCACCAACGCCAGTACTGCTAGTTCCACGCGGTCATAAGCAATGGACAGGAAGATGGTGAAGCCCGTAATGGCCATCATCAAGATAAAGGCGACCGTCTGGCTGAAAATCTGGTATTCATGAAAGGCAATGGCGATAGAGAAGTACAAAACTGCCATGCCCCCGCCAATGAGCACAGAACTGAAGGCCTTATACTCTTTCCGGAGCCGGTGCGCAATGCCCAACAACGCTCCACCAGCGAGCAACCCAATGGTTACCCGGCCTACTTCGTTTATCCAATCCTGGTCAATGGCATACTTTACGAAGAACCCGATACCCAGCACCAGTATACCAATGCCCAGTTTGTTGATAAGGTTTTCGCCAATGAACTTCTCCCAATCCAACTTGCGCGAGAAAATGGAAGGCTTGGTGGATTCTGCCTCTTGCGGAACAGAAGCCTCTTGAGCGGAGGTAAAAGCAGCGGTTGAGATTGGTTCAGGAGCCGGAATTAGGCTAGGTTGCGCAAACGGTGTTTCAACAGGAACTGGTGTAGGTGGCGTGAAAACCGGTGGAGGCGTAGGAACAGGTTGTGCTACAGGTGGAGCTGAAGCTTCGGCGGAGGGCGAAGCAGCTGCATGGGCAGCATCTCGGCGGATGGCTTCCTGGGCGGCATCTACCGGTGGGCGAACCGTGGAGCGGCTGAGCTGTTCCCGCAACCGAGCCAGTTCTTCCCGCATATCCTGCATGTCTCGGTGGTGCTGCACAAAATGCCTCGATACACTGGTTCCAAACCAAAGCGCCAGCCCCACCAACACCATAAGCAGTAATACCTCCATAAAAGCCCTTTATTGTCAAGGCTCTATATTACAATTTTATCTGGTAAAACGTGCGCAGGGAAGTGCTGCGCTTTATTTAAGGCTATTTCCCAGAAATTACCTCAAAAGCGTTCGTCAATCAGCTCTTTGTTGATGGCTGCTCCGGCCATGGTACCACCTGCGACAGCCATTGAAACTGAGCGCATCATGATGGTAGCATCGCCGGCTGCGTAAATACCGGACACCGTCGTGCTCTGAAGGAGGTCCACTTTCAGGTGTCCTGCTGGTGTTAGTTCACACCCTACTTCCTGTGGTAAGGGGCAGTGCTGGGTGAAAGCAGGTCTGGCGTAGATGGCTTTCAGCGGAAGTATGGAGCCATCGGTGAACACCACATGTTGCAAATATCCCTGTTCATGGCTCAGCGAGGCAATTCCCCTCTCGTCAACAGGAATCTGGTGTTTCTGTAAAGCCTGTAACTGCTCTTCTGTAAGCGTATGTTGCCCGTTCGTGAGAACCGTGAGGCGAGGCGACCAGTTAGAAATCAACTTGGCCATTTCAAATGCCATATCGCCGTTGGCCAGAATTCCCAGTTCCTGATGATGTACCTCATAACCATGGCAATACGGGCAATGCAACACTGAGATTCCCCAACACTCCGTGAATCCTTTCAATTCAGACATGTGGTCTTTCACACCCGTCGTGAATAAGAGCTTGCTGCCCTTGAAAGTAGCGCTGGTCTCGGTGGTTACTTTAAAAGCGTTGTTCTGCCCGGTCACCTGCACGGCTTTGCCGGCTTTAAAAGTTACGGTGGGATAAGCCAATACCTGTTCCTTGCCAATCAGCGCGATGGCGGCTGGAGTTTCGCCGTCTCTTGTAAGAAAGTTGTGCGAGTGCGGCGTCTGCCAATTGCTGGGTTTACCGCTGTCTAGGACTAAGACTTGCCTGAGAGACCGGCCCAGCGCCATTGCCGCGGAAAGACCGGCGTAACTTCCGCCGATGATGATGACGTCAAAATCTGTTCTTTCTGCCATTGGATGTCTTTAGTTGTATGGCTTCCACCCGAAGGAAGTACAGAAGTTGTTACTCTTCTGCGGTTGAAAAAGTCTCTTCCGGGAAAGTTGCCATGGGTGAATTGTTTTTGGCAAATGTAGAAAAGTTTTCTATTATTGCAACATTGTTGCGTTAGTTGAGATGAAAAGACGAACCACCCCTGCCCAACAGGCAATTTTAGGCATGCTCCAAACTTCCGACTCGGCCTTGAGTCAGGACATGATTGAGCAAAAGATGAAAGGCGAGGCCGATAGAGTAACCATTTACCGGGTCCTGAACCGTTTCTGCGAAGATGGCTTAGCACACCGCATCGTCTCCGATGACGGGAAGGCTTATTTCGCCCTTTGCCATGGTTGTCAGCTGAACCACCATACGCATGACCATTTTCACTTTAGGTGCCTGAACTGCCAAAAGGTGGAATGTTTGGAGGAGAAAGTCCAGGTGTCGTTGCCCCAGGGATATCGTGCCACAAATGTAAACGCGTGGGTTTCGGGTTATTGCGCAAGCTGTAGTTAAGTAGCGACAACACTTTGCGGTTGCTCTTTTGCATGCTCTACCGAAAAGGGCAACCACAAGGTGTTGCGCCTACATTTGACCGCAGGCTCGCGCCACCGAAAGTAATTTGGGGTTTTAGCATTCTTCCGCTAAAACAAGCTTTAAACGCAGTGCTCTTCAAATTGGCAGAAACAAAAAAGGCCTCATCAGTGAAGATGAGGCCTTCTGGCAGATTTTGAAATCTATTGTCGCTTAGCCGTTGGCTTGAGCGTAACGACGGTTTACTTCGTCCCAGTTGATGAGGTTGAAGAACGCGGCAATGTATTCTGGTCTGCGGTTCTGGTATTTCAGGTAGTACGCGTGCTCCCAAACGTCTAAGCCTAAGATTGGAACGCCGCCGCAAGAATCAACACCTTCCATTAAGGGGTTGTCCTGGTTTAAGGTAGAGCAGATTTGTACGCCACCGCCTTCTACCGCGCAAAGCCAGGCCCAACCAGATCCGAAACGGGTAGTAGCGGCTTTGCTGAACTCTTCTTTGAACGCGTCAAAAGAACCAAATGCTTTGTCAATCGCCTCTGCTACCGGACCAGTTGGGTTTCCGCCACCGTTCGGGCTTAGGATAGTCCAGAACAGGTTGTGGTTGTAGAAACCACCGCCGTTGTTACGGATAGCCGGAGTTTTAGCGGCATCACGCAGGATCTCCTCAATAGACTGATTTTCTTTCTCAGTGCCCTGGATCGCGTTGTTCAGGTTAGTCGTGTACGCCTGGTGGTGCTTGGTATGGTGGATTTCCATAGTCTGACGGTCGATGTGCGGCTCAAGCGCATCGTACGCATACGGAAGTTGCGGAAGTTCAAATGCCATAGTTTTATGTGGTTATAGGTTAGAAATACAATGGTTCTGTTACTAATACGGAACGGGCCAAAGATAAACTAAATTCTTTTCGCTCTAAAGAACTCGGTCATCAATTGCGCGCACTCATGCGCCAGGATACCGGTGACTAGTTCGGTCTTGGGGTGCAGCAGGTTCACACCGGTTCGGCGGTAGCCGCGTTTCTCATCAGCGGTGGCGTACACTACCCGCTTCAACTGGGACCAGTAACTGGCGCCGGCGCACATCACGCAGGGTTCCACGGTCACGTACAGGGTGCAGTCATGCAGGTATTTGTTGCCCAAATGGTTGGCGGCGGCGGTGAAAGCGAGCATCTCGGCGTGGGCCGTTACGTCATTCAGTTTCTCGGTCTGGTTGTAGGCGCGCGCGATGATTTTGTTCTGGCACACCACCACGGCACCAATGGGAATTTCGCCTTCTTCCAGGGCGTATTGCGCTTGCTTGTAGGCCTCGCGCATGAAGTGTTCGTCTGAATGGATGCTTAGCACAGGTCTAATTTGTTTGGAAACGGTAACCTCTTTTTACTGGCTACAGCCTCTTTGGTTGTGTAGAAAGCGTTTGGGGCCTGTTTTCTGCAAAACAGGCCCCAAACAAAAGCAATTATTTCCTACCGTGAAACTACTTCACGCTGGCGGTAGCCATCACGGCGCGGGCAGTTTCCTGCCATTCTTTCTGCAGTTGCACCGGCGCGTTAAAGCTGAATATCACCATCTGATCTTTCTGGAACGTGTACTGAATGTAGGTGTACTTGCGAATCGGAGCCATGTTGCGGGTGCGGCGTTCGTCACGTACGGTAGACACAAACTCATACACCAAAAAATCACGACCGTTGATAGTTTGTTTTTCCTCACGCAGGAACTGTACCTCGGTGAACATCCGCTGGATGGATGCTTTGTAGAAAGGCGACAAGATGTTGATGTCATCTGCCGGGAACGTGCTGGGGCGTTGGTTTACGCTGATGTCTACCTGGCCATCGGGGCTGGTGAACACGCCTAATGGTTTGCGGGCAGCGGGGTATTCGCGGGCAATGCCGTCATCAGGCATCACCTCAAAGTTCTGTGGTATAGACAGCGTTACGTTTTTGGCTACCGTCACTTTCTTCAGTTTGGGGGCAAACGCGAGCAGAAAGGTAAGGGGCAATAGCAACGCAAAAAGATAGTTTCTCTTCATATTCATAAAAACACGCCTGAAATGACGTAACAGGCCAATGCAAATTCTGGGCCGTTAAGTTCCGGCAGGCGGCAAAGGTAGTTTAGAAAGTGATTTTTTCAATCTGGCCCTACAAGGAAAAAGCCCAACTAAAGTAGATGGGCTTTTATCTGGAGAAGAAAACTTACTAAAAACTCTTTGTCAACAGCGGGAGGAGGGGACAACCCGCTGCTTTGGAAAAGTGAATTACACTCTTCATGCACATGAGTCATTAAACATTGAAATTTATTACATGAATCCCAAATATTTTCTCATATTTTTAAATAACAACGTTTTTATAACGCAGATTTTGCAAAATAAACAGAACGGTTGTTCGTTAGAATATGCTAGACGCACAAAGCCAATGAGAGAATGTAATTTAGTTTGAATCTTAGGTTTAAGTGCCTACTTTTGCACCAAATAGCTTTATAATATGGAAACAACTGCCCCTGCACAATATTTACCGGGAGATTATCTCCCAATAGTGATTCAATTTGTGGCGGCATTGGGTTTTGTGGTGTTCTCTATGGTGGTAACTCACCTGATTGGCCCCAAGCGCAAAAGTCAGGTGAAAAATGCTTCCTGGGAGTGTGGTATTGAATCGAAAGGTGACGCCCGTACCCCTATCTCCATCAAGTATTTCCTGATTGCCATCCTGTTTGTACTTTTTGACGTGGAAGTAATCTTCCTGTATCCTTGGGCCGTGAACTTCAGAGCCTTAGGTTTGGATGGCTTCGTCTGGATGCTCATGTTTATGGGACTGCTTTTAACCGGTTTCTACTACGTAATCCGGAAAGGCGTTCTTAAGTGGGAATAGCACCAGAAATCGTCGCGAAGGCGGCAAACTTTTACAAGCGATAAAGTGTTCAGAAAGAGGCCGGTTCTTGGCCTGATTCTCTGAAAACTAAGCGAAAACGACTCATGAGCGATAACAATAGCAATTTAACCATGGTAGACGCCCCAGAAGGGGTAGAAGGAACCGGCTTTTTCGCCACTTCCCTGGAGAAAGTAGTAGGCTTGGCCCGTAAGCACTCTTTGTGGCCGTTGCCGTTTGCTACCTCTTGCTGCGGTATTGAGTACATGGCTACCATGGGCTCGCATTATGATATTTCCCGTTTCGGGTCTGAGCGCCCAAGCTTCTCGCCCCGTCAGGCCGACCTTCTGATGGTAATGGGTACCATTGCCAAGAAAATGGGTCCGGTGGTGAAACAGGTGTATGAGCAGATGGCCGAGCCACGTTGGGTAATAGCCGTAGGCGCCTGCGCTACCAGTGGTGGTATTTTTGACTCATATAGCGTGTTGCAAGGCATTGACCGCATTATACCGGTAGACGTGTATGTGCCGGGTTGCCCGCCACGCCCTGAGCAGATTCTGGATGGCTTAATGCGTATCCAGGATTTAGCTGAGAATGAGTCGCTCCGCCGCCGGAACTCTCCGGAATATCAAGCATTACTGGCTTCTTACAACATTAAATAAGGCATGGCCGAACTAACCAACGAACTGCTGGTACAAACGCTGCAAGAGAAATTTGGCGACCAGTTGTTTGATATCCATGAGCCTTACGGGCTTGTGACCGTAACCACTACCCGGGAAAACATCATCCCAATGCTACAGGCTTTGTATGATGATGCCTTTCTGCAATTTCAGTTCCTGACCACTATGTGCGGTATTCATTACCCAGATAACAAGGGGCAGGAATTAGGCGTGATTTACCACCTGCACAGCCTGGTGCACAACATAAGGCTACGAATCAAAATCTTCTTTTCTGAGGATGATGCCGTGGTGCCTACCGCTACCAACCTGTACCAAACCGCCAACTGGATGGAGCGCGAAACCTTTGACTTTTACGGCATCCGCTTTGAAGGTCACCCTAACCTTATCCGCATTCTCAATGTGGAGGAGATGGAGGCGTTTCCTATGCGGAAAGAGTTTCCGCTGGAAGACCAGACCCGCGAAGACAAGATAAATACCTTCTTCGGAAGATAAACTTCATAAACGCCAACGGCTTTGCTCTAGAGACAGGCCGCCGGCGTTTCTGCTTACTACTAAGTTCCCACATGGAGTTAGCCAAACAGAACACACAACTAGTTACCCCAGATTCCTACATGCAGGAGCTAACCACTCTGAATCTAGGACCTACGCACCCTGCCACGCACGGCATCTTCCAGAACATCCTGCAAATGGATGGCGAGAAGATTGTGTCTGGCGTGCCGACGATTGGGTACATCCACCGCGCCTTCGAGAAAATTGCGGAGCGCCGTAACTTTTACCAGATCACCCCGCTTACCGACCGCATGAACTATTGCTCCTCGCCCATTAACAACATGGGCTGGTGGATGACGGTAGAGAAGTTGTTGGGTGTGACCGTTCCAAAACGTGCCGAGTACATTCGGGTAATCGTGATGGAACTGGCCCGTATCGCTGACCACTTGATTTGTAACTCTATTCTTGGGGTAGATACCGGAGCCTTTACAGGTTTCCTGTACGTTTTTCAGGAAAGAGAGAAAATCTACGAAATCTACGAGGAGATCTGCGGAGCCCGCTTGACGACCAACATGGGTAGAGTAGGCGGTATGGAGCGTGATTTATCTCCCGTAGCTATCCAGAAGATCAGAGACTTCCTGCGTGACTTTCCTAAGGTATTTCGCGAGTTTGAAACCATGTTCAACCGCAACCGGATTTTCATTGACCGGGTGGAGAACGTTGGCCCTATCACCGCTGAACGTGCCTTGAACTACGGCTTTACCGGTCCTAACCTGAGAGCCGCGGGTGTGGATTATGATGTGCGCGTCATGAACCCTTACTCATCTTACCAAGATTTCGATTTCGAGATTCCGGTAGGTACCAAGGGTGATACTTATGACCGCTTCATGGTGCGTAACGAGGAAATCTGGCAGAGCTTACGCATCATCCAGCAGGCCATGGACAACCTTCCTGAAGGTCCGTTCCACGCTGATGCACCAGAGTTCTACCTGCCGCCAAAGCAGGCCGTGTACCGCAACATGGAAGCCTTGATTTATCACTTCAAGATTGTGATGGGCGAGATTGACGCTCCGGCTGGCGAAGTCTACCACTCCGTGGAAGGCGGTAATGGGGAGTTAGGTTTCTATCTAGTGTCTGACGGAGGCCGCACGCCTTACCGTTTGCACTTCAGAAGACCTTGCTTCATCTATTACCAGGCATATCCAGAAATGGTAGTGGGCACGCAGTTGTCAGATGCAATTGTAATCCTGTCCAGCATGAACGTGATTGCCGGTGAGCTAGACGCCTAGCGGCGTAGGTGATAGTTGTTCGTTTTTAGTTATTAGTAATAAAGTAAAACCAAATTCCTTCTCTATTTTGTCATCCTGAAAGGAACTTGTGGGCGAATAGAAAGGCGTTTAAAGGTTGGAGGACTTGAGAGATGGTGACTGTCATCAAGAAAGGAACTCCTAAGGAGGAAATAGAAAAACAGCTTGCAACGGTTTTTACTAAGACTCCTAAGAAGAATATACTGAAGTTTGCCGGAAAGCTGAAAATTTCCATTGAGCCTTTAGAATACCAAAAGCAGATGCGGGGTGAGTGGAGGTAAGTAGAACTGACAACTAAAAACTGTAAACTGATAACTAAAAGTGGAGCTAACAGAACAGGAACTGGAAAAAATTCGGGAGTACTTCAAAGAACAGCCTGTTTTGAATGCCTACCTGTTTGGGTCGTATGCCCGTGGCGAGGCTGATGCTGACAGTGACATTGATTTATTAGTGGACTTAGATTACTCTGTAGAGATTGGATACAAGTTCTTCGGAATGCACCAGGATTTACAGGAGTTATTGAAGCGAAAAGTAGATGTAGTGCCCTCAGACGGAGTGTCGCGCCATTTGCAGCCTTTCATAGAGAAAGAAAAGAAGCTTATTTATGCGAAGTAAGCTGGGTGATGTTCAGCGTCTGCAACACATCGCCGATGCTATTTCTGAAATAGAGGCCTTCACAAAAGGTGTTACCTTTGATGCTTTCTCAAGCAACCGCATGATGGTCTTGGCCTGTGTGAAGTGCTTTGAGATAATTGGAGAGGCAGCAGGCCACCTTTCAGAAGAGACCAAGGCAGCATATACCTCCATTGATTGGCGCAATGTGAAAGCGTTCCGCAATCTGATGGTGCACGAATACTTCAAAGTGAGTGACCGGCTGGTTTGGCAAATCATTGAAAGTAACCTGCCTGAACTTAAACGTGTGGTCGCAAATGCGATAGCCGCATTAAATACAAACCTCGATTAGTGTTCCCTTAGAAGAGCATTAGGAGCAAAAAAGTACATGGAGCAAACAGCAAGTGTAAACAAAATACAGTTTTCGGAAGGGGCCATGGCCGAAATCCGGCGCTACTTATCTCATTATCCGGCTGACCGTCAAAAGTCCGCTATTTTGCCTATCCTGCACATCGCGCAAGCGGAGTTTGGTGGTTGGGTAAGCCCTGAGGCGATGGACAAAGTGGCCGAAATCCTGAACATACAGCCCATTGAAGTGTACGAGGTTGCTACCTTTTACACCATGTTCAACCTGAAGCCGGTAGGCAAGCACGTGTTGGAAGTATGCCGCACGGGTCCTTGCATGCTGCGTGGCTCTGACCAACTGATTGAGCATCTGGAGAACCGTCTAGGCTGCAAAGTAGGGGAGACCTCGGCTGACGGTAACTTCACCCTTAAAACAGTGGAATGTTTGGCATCCTGCGGCACCGGACCGATGCTGCAAGTGCGTGAGCAATTCTATGAAAACCTGGACCCTGCCCGCGCTGACCAGATGCTGGAAGACCTGAAAGCCTTAACCGTAAGGAAACCATGGGAAGAAAATTATTAACTGAACATATCAACGTTGAAGGCATTCACACCTTTGACGTCTATCGCAAGCACGGCGGTTACGCCTCTGTAGAGAAAGCTTTGAAAACCATGTCTCCTGAGGAAGTGGTGGAAGAAGTGAAAGCTTCGGGCTTAAGAGGCCGGGGTGGTGCCGGATTCCCTACGGGAATGAAGTGGAGCTTTTTGGCCAAGCCAGAAGGCAAGCCGCGCTACTTGGTTTGCAACGCCGATGAATCAGAGCCGGGTACTTTCAAAGACCGGTATTTGATGGAGAAACTGCCGCATTTGTTGATTGAAGGGATGATTACCTCAAGCTACGCGCTGGGTGCCCGTACCTCTTATATCTACATCCGGGGTGAGTTATTGTATGTACTGCGCATTCTGGAGAAAGCCATCGCGGAAGCGTATGCCAACGGTTTCCTGGGTGAGAACATCTTAGGAAGCGGTTACTCTTTGGATTTGCACGTGCACCCAGGTGGTGGCGCGTACATCTGCGGGGAGGAAACTGCTTTGCTGGAATCTCTGGAAGGCAAGCGCGGAAACCCACGTAACAAGCCTCCGTTCCCGGCGGTTTGGGGCCTTTACGGCTGCCCAACCGTGGTGAACAACGTGGAGTCTATTGCTACTGTGCCTTGGATAATCACCAACACCGCTGCTGAATACGCGAAATTCGGGATTGGCCGTAGCGCTGGTACCAAACTGATTTCTGCTGGTGGTAACATCAACAAGCCAGGCGTGTACGAGATTGAATTAGGTGTTCCTGTGGAGGAATTCATCTACTCAGACGAGTACTGCGGCGGTATCTGGAAAGGTCGTGACATGAAAGCAGTCATTGCCGGAGGTTCTTCCGTTCCAATTCTGCCTAAGGAGTTAATCCTGAAAACCGCCAACGGTGAAGACCGCTTGATGACCTATGAGTCGCTTTCTGACGGAGGTTTTGCGACGGGTACCATGTTAGGTTCCGGCGGATTTTTCGTGATGGATGACCAGACTTGTATCGTGCGCCATACCTGGACGCTTGCCCGTTTCTATCACCACGAGTCTTGCGGACAGTGTAGCCCATGCCGTGAAGGAACTGGTTGGATGGAGAAAGTATTGCACCGCATTGAGCACGGCCACGGCCACATGCACGACATCGACCTATTAGTGAGCGTTGCCAAGCAGATAGAAGGAAATACCATCTGTCCGTTGGGTGATGCGGCTGCCTGGCCAGTTGCGGCAGCGGTTCGTCACTTCCGCGAGGAATTTGAGTGGCACGTGAAACACCCACAAGCAGCTACGGCTCCGGGCGCGGTGTTCAACAAATCTGAATCTGTATTAGCGTAAATATTTGTTTTGGGCCTGTTTTAAAGAAAGCAGGCCTGAAACACATCATTAGAAGAGCCGCTTCTAAGTTCTTTTTAAAAGAGTTAGCCCTTGTAATCCATGGAGCTTTTCATCAATGATAATCAGCTTGTATTTGAACATTCCCCAACAGACAAGTGGGGGATTGAGATAGATAAGATTAAAGTCATTGGTGAATACACCACGGTAGATGGACCTTGGTTAGATGATTACTTTTTTGTCTTCGCAGAGAAAGAAGATGAATGGTATGAAGCTCCAAATGAAGCTGTGAAGGACACCGGATTTTGGCAACAGTTAAGTAAAAAGCTAAGCTGTGAACTTTGTACAAGCTTGGCTAACTCAACGCAATGGGATTCAAGAGTGTTATTTCCGAAGGAGTTGAAGGGGCAGCAGCTGTTTCAAATCATTAGGGAAGAGCAGCCACCAAGTACCTTTTGGCAAATGCTGATTGGAAGAAGTAATACAACAGAAGAGCTTGTTTTGACTGAAAATGTTAAGAAGCTTTTTGAATAGAAGAAGAGAATAAGAGTGTCGTTTAGAAACTGTTTTCCAGAAAAGAGGCTCTAAACATTAATCAAATTAATAGTCCATTGTGGATGGTGAAAACAATCAACCATCAGCAATCAACGATAAATTTAACATGGTAAAAATAACGTTTGATGGCATAGAGGTGGAGGTAGAAGAAGGAACTACCATCCTCAACGCAGCCCGTAAAATCGGCGGCGAGGTGGTGCCCCCAGCCATGTGCTACTATACCCCTTTAAAAGGAACCGGCGGAAAATGCCGCGCCTGTATGGTTCGGGTAGCAGCTGGTTCCGCGAAAGACCCGCGCCCAATGCCTAAATTGGTAGCGAGCTGCATTACCCCTGTACAAGACGGTATGGTGGTGGAAAACACGACCAACCCAGATGTATTAGCCGCTCGCAAAGGCGTAGTGGAAATGCTGTTAATCAACCACCCGCTGGATTGCCCTATCTGTGACCAGGCAGGGGAGTGTGATTTGCAGAACTTCGCCTACGAGCACGGCACGTCCGGCACCCGTTACGAAGAAGAGCGCCGCACTTTTGATAAAATTGACATCGGGCCGTTGGTGCAGTTGCACATGACGCGTTGCATCCTGTGTTACCGCTGCGTGTACACTGCCGACCAGTTGACTGAGAAGCGTGTGCATGGCGTTTTGGGTCGTGGCGATGCCGCTGAGATTGGAACCTACGTGGAGAAAGTAATCGACAACGAATTCTCTGGTAACATCATTGATGTGTGCCCGGTAGGAGCCTTAACCGACAAGACCTTCCGCTTCAAAAACCGTGTTTGGTTCACCAAACCAGTTGATGCGCACCGTGATTGCCCTACTTGCTCTGGTAAAGTGGTGCTATGGATGCGCGGAAACGATGTGTTACGTGTAACAGCCCGCAAAGACGAGTACAACGAGGTGCAGGAGTTCATCTGTAACACGTGCCGTTTCGACAAGAAAGACCCGAACGACTGGACCATTGAAGGCCCACGCAAGATTTCCCGTACGTCGGTGATTTCAACCAACCACTACGAGTTACCGGTATTGAACGTGAACGTGATTCCGAACTTGCCAGGCTCAACCGAAGAAGACTTAGAATCCACTCCTTTTAACCTAGGAAGACACGTATAATGGAGTTAGACATCTTATTAATCAAAGGGCTCATCATCTTTGCCGTATTCGGTATTACGTTGCTGATTGCCACTTACTCCACCTACGCTGAGCGGAAAGTGGCTGCTTTCATCCAGGACCGCGTAGGCCCTAACCGTGCGGGTCCGTTTGGTCTGGCGCAGCCTTTGGCAGATGCGGTGAAACTGTTCTTCAAAGAAGAGTTCGTTCCGGCCAATGCAAACAAGTTCCTGTTCATTGCGGGTCCTTCGCTGGCGATGTTAACGGCTTGTATGTCCAGTGCGGTCATTCCGTTTGGTGGTACCTTAATCATTGGTGGTGAAGCCATTCACTTACAAGCTATTGAGGTGAACATCGGGATTCTGTACGTATTTGGCATTGTAGCTTTGGGCGTTTACGGCATCATGATTGGAGGCTGGGCTTCTAACAACAAGTTTTCCCTGTTAGGCGCTATACGGGCGGCTTCCCAGAACATCAGCTACGAGCTGGCGATGGGGATGTCCATCATTGCCTTATTACTGGTAACGGGTACGCTTTCTATGCGTGACATTGCCGCCCAGCAAGGCCAGGAGCTGTTTGGCGTATCTGGTTTGAACTGGAACATCTTCTATCAGCCGGTAGGCTTCTTGATTTTTATCATCTGTGCCTTCGCTGAGACCAACCGGGTTCCTTTTGACTTACCTGAGTGCGAAACCGAATTGGTTGGTGGATACCACACCGAGTATAGCTCTATGGGCATGGGCTTGTACCTGTTCGCAGAGTACGTGAACATCTTCGTGGCCTCGGCGGTAATGGCGACCCTTTACTTTGGCGGTTACAACTTTCCGTTCATGAACCAGCTAGGCTTGCCGCACAACGTGGTGACCATCCTGGGAACGGTGGTATTGTTCGCTAAAATTTTCTTCTTCATCTTCTTCTTCATGTGGGTACGCTGGACTTTGCCGCGTTTCCGCTATGACCAGTTGATGAACCTAGGCTGGAAAATCTTGATTCCGTTGTCTATCCTGAACGTAATCGTGACCGGCGGAGCCATTCTGTTAAAGGCAGAGTTGTTCTAAAGACAGTATGAGTAGAAGAGGAGTTTAAGCTCTTCTTCCAATCATTTAAAGTTTATAAGAGACATGCAATCACTTAGTAATAGAGCGAAAAAGCTGGAGAAGAAACCCATGAATTTTTCCGAGAGAATGTATCTCCCGGCAATTTTCCAGGGCTTGTCTATCACCATGCGTCACTTCTTCAAGAAGAAAGCTACCATTAAATACCCCGAGGAAACCCGCCCGATGAGTGCGGTGTGGCGTGGTTTGCACGTGTTAAAGCGTGACGAGAAAGGCAGAGAGCGTTGCACGGCCTGTGGTCTGTGCGCAGTGGCTTGTCCGGCCGAGGCCATTACCATGGTTTCTGGTGAGCGCAAGCGGGGGGAGGAGCATCTGTACCGCGAAGAGAAATATGCCATCAGCTACGAGATTAACATGTTGCGTTGCATTTTCTGCGGTCTGTGTGAAGAAGCCTGCCCTAAAGCGGCCATCTTCCTGCAGAACGACAAAGTGGCTCCGGCCCGCTACGAGCGCGATGAGTTCATCTACGGCAAAGACCGTCTGGTAGAGCCCATGCCTATTCAAAACCAATAATCCGCCGATAACAAGCGCATATCATCCAAAACTATGACGGGTAATTTCTTTTACTTTCTCACTTTCTTAACGCTGTTCGCGGCCATTGGGGTAGTTGCTTCCAAAAACCCGGTGTACAGCGTTCTGTTCATGATTTTGACATTCTTTGCCTTAACCGGACACTACATTCTGTTGAATGCCCAGTTTCTGGCGGCGGTAAACTTCATTGTGTACATGGGCGCCATCATGGTGTTGTTCCTCTTCGTGATCATGTTCCTGAATATGCGCGAAGACACCGAACAACACAAGCCTTTGCTGAGCAAGATTGCCGCGGCCATTGCCGGTGGTATCTTGTTTGTGGTAATGATTGCTGCGTTGAAGGACGTGAACACCCAAATGACTACTACCGCTGTGTTTGACTCGCAGATTGGGATGGTGGAGAACCTGGGGAAAGTGCTTTTCAGAGATTACCTGTTGCCGTTTGAGTTAGCATCGGTTCTGTTCCTGGCGGCTATGGCTGGTGCCGTGATGCTAGGCAAGCGCGAGCCGGGCGAGCAAAATAGATTCTAAGTCTCTTTCAAGAGGCTGAAAAAGGACAGCTATCCACGTTGTCCTTTTTTATTGCCGCTGCCGCAAGTCGTTTTAAGGCCGATTTCTTGAAAACCGGCCGAAATTAAAATTGCAGCTTTGGCAAGAAGTTAATCGTTTCAGAGGCTTTTTCTCTAAAATAGCCCTGAAACGCCACAAGAAGAATACAGGCTGCCTGGTTGAGGGTGGCTTTTCATATGGTTTTACCAAAAAATGGGAATAACTTTGGGCACTGTTGTCAAGCGCGTCCAACGCTTATTTCACCAACGTATTTATCATGAATGATATTCCTGAGGTCATAAGGACCATCCCGCTGAACTATTACCTGTATTTCAGCACCGCTCTTTTCTGTATCGGGATTATTGGGGTTCTCACCCGCCGCAACGCCATTATTATTTTCATGTGCATAGAGTTAATGCTGAACTCTGTGAACCTGTTGCTGACGGCTTTCTCGTCTTATCGCTCAGACCCCAACGGGCAGATTTTCGTGTTTTTCATCATGGCGGTGGCTGCCGCTGAGGTGGCCGTGGGCTTGGCCATTATCGTGATGATTTACCGGAACGTACGCTCCACAGACATCAACATCCTGAACAAATTGAAATGGTAAAGCGGGTTTCCTGCTCTACTGAATCTCTAAAGAATACCGTTCCATTTACGTTTTAACAAATGCAAGAATTTATTTTGCCGGCAAACAACGCTGAGATGACCTGGGTGTGTTTGCTGATTCCGCTCCTGCCGCTAATCGGGTTTCTGATTAACGGTTTGGGTAACCGGAAATTGCCGAAAGGGCTGGCGGGACTGGTGGGTTGTGCCACCGTGATAGGTTCATTCCTGCTGTCACTGTACCTGTTCTTCGGGTTTGAAGGCTACGGAAACCGTCCGTACACCACAGATATCTTCAACTGGATTCACGTAGGTGCCCTGCGCATTCCGTTCTCGTTTCAGATTGACCAATTGTCGCTGATTATGCTGCTGTTGGTTACGGGTGTGGGGTCGGTGATTCACATTTACTCGGCGGGCTACATGAGCCATGACGAGAACTTCGGTAAATTCTTCTCTTTCCTGAACTTGTTCGTGTTCTCCATGCTCCTGTTGGTGATGGGGTCTAACTACGTGATGATGTTCGTGGGTTGGGAAGGCGTAGGGCTTTGCTCGTACCTGCTCATCGGGTTCTGGAACAAAGTCACTCCGTACAACAACGCTGCTAAAAAAGCCTTTATCATCAACCGCATCGGGGACTTAGGCTTCTTATTAGGCATCTTTCTTATTTTCCAAACCTACGGCAGCGTGGTGTACGGCGAGGTGTTCAACCAAGCTTCCCAACTGAGCGAAGTGAACGACGGTGTAGTAATTGCCATTACCTTGTTGCTGTTTGTAGGAGCCATGGGTAAATCGGCACAGTTGCCGCTCTACACCTGGTTACCAGACGCGATGGCCGGTCCAACCCCGGTTTCTGCTTTGATTCACGCGGCTACCATGGTGACCGCCGGTATTTACATGGTCATCCGTTCCAACGTGCTCTACACGCTGGCACCAGATACCCTGGAGATTGTGGCTATTGTTGGTCTAGCTACGGCTTTGTTCGCCGCTACCATCGGTCTTTTCCAAAACGACATCAAAAAAGTATTGGCGTACTCAACCGTGAGCCAGTTAGGTTATATGTTCCTGGCGTTGGGCGTAATGGCGTATTCTTCTTCGTTGTTCCATGTGTTAACGCACGCCTTCTTCAAAGCCCTTCTCTTCTTGGGTGCGGGTAGCGTGATTCACGCCATGAGCGGTGAACAGGATTTGCGCAAAATGGGTGGTTTGAAGAAAGCTTTGCCGATTACGTTTATCACCTTCTTAATCGGAACGCTGGCGATCTCTGGTATTCCGCCGTTTGCCGGTTTCTTCTCTAAAGACGAGTTGCTAGCCCACGTGTTTGTGCATAGCAAAGTAATGTGGGGCTTCGGGGTGTTGACGTCGTTCATGACCGCGTTCTACATGTTCCGGCTGTTGTACCTGGCATTCTACGGAAACTTCCGGGGAACTGAGGAGCAGCGCCATCACCTACATGAGTCTCCGGCCGTGATGACCATTCCATTGATTATCCTGGCCATCCTTTCCACTATTGGTGGGTTCATGGGCTTGCCAGCGGTATTTAGCGAAAACCACATGTTGGGCAACTTCTTGTCGCCGGTGTATGAACTGGCCAGAAGAGCTGTGCCAAGTGCTTTTGCTGAGAATCACCTGTCGCACGAAATGGAGTACATCTTAATGGCGGTATCTGTGTTGGTGGCTGTAGTAGCTATTATTATGGCCTACTTCATCTACGGCAAGAAAAGAACGGTTCCCGCCGAGGAAGGCGCTGCTTTGTCGCCGCTGCACAAACTGGTGTATAACAAATACTACGTGGATGAACTCTACAACTGGCTGTTTGTGAAACCAGTGATGGGCTTGTCTACCGGGCTGTACCGCTTCGTGGAGAAAGGCATCATTGACCCCATTGTGAACGGGTTCGGGAAAGCCACGTTAGGCGGAGGTCGCTCGATGCGCTTTGTGCAGAGCGGTGCTACCGGTTCTTACCTGCTCCTGATGGTGCTGGGCATCACGTTAATCTTATTGCTGAACTTTATTTTCTGATTCTGCCAAACATGTTAACCGCTTTAATAATCTTATGGCCCGCGTTGGCCGCACTGCTGGTACTGTTGGTAAAAGGGGACAGCGCTCGGAAAGTCGCTTTTGGGGCTGCCTTGGTGGAACTGGTCCTGGGCGTATGGGCCTGGATTAACTTCGTCCCGAACGGAAGTACCCAATTCCTGCTCAATGAACCCTGGATTGCCAATGCTGGCATCATGTTCAAGGTAGGCATTGACGGCATCAGCTTACTCATGGTATTGTTGACCGTGTTCCTGGTTCCGTTAATTATCTTATCTACGGCCAAGCACACTTACGAGAAGCCTTCTTCTTTCTACGCGCTCATCCTGTTCATGCAAACGGGTTTGCTGGGGGTATTCACCGCGTTGGATGCGTTTGTGTTCTACTTCTTCTGGGAAGTAGCGCTTATTCCTATCTATTTCATTGCCGGAATTTGGGGTGGTGAGAACCGGGTGCGTGTTACGTTCAAGTTCTTTATTTACACCGTTTTCGGGTCTTTGTTCATGCTGGCCGCGTTTGTGTACCTGTATTTCCAGACCCCGGGCACACACAGTTCTGAAGAGGTTGCTTTCTACCAATTGGTACTGGATGCCGGTACCCAAAGCTGGTTGTTCTGGTTCCTGTTCATTGCTTTTGCCATTAAAATGCCAGTGTTCCCGTTCCATACGTGGCAACCTGATACCTACACCACGGCTCCGGCTGCCGGTACCATGCTTTTATCTGGTATTATGCTGAAAATGGGTATTTACGGCGCATTACGTTGGTTATTGCCGGTGGTTCCGTTAGGTGTAAGCCTGTGGGCAAATGTGGCGTTGGTATTAGCCATCATCGGGATTATCTACGGTGCTGTCATTGCCATTCGTCAGCAGGACATGAAGCGTCTGGTGGCGTTTTCTTCCATCTCGCACGTGGGCCTGATTGCCGCTGGTTTGTTCACTCTGAACCATCACGGATTACAGGGAGCCATGATTCAGATGCTGAGCCACGGGGTGAACGTAGTGGGTATGTTCTTTATCATTGACATCATCCAGAGCCGTACCGGTACCCGCGAGATTGCAGCCTTGGGCGGCATCACGCAAAACACGCCTTTCTTATCGGTTACTTTCCTGGTATTGTTGCTAGGTATGGTGGCCTTACCATTGACCAATGGGTTCGTGGGCGAATTCCTGTTGTTGATGGGTGTGTACCAATACAACAGTTGGATGGGCGCCGTTGCCGGTCTGACCATTATTCTGGGAGCCGTGTACATGTTACGCATGTTCCAGCGCGTGATGTTTGGCGAAAAGAACGAAATCACCCAAGGCTTCACGGATTTGACCTTCAACGAGAAAGCCGTATTGGTGCCGTTGGTAGTGATGGTGTTCTGGATTGGCTTGCACCCAAATACGTTCCTGATGATTTCTGAGCCTGCCGTTCTGAAACTACTGGACGTGATCAAACGCTAACCCTGACGCTATTTTAACCCAGGAAATTACCTGCTCATGACCTCAATTATTCTACTCTCCATATTCGGTATTCTGAACCTCTTTGTAGGTTTCATGAAATCCAAAAAGGTGCTCATGCCCGTGGTGATGCTGTTTTTGGCAGTGTCTCTGGGCGCGACCATGTTTGACTGGAACCAGCCGCAAAGCTATTTCAGCAACATGCTCTCCACCGACAACTTCTCCGTAGGCTTTACCGCGGTAATGGTGGTATCCACCTTATTCATTCTACCGTTCTCCCGCAGCTACGTGGTTGCTGAAGATTCCAACCTGGCAGAATACTACTCGCTGTTGCTGTTCTCTTTAGTGGGCGGTATCATGATGGTGTCGTATGAAAACCTGCTGATATTGTTTGTGGGCATCGAGATTATGTCTATCAGTATGTACATCATTGCCGGTTCTGACAAGCGCAACATCCTGTCTAACGAGGCCTCCATGAAGTACTTCCTGATGGGGTCGTTCTTCACTGGCATCATCTTATTCGGAATTGCTTTACTATACGGAGCTACCGGCGCCTTCTACTTGACTGACATTGCCGCTGCTGCTACCAACATGGACCCTGCCACCGCACCGTTGCTGTTGATGGGCTTATTGCTGGTACTAATTGGCGTAACCTTTAAGATTGGCGCCGCGCCTTTCCACTTCTGGACCCCAGACGTGTACGAAGGAACGCCCACCGTTTTCACCAGCTACATGTCTACCGTAGTGAAGACTGCGGGTATTGCAGCTTTCTACAAATTGATGTCTGCCGCCTTTGGAGGCGTGTATGACCAGTGGTTCCCAACCGTAGTAGCCATCACCGTTCTGACTTTGTTGATTGGTAACATTGGAGCGGTAGCACAAAACAGCATGAAACGGATGCTGGCCTACTCCAGTATCTCGCACGCCGGTTACCTGATGATTGCCTTGACTTCCTTCAACGACCGCTCTGAGAACGCCATTTTGTTCTACTCTCTTGCGTATGCCGTAGCTACCATTGCTGCCTTTGGCGTGTTGAAGTACGTAGCTGATGAGCGTGGCTCAGATGAGTATTCTGCCTTCAATGGCTTAGGCAAAACCAATCCGCTGCTGGCGTTTGTAATGACCGTTGCCATGCTGTCTTTGGCCGGTATTCCGTTAACCGGAGGTTTCTTCGGGAAGGTGTTCCTGTTCTCGGCTGCCTTGGAGCAAGACATGGTCTGGCTGATTATCGTAGCCGTGCTGATGTCTGCCGTGGGTATCTACTACTACTTCAGAGTCATCATCGCCATGTACATGAGAGACGCAGAAGGAACGCGCATCGCCGTAGACCCTTTGGCTACTTTCACCTTGATTTCCCTAGTGGTGTTAACTGTGCTGATGGGCGTTGTACCTAGCTTGTTCAACGACTTGCTTTAAGCTTTAAGTTATCTATTTTTAAAGCAGAAGAGGCACTCCATGGAGTGCCTCTTCTGCTTTATGGGTCTTTTAGGTTGTTTTTAGAAAACAAGTCCGAAACACATAGAAGTTACAAACTCATCAATTCTTTAAACACCTGCGTCTGCCGGCGCGAAACTTCCACTTCCTCGCCGCCCTTCAACTGGATCTTGATGCTGCCGCTGAACCACGGGTTTATCTGCTCAATGAAATTGAGGTTGATGATCTGCTGGCGGTTGGCTCTAAAAAACACCTTCGGGTCTAAGCGGCTTTCCAGGTAGTTCAGGGTTTTGAGAATGCAGGGGCGCTCGTTATCAAAGTACAGAAAGGCGTAATTGCCGTTAGACTCCATCATGCGTACCTGCTTCAAGGCCACAAACCAGCAGCGCTCTCCGTCCTTGACAAACACCCGGTCTTCTTCCTTCAGCAGGGAAGTAGGAGCGGCGGGTTTAGTTGACTCGTGCTTTACTATCGCTTTCTCCACGGCTTGGCGTAGGCGACTTTCCTCAATGGGTTTCATGAGGTAATCCAGCGCATTGCGTTCGAAGGCTTTGAGGGCGTATTGGTCGTAAGCGGTGGTGAAGATGACTTGCGGCGTGTACTCCAGCGCTGCCAGCAGTTCAAAGCCGTTTTTCTGGGGCAAATGGATGTCTAGGAACAGTAAATCGGGCCGAAGGGACTCAATCAATTCAATGCCTTCTTCGGCGTTTTCGGCTTCACCCACTAACTCCAGGGCAGGGAATTTGGCTAGGAGGTGCTTCAGTTCCAGGCGGGCCAGCCGAGAGTCTTCAACGATGCAGATTTTCATAGTCTTTCCAAGGAAGGGTGAGCGTGGCGGTCACGCTGTTGTCGCTTGTTTGAGTGAGGGCAAAGGTGCCGGGTTGGTCCAAGGAATGCGCCACGCGTTCTAACAGCCGTTGCAGGCCAATGCCTTTGGAAGCAGAGGACGCGTCCAGGATGCCGGTATTCTCTACCTGTACCCGTAAGTGGCCATTCTGCCGATGGAGGGAAAGCTGAATCTTTCCGCCTTTGGCTTGATTCCCGATGCCGTGTTTGATGGCGTTCTCCACCAGCAACTGGATGCCCAGTGGCGGAATGGCTGCATTTCTAACTGATGCCTCCACTTGCGAGGAAAAATCGAGCTTGTCCTCAAAGTGAATCTTCTCCAGCGCCACGTAATTATCCAGGAAATCCAACTCCTCCGCCACGCTCACCAGATTATTGCGGTTGTAGCCAATCACATAACGCATCATGGCCGAAAGCCGGGTAATCATCTCGCGCGCCTTGTTCTGGTCTACCAGCACCAGAGACCGGATGTTGTTGAGGCTGTTAAAGAGGAAGTGCGGGTTCAGCTGCGACCGGATAGCCTGCAATTCGGCCTCTTTCAAGGACAGTTGCAGTTTCCAAGCTTCTACTTCCTTCTCCCTCCAGCGCTGAATGGCCTGGAACGCAAAGTAAATGGTAGACCAGAAACTAAGAATCACCAGACCGTTCGCCGAGTACATGACCAGATACCCGAAGCTGAATTCCTTTAGCGTGAACATGCCAATGCTCAGCATGAAGAGGCACACCAGCAACTGACACGTAATAGACGCCACCGCATTGTAGGCCAGTACCAGCAAGGCCAATTTACCTACGGGCAGGTTTATCCAGCGATATCTGTGGCTTAGGTGGCGTTGCAGGTGCGTGAGGGCAAAGAAAATGCCCGTGCCCACAAACTGCACCGCATACATGCCCTGCTGCTTCTTGAAGAACAGGAAGCTCATCAGGAGCCCTATACAAAGGTAAAAGGTCCAACCAATTGCTTGGCAGACCCAATACCATTTTTGCTGACGGGAAGTGGTCATGCGTGGCGTGTTCAATTAGTTCTTCAGGAAAGCGTCCATCTGCGCGAACATCCAGGTGGGCTCGTCATACATGATGAAATGCTTGGCCGTGTCTGCTACTTTTATTTCAGCCGTAGGCAAGTTAGCGAATTGTGCTTTATACATGTTGGTGGTGATGTCTTTGGTGACGCCGTAATTTTTGTATCCAGACCATGCCCCAAGCACCAGCACCGGCGCTTTGATAGCCACGATGTCTGCGCGAAGATCAGAAAGGTACATCTCGTACATGGCTTGGCTGGTGGTGTGGTAATCTGACTTTCTGCCCCATTCAATAATCTTCCTGATGTGCGCGGAGTCAGTGGCCATAGAGACGCCGTAGCTGGCTTCCATCAGTTGCTGCAACTCTGGGCTAAGCTTGCCCATGGATTTCTTCATCTGCTCGGCCATCGGTTTGATGGTTTCTACCGTGGCGGTAGGATTCTGAACGGCCCCAATGAAAGGCAAGCCATCTACCACCACCGTCTTCCCAAATAATTCAGGCGCTTTCACGTTCAACGCCAACGCCATGTAGCCGCCCAGGCTATGCCCCACCAGTACCGGTTTTTTCAGTTTGTTTTCCTGTACATAGGCGATAATCTCGTCTCGCACGCTGTTCAGGAAGTGGTCTGTTTTCACCGCTGGCTGCTCCGCGAAGCCTGGCAAGGTCAAGACATAGCAGGTGTAGTTCTTCTGATAATGCGCCACCGTCTCGTCCCACACTTCCCCCGCCGAATTCAGACCCGGAATCAAAATCATTGCGGGCCCTTTCCCCGCTTTCACAACTTTGAATGATGGCGTTTTAGCCTGCACTTGAATGGCGAGGAATAAGAATAGAACAAGGATAGAAGTAATTCTTGCTTTCATGGCTTTATGAGGTTTAGCTGTTTCTGTGATTGATTGAAACAAAGGTGCAGTATGAAGGCCGGTGTGCGAAGTGAAATATGATGAGCGGTAAAAGGCCGGTGTGAACGGCAGAAAAGATTAGGAAAGCGCTTTAAGGCTGTTTTAACGAAAAAAGCCGAAAACAGGAATGTAGCGTCGTTACCCTGTAACGACGTGTTTCCATGGAACAATAACCCATGATTCGCCTCTGACCTATACTTAAAACAACATTGCTGAAGAAGGTTCTTAACGGGTTGGAATGGTATTGCTGCGTAGAGCCACGTCGTTACAGGGTAACGACGCTACGTTTCTGGCCTACTCTCCACAAAACAGCTTAAAAACGAAAAAGCCGGTGAAGTCTCTAGGACCTCACCGGCTTTCTATAGCCATCAGCAATAAACTATCAGCAATTATCCTTTCAACCGAGTGTCAATCTGCAACTCATCCAACTGCGTTTGAGCAATAGGAGAAGGAGCATCAATCATGACGTCACGGCCGGAGTTGTTTTTAGGGAAGGCGATGAAGTCCCGGATGGAATCAGCGCCGCCAAACAACGAGCACAGACGGTCAAACCCGAAGGCGATACCGCCGTGTGGAGGGGCACCGTATTCAAAAGCATCCAACAGGAAGCCGAACTGCGCTTGTGCTTCTTCAGGCGTAAAGCCTAGCAAATCAAACATGCGGGACTGCACAGCACGGTCATGAATACGGATAGAACCGCCACCTACTTCCACGCCGTTAATGACCATGTCATAGGCGTTGGCGCGTACGGCACCCGGATTGGTATCAATCAGGTCCATGTCCTCAGGTTTGGGCGAGGTGAACGGGTGGTGCATGGCGTGGTAGCGGCCGCTTTCCTCATCCCACTCCAGGAGCGGGAAGTCCAGCACCCACAGGGTGGAGAACGTGTCTTTGTCGCGCATGCCTAAACGGGTTCCCATTTCCAGACGAAGCTCATTCAAAGCTTTTCTTGTTTTATCGGCTCCGCCAGCTAATACCAACAGCAAGTCGCCGGGTTGGGCGTTGAAGGCCTGGGCCCATTGCTGCAGATCTTCCGGCGAGTAAAACTTGTCTACACTTGACTTCACGCTGCCGTCTTCCTGCACGCGGGCGTACACCAAACCGGTAGCACCTACCTGCGGACGCTTCACGAAATCAGTTAACTCATCTATCTGCTTACGGGTGTAGAAAGCGCTGCCGCTGGCGTTGATGCCCACCACCAACTCGGCATCATCAAATACTTTGAAGCCTTTGTTTTTCACCACGTCGTTCAGTTCCACAAACTGCATTCCGAAACGGGTGTCTGGTTTGTCTGAGCCGTAGAGACGCATGGCTTCGGCGTAGGTCATGCGAGGGAAATCTGCTAGCTCAATACCTTTTACGGTACGGAACAGGTGCTTCACCAAGCCTTCAAACGTGTTCAGGATGTCTTCCTGGGTCACGAAGGAAAGCTCGCAGTCAATCTGGGTAAACTCCGGTTGGCGGTCGGCGCGCAGGTCCTCGTCTCTAAAGCATTTCACAATCTGGAAATACTTGTCAAAGCCCGATACCATCAACAACTGCTTGAACGTCTGTGGCGATTGTGGTAAGGCGTAGAATTCACCAGGGTTCATGCGGCTAGGTACCACAAAGTCACGGGCACCTTCGGGGGTAGATTTAATCAACACTGGGGTTTCTACCTCAATAAAGCCTTGCCCGTCCAGGTACGAGCGGGTTTGCTGGGCCATGCGGTGACGCAACTCTAAGCTCTTGCGTACCGGCGAGCGGCGCAAATCCAGGTAACGGTACTTCATGCGCAGGTCGTCGCCGCCGTCAGTCTCGTCCTCAATCAGGAACGGAGGCAGTTTGGCAGGGTTCAGGACTTCCAGCGCGGTTACTTTTATCTCAATGTCGCCGGTGGCGATTTTGTCGTTTTTAGACACGCGCTCAATCACGGTGCCGATGGCCTTGATCACGAACTCGCGGCCCAGACTGCGGGCCAGCGTCAAAGCCTGCGGATCAGAAACACCTTCCTCCAGGCTCAACTGCGTGATGCCGTAACGGTCGCGCAAGTCAACCCAAAGCATACCGCCTTTGTCGCGTGATTTCTGTACCCAACCGGTCAGGGTCACTTCCTGACCAACATTTTCGAGGCGCAATTCGCCGCAGGTGTGTGAACGAAGCATTGTATTTGTTCTTTAGAAACGAAGCCGTAAAGGTAACGATTGTTTCGCTAGTTGCCGAAAGACGTTTTAGGCCAGTTTCGGCAAAAGCGGCTCTTAAATAGCAAGTATGGATAACAACGAGGAACACTGTTCGGAATTGGAAATTTTCTGTCCACTTCTGAACAGTAGTTTATGCTGGAATTATGGTAAATGGCTGATAAACAGGTGTAATAGTGAGTGGCACGAGAGTTGGAAGGTATTTTCTAACGAGTACGTGCAGCCAGTCAGGAGTTTGTTTGTCTTTTAGGAACTGCTGCGCTCGAAACCCGATATTTCCTCATCTTCCATATACCTTGCCATGTCTATGAAAAAGAAATTCGCTCTGTTTACGCTTCTCCTGATGTGTTGCGCTTTCCTGAGCCAGGCGCAGAACAAGTTTGACCTCAAGGGAACGGTCAAAAGCCCGAAAGGAGAGGCTTTGGTGGCCGCCAACCTTCAATTGGTGAAGGACTCCAGCCAAGTGTTGGTGAAGGTGGAAGTGTCTGATGCCAACGGCGCTTTCCTGTTCAGCAACATCCCTGCCGGGAATTACAAACTCATGGTGCTGCACTATGACTACGCGCTGTATACCTCAGGGCCCATTCACCTGCAGAAGAATACAGACCTGGGGGTGGTGTCCTTGGCAGAGCGGGCAGTGGCCTTGAAAGAGGTGAAGATAGAGGCGCAGAAGCCGTTTGTGGAGCAGCATTTTGACAAAACGGTGCTCAACGTGGAGAACAGCATCTCGGCGGCGGGCAGTAACGTGCTGGAGGTGCTGGAGAAAGCGCCCGGCGTGCGGATAGACCAGAACGATAACCTGAGCATGCGCGGCAAGACAGGCGTGATGGTGATGATCAACGGCAAACGGGTGCCCATGTCCGGCACCGAACTGGCAACCATGCTGCGGGGCCTCAACGCCAACGAGGTGTCCAAGATTGACCTGATCACCAACCCATCGGCGAAATACGACGCGGCCGGAAATGCCGGCATCATTGACATTAAACTGAAGAAAGATGACCGGGTGGGCACCAACGGCAGCATTACCTCGTCCTTTGGGCAGGGGAAACGCTTCAAGTCTAACCAGGGCCTGCAACTAAACCACCGAAACGGAAAAATCAACGTGTTTGGCTCTTACAACTACGTGCACCGCAAAGACTTCAGCAAGCTGGATATGTACCGCGAGTTCTTCAACCGGAACGAATCCCGTAGCCTGCAGGGTATCAACGAGCAAAACAACAATTTCTCCCACCAGATCAACACCCACAACGGGCGTTTCGGGTTTGACTGGAATTTGTCGCCCAAAACCATAGTGGGGTTGGTAGCCAACGGCGTTTTCGCCGATGTGAACCGGGCAACAGCCAACCAATCCTTTTTCTACGACAGCCAACGCCAGTACGACAAATACACCACCACCGATGCCATCAGCGGAACCAACCGGAATTCCCAGGCTTTGAACCTCAACCTGAAGCACAGCATAGACAGCACGGGTCGGGAAATCTCCGCCGATGTGGACTACGCCGCGTTCCAGTCCGGGGATGTGCAGAACTTCATTACCCGGTACTTTGACACCGAGAAGCCCATGCCAGACTCTCTCCTGTACGGCGACCTTGACGGAAAGCTGACCATTAAATCTGTAAAGGTAGATTATTCCCAGCCCTTAAAAGCCATATCCGCCAAACTGGAGGCCGGTCTCAAAAGCAGCCTGGTGGACGCAGACAATGACCTCAGGTTCTATGACCGCACCAGTAGCCGCAATACCCTGGACACGAACCGCAGCAACCACTTCATCTACCGCGAGAACATCAATGCGGCTTACCTCAACGTGAACAAGAAATGGGCGAAGACAAGCCTGCAGTTGGGCCTGAGGTTAGAAAACACCATTGCCAAAGGCGAGCAGGTGGCTGAGTATGCGCAGGTAGAAGGAGAGCGGTCCTTTGACCGTAACTACACGCAGCTTTTCCCTAGTGCCTTCTTTGGGTACACGGTGAGTAAAACACATGACCTTGGCCTCTCGGTGAGCCGTCGCATTGACCGACCTACTTATAATCAGTTGAACCCGTTTGTGTACTTCATAGACCCCAGCACCAAGTCGGCGGGTAACCCGTTCCTGTTGCCGCAAACCACCTATGCGTTTGAGTTCACCCATACCTTCAAAGATAAGTATGTGACCAAACTCAGCTACAGCCATACCTCAGACGTCATCATCTCGGTGCTGTCCCCCGAGCCCCAGACCGATCTGGAACAGATTCCGGTGGTGATCCAGCAAGACAGAAACCTGGCCAGGTTCCATTACTATGGCGCCAGCTTCTCCGTGCCGGTTTCAGTGGCCCGATGGTTTACCAGTACCAATAACATTGAATTCTATTACGGGTTGTATCAGGGTAATCTGGTGGGCACCAACTTGCGCAACGGAAGGCCTACAGTCAACCTCAACTCAAATAACGTATTCACCTTACCACGGAACTGGTCTGCCGAGGTAATTGGCGTGTATCAATCCCGGGAGATTTATGCGTTCCTGGATATCCGGCCCATCAAACACCTTTCTGTGGGGGTGCAAAAACAACTCTGGGACAAAAAAGCCGACATAAAACTGAACGTAACCGATGTGTTCTACTCCAACAAAGTAAGGGCCACCACAGAGCTATCCTCGTACTTTGAGCGGTTCTACCAGCGCCGAGATACCAGAGTGGCTACTATCAGCTTTACTTACCGGTTCGGGAAAAACCAAGTGGCTCCAGCCCGCCGCCGCACCGGCGGGGCCGAGGATGAAAAACGCCGCGCCGGATAATCGGTTTAACCAAAAGATAATAGCAGTAGCAGCCCTGAGACGTCTCCGTTTCAGGGCTGCTTTTTTGTTAAGAGTTGATTTTCTGCCTCTATTATTCTGATGTTAACTTAGAGAATGGGGAGTTCTGAAAATAGCTACTCTTAGCTAAATAGTATCTAAATGGGAATGGGATTGAACGCTACTCTGTTGGTGAAATTAAGTTTTAGCTAGAATAAGGAAGTTGTTATATTCTTCTAAGAAGTGCTTTGAGTAGCTGTAGATAGTCTGTAAATAGCGTAAGTAAAATCTAAGTTGATAAGGGAAGCGGGAGTGAAACAAGAACTTGTCTTATCAAAAAAAATGGCTAAATCAGGAAATTAAAGCTATATTATTAAATCTTGTTGATGATGTTTACTTCTGTTTGGAAAACGTTGGTATTAAGAAAGTCTAAAAACAGGCTGGATGTGGGAGGTCAAACGAAAGAGGACTATTTTGATAGAGTGAATTATGTGCGTACCGTGGCCAGCATGCGCAACGTGTTATCTGCGCCTAAGAATCTTCAAACCAATACGCAGCAGGAAGTTACCTTTAGAGGCTTGGCTTTTGGGGCGACTATCCGCCAGGCGAAGCAGCTGTTAGGAAAGCCCGAATTCCACGTAAACCAGGACTTGGATGTGGTGGGCCATGAGGTGCTCTTCTACTTTTCTTACGTAGGGTCTGCTAAAATAACGCAGTGCCTACACTTTCTACACGGTAAATTCATTATGGGGCAGAGCATTGTGAAAACGCCAAAGCCCGCCAGAGGCCAGTCTATCGTGAAATCCGTGCTTTCCAAATACAACCTTTTGCCTGAGACCGGCGAAGTCTCTTTCGAGAATTTCTTCCCTATCTGCGACGGCGCTAACAACCGCATTGAAATGCACCATGTTTTCGACCTGGTGCTTACCTATATCACCGGCGACCCAGCCGTGCTGCCGGCCATAGCCAAAGTACAGCCGGTTGAGAATTTCAAAGGCTCCTACCTGAAACGTGCCTTCCAGGAGCAAGTGCTCCGTTACGTGTAGGTAGAGTTATCATAGTTTTTCTAAAGCCGATGCCCTGTTTCTTTTAGAGACAGGGCATCGGCTTTTTAGTGCCATTGGGAAGGCGTGGAGTAGGCTTGTGGTTTAGGTGCTGTTTTCAGAAAAGCAGGTTTAGAACTGTCCTGAAAAGAAATAGGCTTTTCTGCGGTGTTTCTGTAATTTATGGTCTGTTGTTTCTACTAATCTTCTAGAAATCAATCACTCTGTCTACAAACTAAACCCAAACTCTTCATGGAACTCATCATTCAGAACCTTTCCAAAACGTACCCCAATGGCGTGCAGGCGCTCAAGAATGTAAACCTGACCATCCCGACGGGCATGTTCGGGCTGTTAGGGCCAAACGGGGCCGGAAAATCATCGCTCATGCGCACCATTGCCACCTTGCAGGAGGCCGACAGCGGCAACATCAGGTTAGGGAACTTGGACGTGTTCCGGGAGAAAGACGAAATGCGGAAGTCCTTGGGTTACCTGCCGCAGGAATTCGGGGTTTACCCCAAGGTGAGTGCCGAGGAATTGCTGGACCATTTTGCGGTGCTCAAAGGCATCCATAACAGCAAAGAGCGGAAAGAAACGGTGGCTTCGCTGCTGCAACAGACCAACCTCTATGAAGTGCGCAAGAAGAACCTGGGCGGCTACTCCGGCGGCATGAAACAACGCTTCGGGATTGCACAGGCCTTACTAGGAAACCCGAAAATCATTATCGTGGATGAGCCCACCGCTGGCCTGGACCCCGCAGAGCGGAACCGGTTCCATAACCTGCTGAGCGAGATTGGCGAGAATATCATTGTGATTCTGTCTACCCACATAGTAGATGACGTGAGTGACTTGTGCCGGAACATGGCCATCATCAACAAAGGCGAAGTCTTGGCCACCGGCGAGCCGCTGCAGGCCATTGACCAGATGAACGGCCTGATCTGGCGGAAATTCATCAAAAAAGAAGAATTGGCGCAGCACCAAGCTGAACACGCGGTGATTTCCTCCCGTCTGTTCGCTGGTAAAACCATCATTCACGTGTACGCCAACGCCCGTCCGGGGTTGGAGTTTGAGCCAGTGCAGCCAGATTTGGAAGACGTGTACTTCGCTACCATTAGTGGGGTTGCCAGACAGCCGCAGCCCGAAGAAGTCATTGCATAGTTTGTTTTACTCCTATTTCTCTAAAATCAGACCTAAAACGACTTTGCTATGTTCCTGAATATTTTTCTGTTTGAGCTGAAATACCGCCTGAAGCGGCCGGCTACCTATATCTACTTTTTCATTTTCTTTTTCATGGCGCTGCTGTGCGTGTTTGGCGTGAGCGGCGTGTTTGGCGGAACGGTCATTATTGGCGGCGGTAGCGGCGCTTCGCTCAAAGCCAATGCACCGTACCAGATTAACTTTGTGATTACCATCCTGAGTTGGTTTGGCGTGCTGGTGACCTCGGCCATGATGGGCAACCCCGTGTACCGTGATTTTGAGCACAAAACCCATTCCCTGTTCTTTACCACGCCTATCTCTAAGTGGAGTTATCTGGGCGGGCGTTTCTGGGGTTCGTTTGTAGTGACCTTGTTGGTGTTTTCGGGTATCGCATTTGGGTACCTCTTTGCCTCGGCCATCGCGCCGCTGTTCCCAGGAGTGGAAGCGTCTAAGTTTGGACCTTTCAACCTGATGCATTACGTGCAGCCGTACCTGGTCATCGTTATCCCGAACCTGTTGTTTACCGGGGCTATCTTCTTCGCGTTGGGGACGCTTACCCGCAACATGCTGGCCGTATACATTGGCAGTGTGCTGGTGTTAGTGCTCTACGGAGTGGCAAGTTCCCTTACCGCCGATTTGGACAATGAAACTATCTCTAATCTGGTAGACCCGTTTGGAGCCACGGCCGTGCACCTGACTACCCGCTACTGGACAGCCGCCGAGCAGAACACGTTGCTGTTGCCATTCAGTCAGCACCTGCTGTGGAACCGCTTGCTGTGGGGAAGCATTGGGGTGCTCTTGCTGGTTTTCTGTTTCTGGCGGTTCAGCTTCTCTTTCTTCGCCTCAGACGGAAAAGCCCGCAAATTACGTAGGGAAGAAACGCCGGGTATTGCGGCTACTTCCACCAGAATAACGCTTTCCAAAGTAAGCCAGGAGTTCTCCTTCGCCCGCAGCTTTGCCCAGTTCTGGAAACTGACCAAACTGGAGTTTAAAGGCATTGTGCGCAGTGTGTACTTCATCGCCATTGTGGTGTCGGGCTTGGTTTTTCTGTTGTCCACCGGTTCGCAGATTGGAAAGTTATATGGCACCAACACGTTTCCGGTTACCTCAGAAGTAGTTTCTATGCTGGGCGGCACGTTCGCGCTGTTTATGCTCATCATCATCACGTTTTACTCCGGGGAATTGGTGTGGCGCGAGCGCGATGCCCGCATGAATCAGTTGTATGATGCTTTGCCTATTCCCAACTGGGTGCCGTTCACGTCTAAGTTGATTGCCCTCATGGGGGTTCAGGTGATTTTGATGGCGGTGGTCATGCTCTGCGGAATTGTGATTCAGGCGGCCAAAGGGTACTTCAACTTTGAGCTGGGGCTGTATGTGAAAAGCTTGTTCGGGCTGCAGTTGATTGATTTTCTGCTGATGAGTGTGCTGGCCATGCTGGTGCAGGTGCTGGTGAACAACAAGTACCTGGGGCACTTTATCATGGTGGTGTATTACCTGGCTAATATTTTCAAAGGGCAGTTAGGTTTTGAGCACTTGCTGTATTCCTTCAACTCAGACCCCGGCACGCCGTACTCGGCCATGAACGGGTACGGGCACTTTGTGCAGCCGTTCCTGTTGTTCAAAGTGTACTGGGGTGCCTTTGCCATCATGCTGGCCTTGGTGTCTAACCTGTTGTGGGTGCGCGGCACCGCAGCCAGCATTAAAGGTCGTTTCAAACTGGCTGCGCTGCAGCTACACAAATCTACCATGCTGGTGCTGGCCTCGGCGGCCACGGTGTTCATCATCTGCGGCGGGTTCATCTTCTACAACACCAACATCCTGCACGAGTACCGCGATTCTGACGACAATGAGCGTTTGCAGGCCGCTTTTGAGAAAACGTACAAGAAATACCAGAATCTGCCTCAGCCGAGGCTGGTAGATGTGTACCTGGAGACCGACTTGTACCCCAAAGAGCGCGAATTCCGCTTCAAAGGATATTACTGGCTTAAAAACAAAACCAACGTCGCCATTGACTCGGTGCATCTCATGCTGGATGAAAATGCCGTGATTAAGCAACTGGCCTTTGCGCGTCCGGCCAAAACGGTACTGTTTGACAAAACCATGGGCTATCATATCTTCCGGTTGGCGCAACCGCTTCTGCCCGGTGATTCCATCAAGCTGAACCTGGATTTGCTGTACCAGACCAAAGGATTCAAGCAGCGCAGCTACAACACGGGTATCGTGTACAACGGCACGTTCATTAACAGTCAGTTGCTGCCACACATTGGCTACCAGGAAGGGTTTGAGTTGGGCGAGGACGATACCCGCAAAGAACACGGCCTGAAGCCGAAGGAACGCATGGCCAAAGTCAATGACCTGAAAGCCCGTCAGAACACCTACCTGGGCAATGACGCCGACTGGATTTCCTTTGAAACAGTGGTGAGTACGGTACCAGACCAGATTGCCCTGGCGCCGGGTTATCTGCAAAAAGAGTGGATCAAAGACGGTCGCCGTTACTTCCATTATAAGATGGATTCCAAAATCCTGAACTTCTATTCCTTCCTGTCCGCGGATTATGAGGTGAAAAAGGACAGGTGGAACGATGTCGCCATTGAGGTGTACTACCAGAAAGGCCATGAGTACAACCTGGACCGCATGATTAAGGGCGTGAAAAAATCATTGGATTACTACACCGCCAATTTCAGCCCGTACCAGCACCGGCAGGTGCGTATTCTGGAGTTCCCGGGGTACAGTTCGTTTGCGCAGGCGTTTCCCAATACCATCCCGTTCTCAGAGTCCATCGGGTTCATTGCCGATGTGGACGACAAAGACCCCGAAGACATTGACTATCCGTTCTACGTGACGGCCCACGAGGTGGCGCACCAATGGTGGGCGCACCAAGTCATCGGCGGAGACGTGCAGGGCTCCACGCTTATGTCAGAAACCATGAGTCAGTACGCGGCCCTCATGGTGATGAAAAAGGAATATGGCCCCGAGCGTATGAAGAAGTTCCTGCAATATGAGATGAACAATTACCTGACCGGCCGGGCCGGAGAGCGCAAGAAAGAGCTGCCGTTGTATCTGGTAGAAAACCAACAGTACATCCATTACCGCAAAGGCTCTGTGGTCATGTACGCCCTGGCGGATTACATTGGCGAAGACAAACTGAACGCCGCCCTGAAAGAATACGTGCAGCAAGTGGCGTTTCAAGAAGCGCCATACACTAACTCCGTAGAGTTTCTGAGCTACATCAAGAAAGCCACGCCAGATTCATTGCAGTATCTGGTAGAGGACATGTTTGAGAACATCACGCTGTACGAGAACAAAGCCACCGAGGCCTCAGCGGTGAAGCAGAAGGACGGCTCTTACAAAGTTACCTTCACCGTAGACGCCAAGAAATTCCGCGCCGATAGCCTGGGTAATGAGACAGTGGCTAATCTGAATGACTTTGTAGACGTGGCAGTAACCACCCGTAAAAAGATTGACGGCAACTGGCAAGACGTACCATTATACTTGCAGAAACAACGCATCAAGGCTGGTCAGAACAAGCTGGAAGTGACGGTGAAGGAAAAGCCCCAGAAAGCGGGAGTAGACCCTTACATCAAACTTATTGACCGAAATCCAGCCGACAACATGAAAGAAGTGACGGTGAAATCATAGTCTTGCAAATTTCTTTATTTGACAGAGGCCCGGCTACAATAGCCGGGCCTTTTTGCGTTTGGGGTATTCTGCTAGTGAAGTTCCCAAAGCTTTAAGGGTGCGCGAAAGGGAAGGTGGATGACCATCAGGCTAAGGAGGCAGGGCTTGTTTCCTCTGCACACGTACCTCGTTACGGTGAAACGAGTGCGCCAAACCTGATCAAGTGCGTTTTAAGACTGCTTTCAAAATTCTATTCTCAAAATGCCGGTAACGCAGTCCTATCTTCCATTAGCCAGTTTAGGGTTAAATCGCTTTTGTGACATGTTTTATGAAAATAGTGCCGAAACTAGGTATTGTGAAAGGTTACATGAAGTCGTCTGCTTCCAATAGGTTTCTCCAAACGCTTATAGAGAAAGTTTGAATATGAGGTAAACGCTTGTTTGTAGGTATGTTATAATTAAATATGATGCTAATGCTATGTTTTAGCGAGTTAAAACTTCTGTTAGCAGTTAAAATCATGCTAGGAAAAGCATAATTTTAACTGAATTAACCATAGGATGTTAGAATATATGTAATTATATGAATGTAGTTTTGTCTGGTGTTTATAGGTTTTAAGACCAAATCACAGATCATTGATAAAATTAGTTAAAATTTTTTCGAACAGAAAACCCCATTTTTAGCGATTTTAGGCATGTTTTAGAGAAAAGTTCATTATTTAATGACTTTTTTTATATCTGTTCTTGCTTTCGTTCTGAATGTTTCTCTATATTTGTCACATTCCTTTAAGTAATTGACATTTTCTAGTAGATAAAACCTCTGCTCATCTAAAGGAAAGCAACCTAGTACAACCACCTTGTTTTAAGCCGAAAGTAGAAGAATGCAACGTTTTAAGATGATAAGCCTATTGGTGTTGGTGATAGCCTCTTTGCAAGCTTCGGCCATCTCCTTGCCTGCTTTAAATGATACAGAGCCTAAAATCAGAATAAAAGAGCTTTCGCAGCAGATAAAGCTTCAGCCCGCCAATGCCCAGGCCTACGCCGAACGCGCCGCCGCTAGAGTAGAGAATGAAGATTTCTTCGGTGCCATCAAAGATTATTCAAAGGCGCTGAATCTGTCTTCTGACAATAAAACAGATTTGCTTACCAACCGGGGAAATGCGTTTCTGCAGATAGGTGCTTTCAAAGAAGCTTTGCAAGATTTTGAGGCCGCCCTTGAGCAAACCACGGTAACCGAAGGCCTGTATGGCCGATCGGTGGCCAGGTACCACTTAGACGATTTCTTCGGGGCTATCCGCGATCTGGATGCGGTGATTGCAATGGCCCCAGAGCATTCCAAAGCCTTGTACAACCGGGCGGTAGTAAAGCTGGAACTGAACAAGGTGCAGGAAAGCATCTCAGATTTAAACCAGTTCCTCCTGTATCACCCACATCACCCCGAGGCGGAATATGCCTTAAAGGTGGCCACAAGTCAGTTAGAGAAGCAATTCGCAAATCGTTAATAGAAAATATAACAGCAGTAACACTTTCACATAACTAAACTGTTCAGGCACCCGCATACGGTGCTGCCCATTACACTAAACCCAAAAATTAATTTTTAAACGTTTACACCCATGAAAAACCTTACTCTTACCCTTTGCTTTGTATTCGCGTTGGTAATGAACGTAGTTGCCCAGAATGGTCCGGCTAACCCGGCCCTGGAGAAAACCACCAATTCTGTTACCCGCTCCATGATGCAGTCTATCGGCTTAAATGAAAGCGAATACATCCAGATCAAAGCCCTAAACCTGAACCGTTTGACCAAAGCCGCTGAGGTTGCCAAAACGTACAGCAATGACGCCGCTACCCGCGATGCACGTCTGCAGGAAATTGACGCCAACTTTGAAAATGAATTATTCAAGGTATTGAACAGCCGTCAGGTAGAGGCTTATTCAGAATTCAAAAACAAGCCAGAAGGCAACTTCCTGTCAATGGTACAGGAAGTAACTAAAACCAGCAAGAAGTAATAAGCTGCTGCCATAAAAGAAGAAGGCCTGTCCCAACTGGGTAGGCCTTCTTCTTTTATGTAGGTATGTCAAAAACGATTATCAGGTCTTTTGCAGAAAGTTAAGTTGAAGTAGAACCAGCCAGCGTTTTACTCAGAAAATCCCAAGCCACCACGCCTACGGTCACTGATATGTTCAACGAGTGCTTGGTCCCGAACTGCGGAATCTCCAGCACGCCGTGGGCGGCGGCAATCACTTCTTCCTCCACGCCAAACACCTCATTCCCGAATACAAACGCATATTTGGCGTCGGCCGCTGGCCGAAAGTCTGTTAAAGAAGTGCTTCCCTCGGCCTGCTCTACGGCCCACACCTGATACCCGTTTTGCTTCAGGCCTTCCACCGCCTCCAGCGTACTCGCCACGTGCGCCCACTCCACCGACTCCGTGGCGCCCAGCGCAGTTTTATGGATTTCTTTGTTGGGCGGCGTGCCCGTAATACCGCATAAATATATCTTCTCCGCGGCAAACGCATCGGCGGTCCTGAACGCAGATCCCACATTATGCAGGCTGCGCACGTTGTCCAGCACCAACACCAACGGATTTTTTTGCTTATTTTTGAAATCCTCCACTGAATCGCGTTGAAGGTCTTCCATGCTTAACTTACGCATAACAGAACTGTTCATCGGCCACCGGCCAAAATGTTCTGCAAAGGTAAAGACATTACAGGAATACCTGTGTTTTGGGCCTGCTTTTCAGGGAGCAGCTCTAAAACAGAAAGCAAGGAAGCCGGGAGAGAGGCTGTTTTCAGGTTCTTTTTGGAAAACCACCTTTAAAACGAACAGCGTTTCAAGAGAGGCTTAAAAGAGCACATCAGATTATTAGCACATAAAAACCGCTTTGGCTAAGACAACCGCAGAATTCAGCGCTACGCCGCTGATGAAACAATACAACGCCATCAAGGCGAAACACCCCGGGGCGCTGTTGCTGTTCAGGGTAGGGGACTTTTACGAGACCTTCGGCGAAGACGCTATCAAGGCCAGTAAGATTCTGGGCATCATGCTCACCAAACGCGGCAACGGCTCAGCGTCTGAGACGGCGCTGGCGGGTTTTCCGCATCATTCGCTTGACACGTACCTGCCCAAACTGGTGCGGGCCGGAGAGCGCGTGGCCATCTGCGACCAACTGGAAGACCCCAAAACAGTGAAGGGCATTGTGAAGCGCGGGGTGACCGAACTGGTAACGCCCGGCATTTCGTTTAACGACCAGGTGCTGGAGCAGAAACGGAACAACTACCTGGCGTCGCTGCATTTCGGGAAAGGGCAGATGGGTATTGCCTTGCTGGACGCCTCCACCGGCGAGTTCCTGTTGGCCCAGGGTGATGCCGGGTACGCTGCCAAACTTTTGCAGAATTTCGGCCCGGCCGAAGTGCTTTTCTGCAAAGGCCAGAAAGAAAACTTCTTCCAGACATTTGGGGCCGACTTTTGCCATTACGCGCTGGATGAATGGGTGTACAACTATGACTTCGCACAAGAGGCGCTCACCAAGCAGTTCAATACCAAATCCTTGAAAGGCTTTGGGGTGGAGGCTTTGACCGAGGGCATCACCGCCGCCGGAGCCATTCTGCATTACCTCGCCGAAACCCAGCACCACGACCTACGCCACATCACGGCTCTGGGCCGATTGGAAGAAGACAAATACGTGTGGCTGGACCGCTTCACCGTCCGTAACCTGGAACTGATTTATCCGCAGCACCCCGAGGGTGTTCCCCTGATTGACGTGTTGGATTCTACCATCACGCCCATGGGCGGACGGTTGCTGCGCAAATGGTTGGTGCTGCCATTGAAAGATGCTGCCCAGATTAAGCGCCGCTTAGATACCGTAGAAGCCCTGCAAGCCCGGCCAGATTTGCTGCAGGATATTCAGCATTATTTAAAGCAAATAAGTGACCTGGAGCGGCTCATTTCCAAAGTAGCCGTACGCCGGGTAAACCCGCGCGAATTGTTGCAATTGGCGCGTGCGCTGGAAGCTACGTTACCCATTAAAGAACTGCTGGCGGTCAGCGGCGTGCCCGCCCTGCAGAAACTGGCTGACCAATTGTTGCCGTGTGAGTCCATCAGGGATGAAATCCAGCGCACGCTCAAGCCCGACGCCCCCATGCTGACCAACCAAGGCAACATGGTGCAAAATGGCATTGACACCGAACTGGATGAACTGCGCGCGATTGCGTTCTCGGGGAAAGATTACCTGCTGCAGATTCAACAGCGCGAGGTGCAGAATACGGGAATTTCTTCGCTGAAAATTGCTTTCAACAAAGTGTTCGGGTATTACCTGGAGGTTACCCACGCCCACAAAGACAAAGTGCCCAGCACCTGGATGCGCAAACAGACCTTGGTAAACGCCGAGCGCTACATCACCGAAGAACTGAAAACCTACGAGGAAAAGATTCTGCACGCCGAAGACCGCTTGTTTGTGATTGAGCAACGCATCTTCAATGAACTGGTCTTAAGCACCGCCGAGTTTGTGCCGCAGATTCAGCAGAACGCCAAAGCCCTTGGCATGCTGGACTGCCTCGCCAATTTCGCACACCTGGCTACGCAGAACAACTACATAAAGCCCGAGGTAAATGAAAGCACCGTCCTCAACATCACGCAAGGTAGGCACCCGGTTATTGAGAAACAGTTGCCGTTGGGCGAGCGCTACGTGCCAAATGACATCAGGCTGGACAACGAGGACCAGCAGGTGATTATCATTACGGGACCCAACATGGCCGGTAAAAGTGCCCTGCTGCGGCAAACCGCCCTTATTGTGCTCATGGCGCAGATTGGCTCCTTTGTGCCCGCCGAGGCAGCGCAGATTGGCGTCATTGATAAGATTTTCACCCGCGTGGGCGCCTCAGACAACCTGAGCCGCGGCGAGAGTACGTTTATGGTGGAGATGACCGAGACGGCCAGCATCTTGAACAACCTTTCGGACCGAAGTTTGGTGCTTATGGACGAGATTGGCCGTGGTACTAGTACGTATGACGGGATTTCCATTGCTTGGGCCATTGTAGAGCACCTGCACAACGCCCCAAAGGGGAGGGCCAAAACGCTCTTTGCCACCCATTACCATGAGCTGAACCAATTGACCGAAGATTTTCCGCGCGTGCGCAACTTCAACGTGAGCGTGAAGGAAAGCAACGGAAAGATTCTGTTCATGCGCAAACTGGTGGAAGGCGGCAGTGCCCACAGTTTCGGGATTCAGGTGGCGCAAATGGCCGGAATGCCCAACAGCATTGTGATACGGGCGAACGAGATTATGCACCATTTGGAGCAGGAGAAAATCAGCCATCCGCACCAAGACCCGCAGGAAACTTTGAAAAGCCTGCCCAAGCAGCCGTACCAACTCAGCATGTTTGAACTCAACGACCCGCAACTGGTGCGTATCAAAGAAATGTTCGAAAAGCTGGATATCAACACCATTACACCGGTAGAGGCACTCTTAAAGCTGAATGAGCTGAAGATGCTGGTAGATAGGAAGTAGTTCTGAGTCTATAGTTCTGAGTCCTGAGTTAGGTCAGCTTTTGTAAAAGCCGTGTTTGGGCTGTTTTGATGAAAACAAGCTAAATACGGCTTTTTTGTGGGCATGTACTTTACTTTCTTCTTTTAATAAGAATACTTCTCCTAAGTCTTAATCACCTGCCAGAGGTTTCCGGCGAGTCTGGCGACTCGCTTCATCCTAAGTCACTAGACAGGAGTCCCGCGCCAGTTGATTGAACTGTTTTAAACCTGTGAGATATTGGAGACCTCACAGGTTTTTACGTTTTGGCCCTGCTTTCACCGCGAAAGTTTAGCTGCTTTTCTTTTGAACAAGTGTGTGAGTTTCAAAAGAGGCATTACATTTGGCATCTGTTTTTAGGGAAAAGGCTGTAAATGCAGTTGTATGCCAAGTTTCTTGAAAATTTTTCTCCCTGATTTTCAGAAACATTAGCTTTTTGAGAAGATTTTTTTGGTGGCAGGACTTGACTTCGTGAATTTTGTGCTTACCTTTGTATCACTAATTCAAACAGCGGATTAGAAAACAAAACGCGAAAGTAGCTCAGTTGGTAGAGCGCGACCTTGCCAAGGTCGAGGTCGCGGGTTCGAACCCCGTCTTTCGCTCCAAGAAAAAAGACGTTACCCCGGTAACGTCTTTTCTTTATCTGCCTATTTCGTTTCTGCCCAGAAACGAGGTTGCCGGGATGGTGGAACTGGTAGACACGCAAGACTTAAAATCTTGTTTCCATTAGGAAGTGCGGGTTCGATTCCCGCTCCTGGTACTTATTGAGTAGTAAAAAAGCCCTGTAAATTAAATATTTACAGGGCTTTTTTTATTGTGTGAGTAATAGGGCAATAACAAGCATTTTCATTTTTGTGGAATATATTGTAAGCTGTTTTACATTCTCAATATCATGGAAGAAGCTATTTGGAAGCAGGATCGTTTCACTTTAGACAATATTCCCTCTTGGCCATGCCCAATATGTCAAAAGGGTTCTTTGGGGCTACTAGAAGAAAATTTTATAAAAGAGGAAACTGCAGAATCTAGAAGGTTGAAGGATGAACCTGATTGGGATTTTGAATTTATAAGATATAGATTCATTGGATTATTAAAATGTACAAACAAATATTGTAAAGACGTAGTAATTTTTACTGGTTATGGTTCTGTAGAGTATTTGTATGATGAGGTAGGTGGGTATACCGATGAATTCAAACCTGAGTTCTTTGTTCCTGCTCTTCACATATTTAGAATCAATGAGAATTGTCCTGTAGAAATAAGAAACGAAACAGAAGCATCTTTCAAACTATACTGGTGTGACACGGCTTCTTGTGTTAATAAAATCAGATCTACTCTAGAGTTAATAATGGATCAACAAAGAGTACAGAAGACAATTATCACAAAAAAGAAGGAAAGATTAAGGCTGAACCTGCATTCTCGGATTGAGAAATTTAAAACAAAGCAGCCAGATATTGCTGATCATCTCTTAGCAATAAAGTGGATTGGAAATAGCGGTAGCCATATTGGTAAAGTTGAAAGAGGGGATGTTATAGATGCCTATACTTTATTGGAGTATTCTATTGAAAAGCTCTATAGTAAACGTGATGCCTTACTTAAAACTATAAGTAAGGCAATAAGGAAGAAAAAAGGGCCAAGAAGGAAAAGTTGATGACTGCTGAAGCGTAGAAAGCCTTGTAAGGTTAAACCTTTTGAGGCGTATATGTGCCACAGTGCGCGGCTTTTCTGTTTTTACACCTCAGAGTTTAACTGCAACAATACCTACTGCTTATAAAAGAACAGATGCACCGCAGAAGCCAAGCCTTTCTCGCTTAACGTGAAGTACCCGGAACCATCTGCGGCGAAGGTGACAGATTCTCCCTGGGGTTCTATGGTGTAGGGCAGGGTGGTGTAGTCTTTCAGTAGAAACTCCTCTAGGGGTTCATTGGTTTTTTGCGCGTAGCGGTACAGCGCGCCGTAAGTCTTGATAATGGCTTCCTTTCCGTTGGGGGAGAGGGTGGCGCTTACCACGTAGGGGTGGGGCAGGTTTCCTACCAATGTTGTCGTGTTCAGGGAAGTGGCGGCGTAAGGGTACGTCAGTTTGTAGAGACGGGAATTGGTGTCTGTTTTGGTAAAGATCAGGATATCCTTGCTCCTAGGGTCTACAAGAAAAGCTTCTGCGTCATGAGAGCCATCGGGGTATTGGAATTTGATGACAGAGACGTTTCTGATGGTATCTGTAGCCGCAGATGGTTCTTTGAAGTGGTAGATAAAGTATTCTTTGGCCGTCTGATTGTTGTCCCCGATGTCTGCGATATATACTTGGTCGCCGGAAAGGACCATGTCTTCCCAATCTCTGTTTTCGGCTCCTTTTAGAGGAACCTTCTTTAAGACGGCTCCGGTATGCGCTAACAGATAAAGTTGAGCCGGATTGCCACTGTCTTCCTGCACCCAAAGATGGCCCGGAACGGTTTTGCTGTCGGTTATGCCAGAGGCTTCCAGAATCATGGGCACAACCGGCGTTTTTGAAGGAGCTACCTGCTGCACCGGATCAGCTTTCACCTCGTCGTCAGATTTCTGGCAGCCAGCCAGTCCAAGTAGGAAAGAAAAGGAGATATCAAGCCAAAGGTATGTCTTCATCATGGGAAAGCCTTTTTAGAAACAAGTACCGCATTCCGTTTTTAGGCCTTTTTGCCAAAGAACGCTAAAAACGAATTCCGAAGCAGAACGGCTGCATAATGCTCCTAGCTGTTAAAAGTACCGCTATTTGGTTCTGTTCCAGAAATATAAGGCAGATGGCTCAGAAGTCAATGCACTGAAAGTAAAAGCTAACCCCACAGCGAATACTTCCGCCCGCCGGTTACCGTAACCAGGTACTTATCCAATTGCTTGACAAGGCTTGTTGCTGGCGTGGTTTACCAGAGGCATGTTTTCAAGCTGCTTTTGAAAAATCAGACTTAAAACGAATTAAATAAGTACGCGATATGTGGAAAGGTCTTTAGGTGTAGGTCTCGTCAAACTCAATGGAGAATTCGGTGCCCTGGTTTATCTGGCTTTGCACATGGATTTTACCGCCCAAGGCTTCTACCTGGGTTTTTACCATAAACAAGCCCATGCCCTTGCCATCGGTATGGAAATGGAACCGTTTGTACAACCCGAAGATCTTGTGCTGATGGGTTTTCAGGTCAATGCCCAAGCCATTGTCGCGGAAGGTGATGATCTTCTTGCCGTCCTTCTTGTAGGACAGAATCTCAATGGCGGGTACCTGGTGGGCTTGCCGGTACTTAATGCTGTTGGAGATAAGGTTAGAGAAAATGCTATGCAAATAGCTTTTAATGGTGTAGAGTTTGTCTACATCAGAAAAATTGGTGCTGATGGAGACATTTTCCTTTGCCATTAAGCCAGAAGTCATTGTTTTGATATCCTCTACCAGTTGGTTTAGATTGACGAGTTCTTTGCGCTCATTCACTTCCTGCCGTATTTGCAAGACATTATTCAGGTCATTGATAACGGCGTCCAGTTTATTGACGGAGATCTGCAAACCTTCCATAGATTTAAAGAAGGCAGGCGTGCCAGGGGCCAGGGTGCGCATGAGATTAGACAGACCCATGATATTGGCGACGGGGGCTCTGAGGTTGTGCGAGACAATGTAGGCGAACTGCTCCAGGTCCTTGTTCCGTTGCAGCAAATCAGAAGTGATGCGTTCTTTCTCCAGTTGAGCCCGGCTTTCATTAGAGACATCCTGAATAATGCCTAAAAGTTTATCGGGTTGCCCTGGCACCGAAGGTTCTTTGGTGAATTCATTGAAAAGGTACTTGATATCACCATTTGGGAGCACTATTCGGCAGTAATACTGGCAGGAGGTGCAGGTAGAGGCAATTGTTTTCCGCACTATTTTTTCTACCATGGCGCTATCTTCCGGATGGATGAATTGCAGATAAGCGGAGAAAGAAGCCTCGGTTTCAGCGGGCGTGGTGCCCAGGATGCGGTAAATTTCGTCTGACCAGAGTAACTCCTGGGTTTCAAACGTGTATTCCCAGCTACCCAGATGTGATAACGCCTGCGCCTGTTTAAGCCGGGCCTCGCTTTTCCTGAGCTCATCAAACGCTTGCAGCAAAGCGGCTTCGGTATTCTTTTTGGCGGTGATGTCCCACCTAATGGTCATGTACTGGTAAGGGGTGCCGGTTTCGTCCAGAATTGGAATGATGGTGGCGTCTGTCCAGTAGAAGGTACCACTTTTAGTTTTACTTTTCAATTCGCCTTTCCAGATCTTGCCGCTTGAAACCGTTTTCCAGAGGTAAGGCAGAAACTCGTCCGGGTGTTGCCCAGAGTCTGTGATGCTGTAATGGGACCCAATAAGTTCTTCCGGCGTGTAGCCAGAAATGGCGCAGTAGTTATCATTGGCAAAAACAATAATTCCGTTTGTGTCGGCAATGGCTACTATGGAAGATTGGTCCAGCGCGTATTTGTAGTCAGAAATCTCTTTGAGGCGCTTGGCCACGCTTTTCTCCAGCGAGAGATTGAGGCTTTTTATCAGTTCCTCGGCCTTTTTTTGTTCGGTAATATCTATGAACGCCCCTACCAGACATTCTTTGTTTTCCAATTGCACTAAATCTGCGTGAACGGAAACATGCCGGAATTCGCCATTTCTAATTCTGGTTTCCACCTCAAACGTCTTCACGGTTCCTTTTTTCCGCAGCTCTGTGACAAGGGCAACCCGATCTTCCTCCTTTTTCCAGATATTCATCTGACTGCTGGTTTTCCCTATGAATTCCTCTCGCTCATAACCATAGAAGTGGGCGTAGTTTTCATTTACATCTAGGTAAGCGCCGGTGCTCACCTCTGAGATAGATTTCATGATGGGGCTTTTGTAGAAGATGGTAGAGAAAAGGGTCTCGCTTTCCTTTCGTTTCTTCTCGGCTATTTTCTGTTCGGTAATGTCTTCAAAAGCCAGTAGAAAGCACTCCTGGTTGCCTAGTTCTACTTTCTCAATGTTGTAGATGACGTCTCTGATTTGGTTTCTGGCTTTTACTTGCGTCTCAAACCGTACTACTTTCTGGTCTTGGGCTAATTGCCGGAGCATGGCCGGCCTGGCAGAAGGGTCCATGAAAATGGCTGCACTTTCTGCGGTAGTACCTATGACCTGCTCACGGGTGTGCCCGAAGAAATCAAGGGCTCTTTCATTGGTGTCTATGATCTTACCCGAAGCGGCCTCTACCAGAGAAAGCATGACTGGGCTTTTGTAGAACAGGCCCGAATAGAGTTGTTCTTTCTCCCTGAGAATGGCGGCGGCTTTGTTTTTGTTGGCCAGCGTTCTGTTAATAGACCAATAAGTAGTCATGAGAAAAAAGAACATGAATGCAGAGAAGACTACAAAAGAGGAGAACATGTGCTCTGTTTTGACAGTGGCTTCAGCGTCTGCGAAATGGAGCATGTTTCTCTCTTTTTCCTCCACGGTCTGCACCAGAAAGCCAATAGAGCTTAGCTGATTCTTCAATTGGTCACTGGACATCGTACGGCCTGGGGTGGCCGCAGGGGCACTTACCTGCGAAACCAGTTGGTTTGCCGCTTGTATAAAGGTTTTTGTTTTCGTGGCAATGGCCTTGATCTGGCTTTTTTCCACGCTATCTGTTACGCCCGCGCTTTGGAGTTCCCGTAAGTGCTGCGTGTACTGAGATAAAGCTACCTGTTGCTTTAACAAAGCCGCTTTCTGGCGGGTAGTTATAAAAGAAGTGGTGCCTGCCTCTATGTCCTGCAAGTTGTGGTAAAGCCCTTCCGCCGATTTAAGTACCCGCAAGGAGACTTCTTTCTGGTGGTCAAGGGCTTCATTTTCTTTCAGATTGAAATAAGCCACTACTGCAAAGAACAGAAGACTGAGAAAAGCGACCAGAAAAGCGCCAAACAGGGTGCGTTGAATGTGCATGAGCTGAAAAATGGAATCTAATAGGTAATAGGATGTGGGTAATTCAGTTTTCTAGGATAGATTAATCAAGGAAGCCTTGTATAGACCAGCTGGAAAGTAATTTGTTTGCCGAAGTGTAATCGGTAATTATGTAAGGATAAAGACAGCTTTGGCGATAGTTATATTATTTGTAAAAGGATTTATCAGTGAAAAAGACAGGATTTTTGTATTCTTCGTCGGAAGTATATGTCTGATGTTCAGTAAACTTATCAATGGTATTGAAATGTTCCACCACTAAAGGTAATTATAATTATAGCTTTATTCTTTCACTAAGTTTACAATTTGAAATGAAAGCACAATTTTGGCTACTCTATGCCGTGCTGGCGGCCCGTTACCTGTTAGTTGCCGGGTTGCCGTTTCTGGTGTTTTATGTTTTTCTGCCCCATAAGTTCGCCCCGAGAAAGATACAGGCCTTGTTCCCGAAGCGGAAAGATTACATGAGGGAGGTGGGGTATTCGTTCTTCACCTTTGTGGTGTTCGCCTTGTACGGGGTGATCTTATCTTCTCCGGTTATTTTGCCCCACACGCAGGTGTATACCAACTTCTCTGACCACGGCTGGGGCTATTTTGGGATAAGTGTGCTCTTGGCGCTGGTGATCCATGATACGTATTTCTATTGGACGCACCGGCTCATGCACCACCCGCGCCTGTTTAAGCTTTTTCATTTAACGCATCATAAATCAGTGAATCCATCGCCGTGGGCGGCTTTCTCTTTCAGTCCCTTAGAAGCGGTAGTGGAAGGCGGAATCATCTTTGTAGTAGCGCTGCTCATTCCCATTCATCCGGTAGCCATTGTGCTATTTCTGTTCCTGATGACGGTGTACAACGTGTACGGGCACCTGGGGTACGAGATTTACCCGCAGTGGCTGGTAGAAAGTAAGGTAGGGAAGTGGCTGAACACCTCCACCAACCACAACATGCACCACAAGTTCTTCAAAGGCAACTACGGGCTCTACTTCCGGTACTGGGACGAGTGGCTGGGAACCACGCATCTGAAATACCAGGAGACGCTCACCAAACTAGTAAGTGCCAAAAAGCGGAGTTAGTGCTGCCCAGATGCAATCAAAAAGCCTCGCAAGTTTAACCTGCAAGGCTTTTTGATGTCTTTTAGTGAAATGAGGCTTAAAACACATGCTCTAAATTTTGAAGCAGTGTTGGCGCTTTTACCATTGAGTACTTCTGGTCTTCTATTTCGCAGGCTTTACGCCTTCAGAAGTCATGATTACTCGTTTCATGGTGCCATCTTTGTTGTAATCCAGGTAATCTATGCAGACTGAGCGCCTAAAGCTTCCGCCTTCAGTAGGGATGCTGCCGTTATGGTAAATGAAGTACGATTTCCCCTTGAAATCAATAATGGCCTGATGGTTGGTGTTAGAGTTGCCGGCTACCTCGTTCAGAATTCCTTTAAATTCCCAGGGACCATTAATGTTCTTGCTCATAGCATACGCAATCTTCTCGGGGAATTGGTAGGCATAGGAAAGATAGTACCAACCTTTGCGCTTGTGTACCCAAGGCGCTTCTGTGAAGTTAGGAAGCTTGATGCTGTGGAACGGTCCGTCCAGTTCTGTCATGTTCTTTTTTAACTTAGCATAGTGCAGCGTGGTGTTTCCCCAGAAAAGGTACGCCTGCCCATCATCATCAATGAAAACAGTAGGGTCAATGTCATCCCAACTGATTTTGGCTTCTTTGGTCATGTCATTGGTGATCAAAGCCGAGCCGCGGGCATCTTTGAACGGACCGGTAGGGCTATCTGAGACCGCTACCCCAATGGCTTTCCCGTGGATGGATCCATGCTCTACGGTGGCGTACCAAAAGAACTTTCCGTCCCGCTCTACCACCTGTGAAGCCCAGGCTTCCCCTTTGGCCCATGCAAAATCTTTGGCGCGCAGAGGCACCGCATGTTCGGTCCAGGTAACCATGTCAGGCGAGGAAAAGACCAGCCATTCATGTATCACATAGCGTTCTTGTCGGGCAGGTGCCTCGTCATGGCCGGCGTATAGGTACACTTTGTCTTTGTAGACCAGGGCAGCCGGGTCTGCCGTGTACTTATGCGTGAAAATGGGATTGCTGGTCGCTTTGATGGTGGTGTCAGCCACGTTTGGGGCAGAAGCCAATACTTCGCCCGTGAAACAGGTTGAAAGCGCCGCCGCAAACGCGGAAGCGTAAAGAAAGCCAAGGATGTTTTTCATTCTGGTGAAAGGTTGAGTGAAGCAATGCGCAGAGCAGCCCTTGGGTTTAAAGCCTGCTTTTCTGAAAGTGCCGAAGAACCGGAAGTAAGCTGGTATTTTTAGCCTGTTTTTGGAAATTCTGCCTTTAAACAGGGCAAGCGTGTTTGAAGCAGGTTCATTGCCTCAAACACGCTTGTTTCTAATTATCTCATCTCCAGCACCACCACTGAGAACGGCGGAAGTTCTACTGTCAGGTTATTGCCTTTCAGTTTAGCGCCTTTAAAAGCAGTAGGAGTGATTAGGTTTGGCTTCGCGAAGGTATTGTGGTCCTGCAACGTCTTGGAAGCCAGAATTCGGCCCGACACGGATTTGTAGTTGGCTCCTTCAATATTGACCGTAACCGCTTGTTTCTTGGTAGGGTCTATGTTCACGAGCGATACGTGCGTAAGGCCGTTCTTGTCACGGGAAGCCGAGCCGTTCACCGCGGTCAGTTTCTCGGTGCCCAAGGTGTAATCGGCGCTCTTCACCGTGAAAGGAAGATAGGTGGCGTCTTGGTGCACGTTGTACATCTCCATTACATGGTACGTGGGCGTCAACAGCATCTTTTCCTCGTCGGTTAGAATCACGGCCTGAAGCACGTTAATTGCCTGGGCCAGGTTAGCCATGCGTACGCGGTCTGAGTGGTTGTTGAAAATGTTCAGGGTAGAACCGGCAATCATGGCATCGCGCATGGTGTTCTGCTGGTACAGGAAACCGGGGTTGGTGCCGGGTTCAACGTCGTACCAGCCGCCCCATTCATCCACTACCAGCGCTACTTTTTTCCCAGGATCGTATTTGTCCATGATGGCGCTGTGCTTCTGAATCAGCTCGTCCATAAACAGCGCGCTTTTCATGGTGCTAAAGTACTGCTGCTCGTTAAAAGTGGTTGATGGGCCTTTTTTATCCCATTTAATAACAGAATAGTGGTGCAGGGCCATGCCTTCAATCAGGTTTTTAGGCACAATTCTCATGATAGCCTCGGTCCAGTTATAATCAGCAGAGTTAGCGCCGGAGGCAATCCGGAATATTCCGCCAGAGTTAGTCCAATCAGAGACAAAGGTGGCGTACTTGCGGTATTCGTTGGCATAGTACTCAGGAGTCATGTTGCCGCCGCAGCCCCAGGCCTCATTGCCAATTCCCCAGTACTTCACGTTCCAGGGTTTGTCCCGGCCGTTTTCCCTGCGGAGCTTAGACATAGGACTTACGCCTGCAAAGTTGGTGTACTGCACCCAATCTGCCAGTTCCTGCACCCCGCCGGTAGCCATGTTGCCTGCCAAGTAAGGCTCTGTGCCTAATAGTTCGCACATGTTCAGGAAGTCATGCGTCCCGAAGCTATTGTTCTCGGTCACGCCACCCCACCAGGTATTCACAATGGTTGGTCGCTGCGCTTTCGGGCCGATGCCGTCTTTCCAGTGGTACGTATCGGCGAAGCAGCCGCCCGGCCAGCGCAGGTTAGGAATTTTCAGTTTTTTCAAGGCATCCACCACATCTAGCCGCACGCCATCCTTATTCGGAATCTTGGTGTTGTTCTCTCCTACATAGAAACCACCATAGATGCAGCGGCCCAAATGTTCTGCGAAATGCCCGTAAATGTGTCTGCTGATGGTTCGGTCTGGTTTGGCGGGTATGGTGAGCGTGGCCGTATTTTGCGCGTAAGCGCCCAGGCTGCTTAAAACAAGGAGGAAACTCAGGATTGCGTTCTTCATACTTTTAGCTTTATTCATTGGTGTTAATGTCAAAGTGACTACTCGTGCAGGTTGCCGAACTACTAAATTTGTAATAAATATAAGTGTGTTTATTACAATTATAAAATAAAGTTTGTAGAATTTTTAGGTTTATAATACAGGTTTGTACTTGCGTGTTTAAAAGGTTAGATGTAGGACTTCTTCTGCTTTGCAATAATAAAGTAATGATTAATTAAAGGATAGCTTAAGAATTTGTGATAAAAAGTATATAGAAATAGTCTACAGATTCATTGTTTTAGTAAGTAACGTAAAGCAGTTCAATGCCTTTATTTACTGTATAAGCTAAAATGAGCATGAGAGTGCCTTCCAGGGTTGCCCTTGTGCGTTGGCATCTTAGGTGCTGCTGCATGTAGATGCTAGCCGCAGTTATGTTGCCACCTAAGTAGCGTACTGCCACAGTGCAGTGGTGACAACCTCCGCATCATTTGTCGCAGGTTCTTGGCTTGTTATCTGAAGATCATCAATAAAACAGCAAATTTCTATAATTGGAAAAGCATAGCTCAGGTGAATAAGAATGCATAGAATGATCATTTAGATTTTCTTATACAATAAAAAGGGCCTGTTCTATATAGATCAGGCCCTTTTTATTGTATAAGAAAATGCCTTAAAGGAATTTAATTAATTTGAACTTTTTGGGCAGGAGCATAAATCATTTCCTCTACACCAGCCATTTTTAAACCTACTCTTGCATAAACATAGCCTTTACTCGCAAGGGCAGCTGGAACAGCTAGTGTAAGTGTTTGCGCATTAGTAAGTGACTCAGGAGTTGGCCACCAAATATCAGTCACGGCTGCCCAATCTCCAGCATCTACAATTGTGGTCTTTCCTAAGTAGTACGTGATCCTTTCAATTTGCCTTCCTGGAGTTATTTGTCGCACGTTAAGTGAGACTGTAACATTGTTTCCATTGCGCTGATATTTTTCGTTTTCAATTACGTAATAAGGCTGTACCGGAACATCTACATTAGCAGAGCCTTTTAATTGTACATCTATACTGTCACTATTATTTACCCAAGGTCCATTGCCTCGCAGTAATACCAGTTTATAGTTGCCATCAAATAAAGTAGCAGAGAAGGAGCCATCTTGCGCTACATATACAGGTATCTTTTCACGAAGGGCATAACCCTTTTGCCAAAGCTCTAACTGTACGCCTCCGCTTCTAAGACTAATCGGTTGCCCATTATAAACAACACGGCCTGTAAGCGTTGACTTTGGTGGTTCAAAATTGTCATGTTCATTGCATCCGACTAGCATTATTCCAAATGCCAGCATCAGAAAAAATATTGCTTTAATTCTCATGATTCCTCTATTAATGGAAGGGGTTTCTTACAATTTTAGGGTTGTTATTGATCACGTTTTGATCAATAGATGAGTAGTAATTACCTAATCTGAAGGTATGCGGAGAAACAAAGCGAGGCGCTCTCAGTTTCTCAAAAACATACTTATTATGTTGTGGAGAACCAGGGCGTACTACTCTGTAAGGGTATAATGCATAGATTACGGCATCTGGGCTATTTGCATTTCCATCCCATATTTCATGGGCAATTCTCCAGCGCTTAACATCCCATACACGATGATCTTCAAAGGCTAATTCTACCGTACGTTCATTTCTTAACCTATTCATTGTTAAAGTGGCTAAGCTGTTGGCGCCAAAACCTGCTCTCTCTCTTACTCTATTCACATAGCCTACGGCTTCATTCTGTAAGTTAAGTTCAAGCGCAGCTTCGGCCCCATTCAATAGCACTTCAGCAAACCTGAATCTTACCCACCACATAGTACTTAGTTGACTGCGTGAACCAGCCCCTGCTTGAGGATCTAAGTATTTTCTAAGATAAAATCCTGTATTGGTGGTTTCCAGTTGTGAACGGCGTGGCCCATCAGCACCTGTTAACAAGCCTCCATCTGTATATCTTGATCCAAGATTGCCTTCAACATTCTGGTAACTAGAACCATTCCAAACCTTAACACCAGCTTGTATTTCTGCTTTTACTCCCCTGAATGACGTTCCTGGGTAGATAACTGTACCATATAGGCGAGCATCTTTATTAGCAAAGATATCTTCAGGGCTATTATAATAGATATAGTCGCTATTATCGGCTGTTCTGGTTTTTAACGTACCCACTGAACCATCTAAGTACTCAAATTTTTCTACTAAATTAAGAGAAGGAGTGATGGCGCCTGGGCTAAGGTTATCCTCTCTTGCTGAGAAAAAGATGTTGTCATACGTGAAGAAATGGGTTTTTCCCTTAGCGAAATCTTGCGCCAGAATCACTTCTGGATTACTTGATTTCTTGGTCAAAGCCTCAAAAAAGTTTTCCCCTTTATCTGGATTGCCCTGATACAAAGAGTATGAACCTGATGTAATGATTTCTCTTGAGGCTTTAAGAGATTCTGTGAAGTACTCATTTGCTCTAGAGGCAGGTATTCCCACCTCACCACCGGGAGTAGTAATGGGGGAACCCATTTGGTTGTTGTATTTTGCTATTGAGCCAGCATAAAGCAAAGCTCTGGACTTAAGGGCTAGGGCTGTGAATTTATTTGCCCTCGTCTTGCTGCCTGCATTTCCCAATTGGTCCTTTATCTGATCTACTTCGCTAGAAATAAAATCATAAATAGCTTCTTCCTTGCTTCTTGCTACCTGCAAAGGGGTAGGATCGCCGCTAAAATCATATATCAATTGAGTTGTTACCAGAGGTACTCCGCCCATTCTCTTAACTAATTCAAAATAGTTAAGAGCCCTTAAGAACCTTAGCTCAGCTATGAATGCATTCTTTTGAGCCTCGGTCAGAGTTGTGGAGGCGCCTATTTTTTCTATGGCAAGGTTGATATCCCTAACAAGGTCATAATTCCACAACCTCATTCTATCATAATTATAAATGGGCTGGTTGTTTCTCCACTCGTCATTGCCAAAGCCAGACCACATAGCCTCATCATACTCTGCAAATGCTTGCCAACCACCCGTAAGCGACTGGTGAGCTGGAATGCGATCATAATAGTTAGCTAATACCGATAGGATGATATCTGGATCGTTCCAGGTTTGGGCATCTGTTATAATTTCTTGAGGATCACGATCTAGCCAATCTTTCTCACAAGAGGAGGAAGTGATTAGAACGGCACTTAATAAAAAGCACTTTAGTATATTTTTCATTTAAATAACAGTTAGAAGGAAAGATTGAAACCGAAATTATATACCCGTTGCTGAGGATACACCAAACCATTGCCTGAAGCCACCTCTGGATCTATCTCGTAATCTTTCAAATTATCAATTGAGAACAAATTAGAGCCGTTAGCATAAATTCTTAAGGCAGATATTCCCATTTTATTAATCCATGCACTAGGGAAATTATATCCAAGCTCTAGATTTCTTAGTCTGATATATTTCACATTTGTTAGCCAGAAGGTGCTATGACGATAGTTTGAGTGGCCATTATCATCTTTTCTGATGGCGGGGTATTTGCCAGCTACCCAAGCGCTATTTGGATCAAATGGGTTTTCACGATGCCACCGGTCTTCAAGCATAAAGGCTGGTGAGTTACCATTGTTCTGGAAGGGAAATCTAAGTTCCCATTCACGCGTATAGCTTTGGTTGCTCGCCCCGGCAAAGTCAACTGCCAAGGAGAAGTTCTTCCAAGACACACTGCCGTTTATACCATAGCTGAAGTAAGGAGTAGCACCCTGAGCATAGCCTATTGGCCGTTCATCCAAATTATTAATGAGGCCATCATTGTTAATGTCCTTATAGATCAAATCACCTGGTAATAAGGTTGTATTGCCCCTGCCATCAATATCAACAGTATAATTGTCAATTTCTTCTTGTGACTGGAATTGGCCAATGTACTCGTAGCCCCAGTTCACGCTAGCCCATCTGTCTTCTATAGATGACCGGTACTCACCCCATGAGTTTCCAAATCTTGGCTTATAAGTCTCTAGTACTCTCAATCTGGCAAAAGTTGCATTGCCACCTATGCTGTAGCTAAACTCACCAATAGAGTTCCTGTACATGACCATACCTTCCAAGCCTCTTATAGCATCAGAGTTTAAGTTTTCTGCTGGTAAACCGTACCCTACTTCACTTGGTAGCAGTACATCATACCTTGCAGCTGGTAAACCTGTGCGTTTTCTCTCAAAAACATCAAATTGGGCTGTAATCTTGTTGTTCAAGAAGCCTAAGTCAATACCAACGTTCTTAGATATATTGGTAACCCAAGACAGATTAGTGACAGGAATGCCTCTAGGGCGTGACCCTGTAATCAGTACGCCATCAAGTACAGAGCTTCCATTTCCATAAGTAGTTCCTCCCAGGTAGCTGAAGGGTGAAACAATGAAGTTGTTATTGATCACATCAGCCCCTGTTTCACCATAAGAACCTCTCAGCTTTAGCTCTGATAGCCAATCCCCTACATTGTCCCTTAAGAAAGACTCTTCTGAGATTCTCCAACCAGCGGTAACACCTGGGAAAAAACCGTAACGGCTGTCTTTAGGGAAAAGGAAAGAGCCATCATAACGCCCCAAAACCTCTAACAAATACTTTTCTTTGTAATTGTAGTTGATACGACCAATGTAGCCTGCTCTTGCCTGTATGTTCCAGGTATCGGCTAATCCAATCTGGTTTTCAAACCGCTGAAGTGGTATGTAGTTGTTAGGTGGGTTGGTGGCAATCTGTAAGAAAGTCTCTTCCCTATCAGAGCGCTCATAACCTAATAAGGCTGCAAAGTTGTGATCGCCAAATTGCTTTGCATAGTTCAACTGTATTTGAGCTACACGTTCATTAAGATCAGTTCTCCGTTTGTTTCGCCAAGGATTAGGGTTCCCTCCAAAAGTTTCATAGCTATTCGTTTCTGCAATATATCTATAAGCATCATAGGTATATTCAAAGCCTTCGAAGACATTAGTTGTATAAGTGTAGGAGTAGGTTCCTCTTGCTGTTAACCCAAAACCAAAATCATACTCAGCAAAGAGATTCCCCCTGAAGGCTTTCCAAGTATCATCCACATAACCTGTAATATCTTCTTTATAGGTAGCAGGGTTTACGTTCACATTATGCACCGCACCATTAATGTAGTTAGGATTGTCATTTGCATAAGGACGCTCCGTAGGCCACATAGTGAAAATACTCAAGAATGGATTGAAATAGTCATCTAAGCCTGGTACGCCTGTTTGGTGACGATCCTCAATTCTTGCGCTGATTTGTGTTCCAACTTTTAACCCCTTTGCCAACCCTGCTTCTAAATTGGCTTGAATATTAGAGCGGTTGAAGTTGAAATCTTCAATCATTGCTTCTTGATTAAGATGGCCTACAGAAAAGTAATATTTCATCTTATCAGAGCCACCAGAAGCACTTGCATTTAAATAGGACTGTGGAACATTTGGTTTGATAACAAAATCATAGTAGTCAAAACTTTGAAAGCCCGGTTCTGTTCCTTGTCTCCATTTCTCCAGAAGCTCAGGAGTCCAGGTGGTTCTAATGCCCCTGTTCTGGTCAGATTCAGCAAGCCCGCGTACATATTGATAAGCATTTGCGGGTCTTGGATAGCGAGTAAAGTTTTGTAAACCGTAATAGCCAGATAAGTTAATGGTTGTTTTATCTGCTCTGCCTTTTTTAGTAGTAACAAGTACTACCCCGTTTGCAGCTCTTAATCCATAAATAGAGGCAGATGCATCTTTAAGCAAAGAAATGCTTTCAATATCATTGATCCCTAAGTTGTTAAAGCTTCCTTCGTCAGAAGGGATTCCATCTATAACATAGAGGGGAGTGCCCATATTTCTTATCTGCAGCGTTGTACCTGAACCTGGTCTTGCATCAGCTTGACGCGCATTAAGACCCGCTACTTTTCCAACCAGAGCCCCAGATGTTGTAACGGAAGTTGTTCTGGTTATGTCTTCAGATCTGATATTGCTAACCGCACCTGTTAACGTTTCTTTTGACTGGGTACCATAACCAACAACTACCACCTCATCCACTAGTTGTGCATCAGAGGCAAGGGTCACGTCTACTGTGGAACGGTTATTTATAGGTACCTCTTGCGAAATGTAACCTATATACGAAAATACGAGTGTCTTTTCTCTGTCTGGGACCTGTACTGAATAGTTGCCATTCGCATCTGTACTAGTACCTACGGTTGTACCCTTTACAGATACGCTTACCCCTATTAAAGCACCTCCATTTTTATCCACTACCTTTCCGGTAACAGGAACGCCTTGGGCAAAGGCTCCATAGATTTCAAAGACACTAAAACAAAGTACAAGCAAGTACCTTATCTTGTTTAAAGAACATTGTAGTTTTTTTTTCATGTTTCTAAATGGTTGATTTTAAAATTCTTAAATGAAAATTGTGCTTGTGCATGAGTAGCTAAGATCCCCAATTAATTTAAGTGGGTAATCTTTTCGCATTTCCTTGATTTTCCCTCCTTTCTAAATAGTCAACCTTATAAAAAATTAATTCCATCTCAGTAAGATCAAAAGATTTCATCTGGGTGAATGGTGTGTGCTCTTTGTACAGTACCAAACATCAATGCCTTGATGAACTCTTTACCAGGTGGCTTCTATTATAAGTTCTAAATAAGTGTGCATAATACATTTATTTGGATAGGTACTAAAAAAAGCATGAAAAATCATGCTTTGGCATAGAACTCCTCTTTATGACATTGTTAATATTGGGGCAGAAGGACCTAAATGCTTTGCAATAATATCAATAATAAAGAAATATTAATCATGTTTTATCAAATAATTTTTGCGGTGGCACAAGTTTATTTTCAAATCTATAAGAACGAAACTTGAGAATCTGTAAGCTCTATGAGAAGAAACACTGCTTCTTGATGATTCCCCACATATAAAAATGGAAATCAATGATGTGTATTGATGGAATTGATCTGATAATCAAGTGTATAGACTTTGTAGCCTCTGGTTAACGGGTGGTGTTGGGGTTGTTAAAAGCCTAAAATATGGGGGAATACACAGTTATTTATTTTTTTGTTGCTAAAAATTCAAAATGAAGCTACATTTATGAAAAATAAATAATTGTAGTGTTAACACTTAAGTTTGGCGTTTTAGAAGGGTTTGCATCAGAGGGCATGGTTTGTTCTGCCAGATGCTTTAAGTGTGTTCATTGCTCTATACAGAGCCTTCTCTAACCAAAGGTTAGGTTGGTTTAGTTGCGGAGGAGCAACATTGCTCATACAGCTCTTTTATATAGGTGCCAAAAAAGCTCAACAATAGAAAACCTCATAAATGGTAGAGCCTGTACTGGTTACACATTCTCTTGCTTGCATTTTCATTTAAAGAAACTCTTGGGTGAAAACGTTTTTAACTTGTTTTCCTAAAAGCAGGCTAAACAAAGGAAGTTGCTATGGGAGACCCTGCTTAGAATATAACCAACACAGCTTGATTGCTTCAGCTACCTGTTGGAGCTTCTTATGGTAAATAGGAGGGGGTGGCATTAAATATCTTCAGAGAAGGATATAGCTTCTATTGGAGTAGAGTGATTAGGGGTGGATAGGAATTTTTTTATTAAAAAACTAAGTAAGCCCGATAGGGGAAGCTCTAAATTAGCTAAAGTTGAACAACAGATTATTAGTGCTTGTTTTAGGTGTTGTGCTTGGTATAGCAGGCTGTAAGGACAAAGAAGAGGAAATGGTAGCACCTGCTCCTGTACTAAGTACTTTCAAAGGTCCTGCTTACCCAGATAATTATACCTCGGTGGCTTCTTGGGCACAACGTTCTCAGTGGGGGTTGGCCAATGTGCATGATCCTACAATAGCAAAGAGCGGTGATTACTATTACATGTATCAGACAGATGCTTCTTATGGGAATTCGCATGAAGGGCAAGGGCATTACCCTTACAGGCGCTCAAAAGATCTGGTAAACTGGGAGTTTTTAGGAATGGCTTTTAAAACCCCTCCTGCTTGGATAAAAGACTCTTTAAATAACAAGAGAGCCAGAATCAACCTTCCTCCAATTGTAAACCCAAGATATGGCTTTTGGGCTCCTTGTATCAGAAAGGTTGGTGCTAAATTCAGAATGTATTATAGTGTAATAGTGGACAATCCAATAGTGGGTTCCGAGTTTGAGAATTCTTGGACAGAGCGAGCATTCATTGGCCTTGCTGAGACAGATGATCTTGCTAGTAATGTCTGGACCGATAAAGGAATGGTTGTTAGTTCAGAGCCAGATGGTGTTGTGGATTTTATAAGAGACGGGGCAAATGATTGGAATGGATATTATAAATTCAACGCCATTGATCCTAGCTTTATAGTTACTCCAGAAGGGGAGCATTGGTTGATATATGGCTCCTGGCATTCTGGTGTGGCCGCATTGAAGCTTAATGCAACTACCGGTAAACCTGATAAACTTCAGAATATAGAGGATTATGGTGTGCGGATTGCAGGGCGGGGAAATGTGAGTACCAACCGTTGGCAAGCATTGGAGGCGCCGGAGATTATTTATAATGAGGCGACAGGGTATTATTACCTTTTCCTGGCGTATGACGAGCTCTCAATCGCTTACAATACCCGTGTAGCAAGGTCAAGAAGTATTACAGGGCCTTACCTAGGAATTGATGGAGGTAATGTTACTGAGGGAGCAGAGTGCTGGCCCATGTTAACACACCCTTATAGTTTTGGAAACCATACTGGCTGGGTAGGAATAGCTCATTGCGCCCTGTTTCAGAACCCAGATACAAAAGAATGGTTTTTCTCTTCCCAGGGCCGGTTGCCTGTGGGAGTGCCAGGTATAAATGTTTCCAATGCAGTCATGATGGGCCAGGTCAGAGAAATGCAATGGACAGAAGATGGTTGGCCGGTTGTAGTGCCTGAAAGGTATGCAGGAGTGCCAAAAACTACTATCACAGAGAAAGCATTAGTAGGAACTTGGGAGGAAATCACCATGCAGTATCAATACCAGACAATACAAAGGTCTGCCAGAATTGTGTTAAGTGCAGATAAAAAGGTGAGTGGAAGCATAACGGGTACCTGGTCTTTTGATAGTACTAAAGGTACTCTCACTATTAATGAGAATAAGCTTCTGCTTTCAGATGCATGGGACTGGGAAGCTTCCCCACGAAACACCACCATCACTTATTCTGGGCTAACCTCAAGTGGGCTACCATTGTGGGGTAAAAAAGTGTATTAGTCACCCAAGTACTCTACTAAATCTTGTCGATTCAACATTGCTTATTATCGCTATGAATACAAAATTTATAAGCTTATACATCTGCTTTTTTTCTCTAATTCCTTTTTCTGTTTTTAGCCAAGAAAAGGGATTAGAAAGCTTTCCATTATCTTCTGTCCGGCTGCTGGAAAGCCCTTTCCAACAGGCGCAGCAAACAGACCTGAAGTACATCTTGGCTCTGGACATGGACCGTTTACTGGCTCCTTTTCAGAAAGAAGCCGGAATTCAGCCGAAGGCTGAGAACTACGGCAACTGGGAAAATACCGGACTAGACGGGCATATTGGTGGGCATTATCTTTCCGCTTTGTCTCTGATGTACGCCTCCACGGGTAACCCCGAACTTCTGCGCCGCATCAACTACATGGTAGACCAACTGGAAGCCTGTCAGCAAAAGAGCGGTGATGGCTACCTGGGTGGAACACCCGGCGGCAAGCAGATGTGGCAGGATATTAAAGCGGGCAAAATAAACGCCGGAAGCTTTGATCTAAACAAGAAGTGGGTGCCTTTGTACAACATCCACAAAACCTACTCGGGCCTGCGCGATGCCTATTGGTTTGCCGGAAACGAGAAGGCCAAAAACATGCTTGTTAAACTCACAGATTGGGCCCTGGACATCACGGCTAAGTTGACTGATGCCCAAATCCAGGACATGTTGCGCAGCGAGCACGGCGGCATGAACGAAGTATTTGCCGATGTGGCTGAGATTACCGGAGATCAGAAATACCTGACCCTCGCGAAGCGCTTTTCCCAGACCTCGGTGCTCAATCCTCTGCTGCAAGGCAAAGACCAACTGAACGGCATGCACGCCAATACCCAAATCCCGAAGGTAATTGGTTACCAGCGGGTGGCCGAAGTTTCTGGGGACAAAACCTGGACCAACGCCGCTGATTTCTTCTGGAAAACAGTGGTGAATAACCGCACGGTGTCTATTGGCGGCAACAGCGTGAGCGAGCACTTCCACCCGGCCAATAACTTTACGTCCATGATGGAAAGCAAGGAAGGCCCCGAGACGTGCAACACCTACAACATGCTTAAACTCACGAAGCAATTGTATTTGAACAGCGCATCGGCCAGCTACCTCAATTATTATGAGCGCGCGCTCTACAACCACATTCTTTCCTCGCAGCACCCCACCAAAGGCGGCTTTGTATATTTTACCTCCATGCGCCCGCAACACTACCGGGTGTATTCTAATCCTCAAGAAGATTTCTGGTGCTGCGTAGGCTCTGGCCTGGAAAATCACGGCAAGTACGGCGAGCTCATCTACGCGCACGCAAACAAAAACCTTTACCTGAACCTGTTCATCCCGTCGGAGCTGGAGTGGAAAGAGAAAGGCCTCACACTCACCCAAACAACCAGTTTCCCTTTTGAAGAAAAAACAGAGGTGAAGCTGAAGCTGAAAAGAGCAAACAAATTTACATTCTTCATCCGGAAGCCCGAGTGGGTAAAAGGAGACCAGCTGAAAGTGCTGGTGAACGGCAAAGAAGTTAGCCCAAGCACTGCCACCAACGGCTATGTGGGCATTGAACGCAAATGGAAATCTGGTGACGTAGTAACGGTGCTGCTGCCCATGGAAACTAAAGCCGAGCCTCTGCCTGATAATTCTCCCTGGATTTCTTTTGTGCACGGCCCTATTGTGTTAGCAGCGGTGACCAGCACATCAGACCTCCCTGGCTTGTTAGCCGATGGTAGTCGCATGGGGCACGTGGCCAACGGCAAGCTGTATTCACTGGAAGAAGCGCCTTTGCTGGTGTCTTCAAGTAAAGACCTTACCACGCATCTTTCTCCCTTACCTAATAAGCCTTTTACTTTCACTTTATCTGGCGTGACTGGGCAAAACTCAGAGCAGAAGCTGGAGTTGGTGCCATTTTACCAGATTCATGATGCCCGCTACATGGTGTACTTTCCGGTCACTACCCCAGAAGGATTAGAAGCCCGTAAAGCCGCCATTAAAGAAAAAGAAAAAGAGCAGTTGGCCTTGGCCGAACGGACGGTAGACCAGGTGGCAGCCGGCGAGCAGCAACCAGAATCAGACCACGGTTTCCAGGGCGAGCGCACTGAAACCGGCGTGCACCGGGACCGCCATTGGCGCCATGCTCAGGGCTGGTTCAGCTATAACTTAAAGAACAAAGGTCAGGGACCTCGCAAACTGCGGGTAACTTATTTCGGGTTAGATAAAGGCCGCAACTTCCAAATATTGATCAATGACAAACTGGTGAAAACCGTGGAAACCGACGGTTCCGGTGGTGACAAGTTTGTTGACGTGGAATATGATATTCCTGCGGAGGTGTTGACGAAAGCCCCGAACAATACCTTGAATGTGAAGTTCAAGGCAAACGAAGGCTCCTCCACAGCCGGCATCTACGAGGTCAGGTTAGTAAAATAAGTGCTTTCCTGTGCATTGAAGGTGGCTTACTAGGCTGCCAGTTTGATACTCAAAATTGAGAATACTTTATTAGTGAACCCCATGACGCACAAACCCTTTTCCTTTGTTGCCCTGGCTGCGGGCTGTATGATGGCCTTCAACTTGTCGGCGCAGACAAAATCTCCAGTGAAGACTTTCCAGGTGAAAGCCGACCAGGTGTACGGCGAGATTGCCCCTACCATGTACGGCATCTTCTTTGAGGACATCAACCTGGGAGCCGATGGCGGTATCTACGCCGAGTTGGTGAAGAACCGTTCTTTTGAGTTCGATACGCCTTTGATGGGCTGGAAAGAACAAAAGCAAAACAACGCCGAGGGCAGCTTGCTGGTGCACAACCGCGGCGAGCTCAACGGCGCCAACCGCCGGTTTCTGCGCCTGGCCTCTAAATCAGACCAGGGTGGCTACGGTGTTTTGAACGAGGGCTTCCGGGGCATGGGTATCAAGAAAGGAGAGCAGTACAACTTCACCGTAATGGCCCGCCAGCAACCCGGCAGCAGCATGCCGGTAGTGGTGGAGTTACTGACCGCCAAAGGCGAAAAGCTAGGCGCAGCCACCATCACCCCAACCGGTACCGACTGGAAAGAATACAAGGCCAGCATCACCGCTACCAACACAGACCCCAAAGCCCGCTTGCAAGTAGTGGCGCAAGGCAAAGGCACAGTAGACCTGGACATGATTTCCCTGTTCCCGAAGAATACCTGGAAGCAACGCCCTAATGGTCTCCGCGCTGACATGGTGCAGTTATTAGCCGACATGAAGCCGGGTTTCCTCCGTTTTCCGGGCGGCTGTATTGTAGAAGGCCGTACTTTGGATGAGCGTTTCCAGTGGAAGAAAACCATTGGCGAAGTAGCGAACCGCGCTACCTTGGTGAACCGCTGGAACACCGAGTTCAAGCACCGCCACACGCCAGATTATTTCCAGACCTTCGGGCTGGGTTTCTTTGAGTACTTCCAGTTAGCCGAAGACATTGGCGCCGCGCCGCTTCCTATATTGAATTGCGGCATGGCCTGCCAGTTCAACACTGGTGAGGTAGTGCCCTTAGACCAACTAGACCCCTACATTCAGGATGCCTTGGATCTGATTGAGTTCGCTAATGGTCCAGCTACTTCTGAATGGGGGAAAATAAGAGCAGAGATGGGGCACCCGGCTCCGTTCAACCTGAAATACCTGGGTGTGGGCAATGAGCAGTGGGGTGAGCAGTACGTAGAGCGCTACAAAATATTTGAGAAAGCCCTTCGGGCGAAGTACCCAGACGTGAAGCTGATTACCACTACCGGTCCTTTCCCGGATGGCCCCGAGTTCGATTACCTGAACAAAACCATGCGCAGCCTCAACGCGGATATCATTGACGAGCACTACTATCGTGCCCCGGAGTGGTTCCAGGAGAACGTGACCCGCTACGACAATTATGACCGCAAAGGCCCTAAAATCTTCGCCGGGGAATACGCGTCGCAAACCGTAGCCATCGCCAGCCCAGACAACAAGAACAACTGGAAAGGTGCTTTGTCAGAAGCCGCGTTTATGACCGGCCTGGAGCGCAACGCCGATGTAGTGGTGATGGCTTCTTACGCCCCCTTGTTTGCCCATGAAGAAGGCTGGCAATGGACTCCAGACATGATCTGGGTAAACAACCTGCAATCCTTCGGGACACCCAACTACTACGTGCAGAAGCTGTTTTCCACCAACGTGGGTACGCACCTGGTGCCTATCCAGCGCAACAACGCCAACGTGACCGGTCAGGACAAACTCTTTGCCTCGGCCAGCCTTAACCAGAAAACGAACGAGCTAATCTTGAAAGTGGTGAATACCTCAGACAAAGCGCAGGACGGAGAGTTTGTGCTGGATGGCGTGAAGAGCACGCAAAGCAAAGGCACCGTGCTGAAACTGAGAAGCAACAACCTGGAGCAGATGAACTCCTTCGCCAATCCTACAGCCATCAGCCCGGTGCAGCAAACGGTGCAGGTGAAAAACAAACGCGTAAAGTTGGCACTGGAGCCTTATTCGGTGAATGTGATTAAGGTGAAAGTGACTCCAAACGCGGGACAATACTCGTTGAATACAAAGTAAAAGGAGTGGGCGTTTACAAGCTGTTTTTGAAAATCTGGCTTGTAAACGCTCTTTGCTTTTCTTCTGTGGCGCTGATTTATTGGCGTGGCTTTCCTGGAGCTTGCTTCAGGTCCAGAAGTAAATTCGGGCACTAATGTCCAAAAATGCTGCTAGCCGCCTCTTTCTAAAAACTAGCCCTAAAACGCTTCCCCCAGTTAACAGAAACGTACATGTTCTTCCCACACAAACAAAACCAATCTGTATTCAACAAGCTACAGGCCACTCTATCAGCACTTATGCTGCTGGTGGTGGTTGCTTGCGCGCAAAAAAGCAGTAGTACCAGTAGTTCAACTCTTGAAAAAGAGTACTTGGTAGAAAGCCCTGATAAAAGCATTGCGGTGCGGTTTAGTCTTGCGCCTGATCAGAGCGCCACCTACGCCATCTCACGCAACGGAACAGAGGTACTGCAAGATTCTAGGTTGGGGGTGCGCATGGAAGACGCGGATTTGACTAAAGGCTTAACGCTGGCTTCGGTTTCCAAAATGGAGTCTGTGAAAGATGATTATGAGATCCTGACCGCCAAGCGGAAGAAGAACTCCTACCGGGCCAATAAACGAACCTTCCATTTGAAGAATGCGCAAGGGCAGCAGATGGATGTCATCTTCCAGGTGTCTAATGACGGCGTGGCGTTCCGGTACTACTTTCCGGGACAGGGCGCGGGAATCAAGAAAATCAGTCAGGAGTTGACCTCTTTCAAGTTTCCGGAGGGCGCGAAAGGTTGGTTGCAACCCATGTCTGATGCCAAGACTGGCTGGGAGAGCACCAACCCGTCTTATGAAGAATATTACCTGAAAGGCATTCCGGTAGGTACGCCGTCGCCCATAAAGGCGGGTTGGGTGTTCCCAGCGCTTTTTCAGAGTGGCGAGAATTGGGCTTTGATCACGGAGACGGCGCCCGAGGGGAATTACTGTGCTTCCAGGCTGGCACAGAACGCGCCAGGCGGCGAGTATCGCCTCGCGTTTCCGCAGGAAGCTGAGAAAATGCCCGGTGGCGTGGTGAACCCCGAGTCTGAGTTGCCGTGGTACACGCCGTGGCGCATTGTTGCCGTGGGCTCTCTCAAAACCATTGCAGAGTCTACCTTGGGCACTGATTTGGCAAAACCAGCCATAAACATAGACCAAAGCTTCATAAAACCTGGTAAAGCGGCCTGGAGTTGGGCCTTGCTGAAGGATGATTCCATTGTGTACGATGTGCAGAAACGGTTTATTGACTACGCTGCCCGCATGAACTGGTCTTACTCGCTCATTGACGTTAACTGGGACCAAAAGATTGGCTATGACAAAATGAAGGAATTGGCTGATTACGCTAAAACCAAGAACGTAGGCTTGCTGCTCTGGTACAACTCGGCCGGACCCTGGAACACGGCCCCTTACACCCCCAGAGACAAAATGCTTACGCATGAAAGCCGTATGCAGGAGTTTGCCAGAATACGTGACATGGGCATCAAAGGCGTAAAGATTGACTTCTTCGGAGGCGACGGCCAGAGCGTGATGCAGTATTACATAGACATTCTGAAAGACGCCGCCGAGAACAAACTGCTGGTGAATTTCCACGGCTGTACCTTGCCCCGAGGCTGGCAGCGCACCTATCCTAACCTCATGACCATGGAGTCTATCAAAGGCTTCGAGTTCATCACTTTTGAGCAGCAAAATGCCGATGAAGAAGCCGCGCACGCCACGGTAATTCCCTTCACTCGCAACGTCTTTGACCCCATGGACTTTACGCCGGTGAATTTAGACCAGATTCCGAGAATCAACCGCAGAACTACCAAAGGCTTTGAATTAGCGTTGTCTGTTCTGTTTATCTCCGGCATTCAGCATTACGTGGATATTCCGCAGGGTATGGCCAAGGCACCCGTCTATGCCCAGAATTTCCTGAAGGAAGTGCCCAGCGTATGGGAAGACTCCAAGTTTATTGACGGTTATCCGGGCAAGCAGGTGGTCATGGCGCGTCAGGCGAATGGCAAGTGGTACGTGGCGGGCATCAACGGTGAGAATTCCGCCAAAACCCTGGAATTGGATTTAGCTTTCCTGAAAGGCAAAAAAGGCTCTTATATCTCTGATGGTACCGATGCCTCGGGCATGCAACAAAAAGCAGTAGAGATTGCCGCCAACGGAAAAACCACGGTAGAACTTAAACCTAACGGTGGATTTGTGATGGTGTTTGACAAAAGCGCCAACGGCGGAATAGGCAATTAAGCTAAGGCAGGTAAAGCCTGCTTCTGGTGCATTTTGGCTAAAACAGCTACAAAACGAAAGATAATCAGGATTGATATGATGGTAAGGAATTTCATCTTCAGTATACTCTTGCTTACGGGCATTGGTTCTGTGCAGGCGCAGCAAACGCAGGGACAACAAATAGGCGAAGTTCGGCCTATGAGCAACATAACGGTACATGATCCAGTTATGGCCAAGCAGAGCAAAACGTACTATCTGTTCAGTACGGGAAACGGCATCTCGGTGTGGTCTTCTACCGATATGCAGAATTGGAAAAAGGAAGCGCCTGTGTTCGCCACGGCCCCGGAGTGGGCTACTAAGGCCGTTGCTGGTTTCAAGAACAACCACATCTGGGCGCCGGACATCAGCTTCTACAACGGGAAATATTACCTGTACTACTCTATCTCGGCCTTCGGGAAAAACACCTCAGCCATTGGGCTGGCGACGAACACTACCTTAGATCCACAGGATAAGAAATTTAAGTGGGTGGATCATGGTAAAATCATTGAGTCTATTCCGGGACAAACCAACTGGAATGCCATTGACCCGAATATTGTGACGGATGAAAAAGGGACGCCGTGGATGACCTTCGGGTCTTTCTGGGGCGGGCTGAAGCTGGTGAAAATGAACAAAGACCGCCTGAGTGTGGCCGAGGACATCTCCAAAATCCCCACCATCGCCAGCCGCAGAAAAGGTCTGACAATGCAAACCAATCCGGCCCCACTGCCGGGCAACCCCGCCGATGCGGGTGGAAATGCGATTGAAGCGCCTTTCGTTTTCAAGAAAAACGGCTATTATTACCTTTTCGCTTCCATTGACTATTGCTGCAAAGGCGCCAAGAGTGACTACAAAATGATTGTGGGTCGGGCTAAAACCGTGCAGGGGCCTTACCTGGATAAAAACGGCGTAGCCCTGGATGCCGGTGGCGGTACTATTTTGCTAGAAGGAAACGAGAAATGGAACGGGGTAGGACATAATTCGGTGTATACCTTTGACAAGACAGATTACATCATCTTCCACGGGTATGACGCCGCTGAAAACGGAAGGCCTAAACTCAGAATAGAGAAACTAACCTGGGGCAAAGACCAATGGCCGGTGGTTGCCATTGCGCAATAATCCGGTGAATTTTTGCGGACGGCTGAAATCGTCGGAAAAAATCTTACATTCAAAAAATAATCCGTTTAACCCTATAACTCGTCTATGAAATACGTACTAAGACCTGTTTCCACGTTACTGGTAGCTTCTATGCTGCTAGTGAGCGCCTGTAATCAGAACGCCGGCAAACAGGAAACAGCGAACACTGAAAACCAAACCACAAACACTGCCAACGAAGTGAAACTACCTGCCCGCGCCGATTTCCAGAAGACCATAGACGGCAAACAGACCGACCTGTTTGTGCTCAAAAACAAGAACAACGTACAGGCCGCCATCACCAACTATGGTGGTCGCGTGGTAAGCCTATTGGTGCCAGACAAAAATGGAAAGCTAACCGATGTGTCCATCGGGTTTGCCAACGTGGAAGATTACACCGAAGGTGCCGATACGTATTTTGGGGCTACTATTGGCCGTTACGGCAACCGCATCGCCAAAGGAAAATTCAGCCTAGATGGCAAGGAATACACCTTGGCCACCAACAACGGAGCTAACCATTTGCACGGGGGTGTGAAAGGTTTCTCGCGCGTAGTGTGGGATGCCAAGCAGGTAGATGACAAAACTCTGGAGCTGACTTACCTGGCCAAAGACATGGAAGAAGGCTACCCGGGCAACCTGAACGTGAAAGTAACCTACACCCTTACCGACGAGAACGAACTGATTGTGAATTACCAGGCTACTACTGATAAAACCACTATTGTAAACCTTACTAACCACACGTTCTTCAACCTGAACGGCGAAGGAAGCGGCGACGTGCTGGGTCACACCTTGCAGATAAACGCTGATCGTTACAATCCGGTAGATTCAACTTTGATCCCAACGGGTATTGAGCCAGTGGCCGGGACCCCGTTTGATTTCCAGCAGCCAACTACCATTGGAGCCAGAATTAAAGAGCAGAACCAGCAATTAAAATACGGCAATGGCTATGACCACAACTATGTGCTGACTGGCGGAAACGCGGGCAAGGAGATGAAATTAGCCGCTACCGTAACCGGTGACAAGAGCGGTATTACCATGGAAATCCGGACCCAGGAGCCAGGCATCCAGTTTTACAGCGGTAACTTCATGGAAGGATCACACACCCTTAAAACCAACGTAAAGGATGAATTCAGAACGGCTTTCTGTTTAGAGACCCAGCACTTCCCAGATTCTCCTAACCACCCAGCTTTTCCGTCTACTGTGTTAAAGCCGGGGCAGACGTATAACACCACCACCGTGCACAAATTCTCTGCTAAATAGCTTTGGGTTTTCGTCTAACAAAAATCCCTGGGTGTTCCTGCTATAGGAGTCTCAGGGATTTTTTGTGGCTGATAGATTCGCCTTCGGTATGGGGCACTTGCGGATTGTACCTGTTTTTAGGTCGTTTTCTTTAAAATAGCTTAAAAATCACCTACTATTTCTTTATTTGCTTCAGAATTGGATTAAGGAAGTATTCTTTCTTGGTACCAACGATAACATTCGGTCTTTTTCTAAGAGGCCAATAAGTTTACACAGGGCAACGAGTGTAGGGGAAGACTCTAATAAAAAGCTTCCTTGTGCGCTTGCCTCTATTTTGAACTAAGGGATTTCGTAATAAAATATCAGCGGAATGATGGAGTATTCGGGCCAGACAAGGGTCCTTGTTGCGGTAGACTGTATCATATTTGGGTTTGACGGAGAGAACTTCAAACTTCTTTTGATTCAACGTGGCTTTGAGCCGGAGAAAAATAAATGGAGTTTGATGGGTGGTTTCGTCCAATCAGACGAAAGTTTGGAGGCGGGTGCCCAGCGCGTCCTGAAACAGCTCACCGGTTTAGAAGGCGTGTACCTGGAGCAAATCCCGGCGTTCAGTGAACCCAGCCGCGACCCCGTGGAGCGCACCATTGTGGTACCTTACTTCGCCCTGATTGACATCCACAAATACGAAACCCAGCTAAGCTCAGACTACCACGCCGAATGGTTCCTGCTCACTGAGATGCCAGACTTAATTTTCGACCACAACAAAATGGTAGAGATGGCAAAAATGCGACTCAGATACAAAGCGGCTTTGCACCCTATCCTGTTTGAATTGTTGCCCGAAAAATTCACGCTTCCCAAGCTGCAGATTCTCTACGAAAAACTTTACGAAACTACCTTTGACAAGCGGAACTTCAGCCGGAAGGTGCTTTCCACTGGCCTGCTAGTACGGCAGGAAGACAAAGACAAAGAAAGCTCCAGAAAAGGTGCCTTCTACTTTAAACTAGACAAAGAGAAGTACTACGATAACTTTGAGGCGTTCCTGAAGTTTATTCCCAACCCAGAGAAATTCTTGATGTAGGCGTTCCGCAGTGGGGAAGAGGAATCAAGCCCTACAGCATTTGTAGCAATTCCCGTCTAGAGGTTACTTTATTGAAACCAGCCTCTAAACGGGAATTGCTGGTTATGAAATAGTTAAATGAAGTGAATCTGGCGTTGTTTGATTTTTGGTTTACAAGGAGGACGCTTGAAAATTAAATTAAGTGTCATATTTACATTTGTAAAATATTGTTGCTATACTTGTAATGTAAATGCCTTAGTACGTAGCAGAATTCTAAATTCAATAAAAGATTGCTATCAAGAATTTGGCAATAAGTAAATAAGCGTTAATTTGACATCAATAATATAGATATGGCGCAAGATGTTTTTGTAATTGGTGTTGACTACGGATCAGACTCAGTACGGTCAGTCCTGGTAAATGCCCGGAACGGGGAGGAAGTAGCTTCTTCTGTGTTCAACTATCCCCGCTGGAACAAAGGGGCTTACTGTATTCCGGCTGAAAACCAATTCAGGCAGCATCCTTTAGATTACGTGGAAGGGCTGGAGAAAACCATTAAGGAATGCCTTCAGAAAGCCGGGGCCGAAGTAGCTGCCAACGTGAAAGGCATCTCGGTAGATACCACTGGTTCTACACCCGTAGCGGTGAACAAACAAGGAACGCCGTTGGCTTTGCTGCCGGAGTTTGCCGAAAACCCGAACGCCATGTTCGTGCTCTGGAAAGATCACACCGGCGTGCAGGAGGCGGCAGAAATCAACGCGCACGCCACCAAATTCGATACGAATTACCTGAAATATGTGGGCGGAATCTATTCATCTGAGTGGTTCTGGGCCAAACTGTTGCACGTGTTGCGGGCAGATGCCCAAGTGCGCGAAGCTGCCTATTCCTGGGTAGAGCACTGCGATTGGATACCATTTTTGTTAACCGGTGGTACCGATGTAGATGCCATGAAACGCGGCGTTTGCTCGGCGGGTCATAAATCACTTTGGGCTGAAGAGTTTGACGGACTTCCACCCAATGAATTTTTCTCTTCTTTAGACCCGGTGTTGGATGGGTTCACTTCCCGCTTGTTCAAAGAAACCTATACGGCAGATCAGGCTGCGGGCCAGCTGAGCCAAGAATGGGCCGAGCGCCTGGGCTTGTCCACGGATGTAGTGGTGGGCGTTGGTGCTTTTGATGCACACATGGGCGCCGTGGGCGGACAAATTGAGCCGTACCACCTGAGCAAAGTAATGGGAACCTCTACCTGCGACATGCTGGTAGCTCCCTTAGAAGAAATTGGTGATACGTTAGTAAATGGTATCTGCGGCCAGGTACCTGGTTCTGTCATCCCAGGCATGATGGGACTAGAAGCAGGTCAATCGGCTTTTGGTGATACCTATGCCTGGTTCAAGCGGATTTTGCTGTGGCCGTTGCAGAACCTGCTGGCTAGCTCCCAAGTCATTGACGCCGCTACCGCCGAGGCCTTGGTAGAGGAAGTATCCGCTAGAATCATCCCTGAGTTGAGCATTGCCGCTGATCAAATTCCATTGTCAGAAAACAACGAGTTTGCCATTGACTGGTTCAACGGTCGCCGGACGCCAGATGCCAATCAGGTATTGAAAGGTGCTATCTCCGGACTAGGCTTGGGCAGTGATGCCCCGCGTGTGTTCAGAGCTTTGGTGGAAGCCACTTGCTTTGGTGCCAAAAAGATTGTAGACCGCTTCAACGAACAAGGCGTGCCGGTAAAAGGCCTTATCGGTTTGGGTGGCGTAGCGCGTAAATCGCCGTTCATCATGCAGATGATGGCTGATGTGATGAACATGCCCATCCGGATACATAAATCAGAGCAAACCTGCGCCATTGGCGCGGCCATGTTCGCGGCTACCGCGGCTGGCTTGTACACCAGGGTAGAAGAGGCCATGGAGGCCATGGGCCAAGGCTTTGACCTGGAGTATTTCCCTAACCCTGAGAAAGTAGACCTGTACGCCAAGCGTTACCAGAAATACACCGAACTAGGCGGTTTCCTGGAAACTCATAGCATGTCTGCTAAACAGACTACGTTGTCTGATTTGCCAGAAGTGAGCAGCCCAGCCCAGGACGGCCAGACCAGAGAATCTATTCAAAACCAAGAAGCACTGCAAGGCCTTTCTGAGGCTACCCGATAAGCACCCATGAGTTCTTTCCAACACATAAAAGAAGAGGCCTACCAGGCCAACATGCAATTGCCCAAACTAGGGCTGGTTTTATTCACCTTCGGGAACGTGAGCGCGGTAGACCGGTCACAGGGCGTGTTTGCCATTAAGCCCAGCGGCGTGCCGTACGAAGACCTTTCACCAGAGAAAATGGTGATTGTGGATTTTGACGGCAACACGGTAGAAGGTACTTTGCGACCTTCGTCCGATACCAAAACCCACGCGGTGCTCTACAAGCATTGGCCAACCATTGGCGGTATTGTACACACGCACTCCACCTACGCCACTGCCTGGGCCCAGGCCCAACGCGATATTCCAATCTACGGCACCACCCATGCCGACCACCTCACCACCGATGTACCTTGTGCCCCACCCATGGATGATGCCATGATTCAGGGCAACTATGAGTACGAGACCGGCTTCCAAATCATGAACTACCTGCAGGAGAAAGGCATGAGCTATGAAGAGGTGGAGATGATATTGGTAGGAAACCACGCACCATTCACTTGGGGCAAAGACGCTAAGAAAGCGGTGTACAACAGCGCCGTAGTGGAAGAAATTGCCCGCATGGCGTTCCTGACGGAGCAGATAAGACCACAAGTTCCCCGCCTGCAGGACTCGCTCATCAAGAAGCACTTTGAGAGAAAACACGGGCCAGATTCTTACTACGGCCAGTAATATCAACTAGAAACGATACAAGCACTCCGTGAATCTCTTTTCTCCCAAAGGAGATTTCGGCTCTAAACTTTATACTATGATTGACTTAAAACAATTTGAAGTCTGGTTCATTACCGGAAGTCAGCATCTGTACGGCGAAGAAACCCTTAACCAAGTTGCTGCCCACTCGCAGGAGATAGTGAAAGGTCTGGATAGCGCTGAGCAGATTCCGGTACGGATTGTCTTCAAACCAACGGTGAAAACCACGGAAGAAATCTTCCAGGTTTGCCAGGATGCCAACGTTGCTGAAAACTGCATTGGCGTGATTACCTGGATGCACACCTTCTCGCCCGCTAAGATGTGGATTAGAGGTCTGTCTATCCTGAAGAAGCCTTTGCTGCACCTGCACACCCAATTTAACCGCGATATTCCGTGGAATTCCATTGACATGGATTTCATGAACCTGAACCAAAGCGCTCACGGCGACCGTGAGTTCGGGTTTATGGTATCACGCATGCGCAAAGACCGCAAAGTGGTGGTAGGTCACTGGCAAGACCCAGAAGTGATTCAGGACATCAACAACTGGTGCCGCGTGGCCGCCGGCTGGCATGACTGGCAAGGGGCCAAGTTTGTGCGTTTCGGGGATAACATGCGCTACGTAGCCGTAACCGAAGGTGACAAAGTAGAGGCTGAATTGAAGTTTGGTTTCGCCGTGAATACCCACGGCATTGGCGACCTGGTGCAGGTAATCAACGAGGTGACCGATCAAGCCGTGGACCAACTGGTGCAGGAGTATGAAACCAAATACACCGTAGCGCAAGGTCTGCTGGAAGGTGGTGCCCAACGGGCTTCTTTGCGCGAGGCCGCTAAAATTGAAATAGGCTTGCGCACCTTTTTGGAAAAAGGAGGTTATAAAGGCTTCTCCGATACGTTTGAAGATTTGCACGGCATGGTGCAGTTACCAGGTATTGCCGTGCAGCGCCTCATGGCCGATGGTTACGGTTTCGCCGGCGAAGGCGACTGGAAAACCGCCGCGTTGGTACGCGCCATGAAAGTAATGGGCAGCGGCTTACCGGGTGCCAACGCCTTCATGGAAGACTACACCTACCACTTCGATCCGAACAATTCTTTGGTATTAGGTTCGCACATGCTGGAGGTTGACGAAGCCTTGGCCGTTGACAAACCTTCCTGCGAAGTGCACCCCTTAGGCATTGGTGGTAAAGCCGACCCGGTTCGTTTGGTCTTCAACGCAGGTTCTGGTCCGGCTTTGAACGCATCGGTGGTAGACATGGGCAACCGTTTCCGGTTAATCGTGAACGAAGTAGAAGCTGTAGAGCCGCAGAACGATTTGCCGAATCTACCAGTTGCCCGCGTTCTCTGGAAACCGTTACCGGACATGAAAACCGGTTGCGCCGCCTGGATTTTGGCCGGAGGAGCCCACCATACCTGCTACAGCCAGAACATCAGCGCAGAGCAATTACAAGACTTCGCGGAGATGGCCGGCATTGAGTGCGTGGTCATCGGCAGAGACACCAAATTAAGCCAACTGAAGAACGAACTTCGCTGGAGCGAAATGTTCTACCAGATGAACAGATAATTAAAACAGCATCGGCTCTCAGAAATGGGAGCCGATGCTGTTTTAAGGCTGTTTTCAGGAAAGTAGCTGCAAAATGCTACCCACCCCTGCTCCTTCGTGGAAGGGGAATTCCCTATAAATGAAAGTGAATGCCCGAAATGGAGGAGCATGCCGTTAACTCAAAAGACCTCGTAGCGTCCGGAGGACCTGCGAGCGTCTGTGCCGATGTCGTTGCAAAACGCAAGGGCAACCACAAGGGATTGCCCCTACTTTCTGCAATGCCAGCGGACTTTGCCGCGGAATACGTAAGTTTAGGAATCTGTTTCGGCAGATGCGCTTAGGAAGAGAGACGTACCATGCAAGACCACCTGCTGTTTATAGACATTGAATCCTCGGGGTTGCCCGAACATTGGGATGTGCCCTACTCTGATGAGGAGAATTGGCCGCATACCGTGCAGGTAGCTTGGTTTGTCTATACCAAAGACGGGCAGCAGGTAAAAAGCGAGAATCACTACATCCGGCCCGAGGGCTTTGAGGTGAAGCCTTCGTCCATTGCCGTACACCATCTTACACCCGACTTCTTGCACGGCAACGGGCAAAGCAGAAGGGAAGTGCTGTTGTTATTACAGGAAGAATTGCAGCGTTACAAACCCATGGTCATTGGGCATTTCATGCAGTTTGATTACCACGTTCTCAGTGCTGACTTCTACCGTGAAGGATTACCTAATCCTTTTGAGAACCTGCCGGTGTTCTGCACCATGATTGCATCTTCAGGGCTCACGCACCTGCCCCGTAAAAAGCACCTGCGCCTGGGCGAACTCTACAGCCACCTGTTTCATAAATCCTTGGAGAACCAGCACAACGCGGTGACCGATGCCCGCGCCACTGCCGAAAGTTTTTTTGAATTACGTAAACGCAGGGTGGTGACGGAGGAGTCCGTTGCCCAACAACAGGAAAAACGCTACACCACTAACAAACAACCACAGCCTAAACGCTCCATCCTGCTCTGGCTTGGAGCCGGACTGGGAGCTTTACTTTTCATCATTTTACTTATTTACTGGCTATGAACGACCGTCTGCAATTTCTAAAAAGCGTAAAGCCGTTCCACCTGTTAGGAGATGACATTCTGTTAGGGGTCATAGACCTACTGCAGGAAGTAAGATACTCCAAAGACACGCTCATCTACCACCAGGGCGTGACCAAACTACGGGGCGTGGACCTGATTGTGGAAGGCGAATATGAGTCGTTTTTCTATGATAGTGCCCAAAATAAGCGCGTGCTGGAACCGCACGGCCCCGGCTATTGCTACGGTGGCATTTCTATGTTGCTCAACCGCAAGAAGTCGTTGCGCACCGTCATTGCCAAGAAAGGAACCGTGGTGTACTTTCTGCACCGCAGAGACTTTAGGGCACTGGCCAAAGCCAATGAGGGCTTCCTGCACCATTTCACCCATGAGTTCGGCCTGCGCATGCTCAATGAGGAGTTCGCCCATTTCGTGAAGCGGCCCACCTCCTTTGAGGAAAACTACATTGCCACCGACCAACTCTATTCCCGCCGTATTGAAAGCGTGGAGTACCGTACTATTATTACCTGTTCCACTACCACCCCTATTTACACTGCGGCCCGTCTCATGGCGGAAAACAAGACCAGCTGTGTTTTCGTGAAGAACGAGGTTGGGCATATTGTAGGTTATATCACGGACATCACGCTTCGCGATAACGTGGTGGCTGCGCAGGAAGACGTACGCGGGCCGGTGAAGGAAATCATGGACAATCCCATTGTGTCCATCCGGAAAGACGCCTACGTGTATGAGGCTATTCTACTGATGTTCCGCACCAAAACCCGTTACCTGCTCATTGAGGAACAAGGAGAATACATAGGCATGATTAGCCGAAGCAAGTTGTTGAGCGACCAGGCCCAGTCGCCGTTCGTGTTCATCCAATCGGTGAAGCTGGCGCGCTCCGGGAACGAACTGCGGGCCAAGTGGCAGCAGGTGCCCGAAATTGTGATGCAACTGCTTTTGCGCGGCGCCAAACCCGAGATCATCAACCAGGTCATCACCACCGTAGCCGATACTATTGCCCAGAAAGTGATTGAGGAAGTAATTGCCATCTGCGGTCCGGCCCCGGCCAAGTTCGTGTTCATGGTGCTGGGCAGCGAAGGCCGCAAAGAGCAAACCCTCAAAACCGACCAGGACAACGCCATTGTGTACGAAGACAAAGCCAACGAGCAACGCGAACTGGTGCGGGAATACTTCCTGCGCTTCGCCGATATGGTCTCCGAAAAGCTGGACTACATCGGGTTCAGTTTCTGCACCGGCGGCTATATGGCCAAGAACCCCAAATGGACGCACTCGCTTTCGCACTGGAAACGCAACTACCACGCCTGGATGCAGGAAATTGTGCCCGAAACCGCTATCCAGTTCTCCACCTTCTTTGACTGCCGTTTCATCTACGGCGATGGCGAAATCATGAAAGAGCTGGTTTCTTTCCTAGACGAGGAACTGCAGAAACCCATGCCGCGCCTCTTCTACCACATGGCCAACAACGCCCTGCAGTACGAACCGCCGCTCACGTCATTCTTCAAAAATATCAGAACCTTCACCGTGGGCTCGCAACAGGTCTTCGACATCAAGAAGGCCATGACCCCCATTGTGGATCTGGTACGGGTGTACGCCCTGCAAAACCGTATCTTCAAAACCAACACCGGCGAGCGGATTGAAGCCTTAGCCGCAGCTGGTGTTTTCACGGAGAAACAATGCCAGGAACTCATGCAGTCGTACTACTACCTCATGGGCCTGCGCCTCCGTAAACAGGCCAGCCAAATCATGCACGACAAAAAAGATCCAGACAATTACCTGGATGTTCAAAGCCTGACCAAAATTGAGCAAGTCACCCTGAAGGAAATCTTCAAAACCATAAGTGATTTTCAACTGGGCATCAAGGTGCAGTTCACTAATAGCTTGTTTGGGTAAGAAGTAGGTTGCTGGTTTAGGGTAGTTTTTGGGAAAGCAGGCTTGAAACAGCAGGGACAGGTTTTTAAGTGTAGTTGGCTTTCATTTGCTCTTTCCTCTAAACCTTATTATTCAATACTATTCCCCTTCTTATGTCATCCTGTAAGGACCTTGTGATCGAGCAGTATTAGCGTAACTAAAACGCCTTTCTAGTTCGCCCACAAGATCTTTCCAAGATGACAAATGGGAGGAG
>NZ_JBUDXA010000012.1:0-132315 GCF_054956755.1 Rufibacter sp. JT3400010 | reverse complement strand
TAATTATAAATAAGTCTTATCACGCTTTGCTTAATCAAAAATCATATAAACACCGATGGAATCTTGGACACCGATAGAATTAGATGAATTAAATTCCTTAATAAGAAAAGGAAGCTCTAAAATGTCGGACATCCAAAAACAGATTTGGGAATTAATTTCAATTGAACCAGAAAAATGGTCGGAAGAAGAACTCGGCAATGAAGGAGGCGGATTCTGGGTCGTAGTGATTGCAGGAAAAAAGGTAATCTGGTACAATGATATAGAAGAAGGATTCAATGTTTCATCTTACATTAAATATGGTCAATTAGACGCTTATGGCGCTGAACAAGATGAATTGCAATGGGCAATGAATAAAATAAAATAACGACACCACCACAATGTACTTGTGTAAACCTCAGCTTCGGCCGACGGCCTTGCCGTCGTTTACACAAGTACGTTGTGGTGTATTTCAAAAGAATGATGAAAAGAATACAAATATCTATAATGCTAAACAGTCTGTTCTTACTGGCGCTTACATTATTCATTCTGGATGTACTCTCGCTACTCGAAATAAAGAGCCAAGCTGTTAAATCATTTGCATATGTTGGGCTGCTTGTCCTCTCCCCGATATTGCTTGTCTGGAACCTGAATTTCAGTAAAATCAGGAAAAGAAAGATTATTGAGTCAGTAATACCGACTTTCGCAATTGCTGGTGTATTAGTTGTAGGACCTACCAAAGTTCTGACTGCAACCTCCTCTTGGAAGACACAAACAATTCTCTTCCAAAATACAGAATGGGCATCAAACAGGATTGAGCATCAGGTACAAGACGTGGGAGCCTTGGGTTATAATGAAAGGACAGTTGAGGTGATTTACCTTACTGATGCCTTTATGGTAATAAGCGAGGTTGACCAAAACATTGCCACTAATGGGAAATGGCTTAAGGTTGACAAAGAAGTAAATGAAATAGGAATTAAATACCCTTAAAAGAAAAACGCACCACGACAACACCTAAACGCCAGTCTTCGGCCGATGGCCTCGCCCGTCGTTTAGCCCAGTACGTTAGCGGTAACTTAGGAAATGAAGAAGCTTTTCTTAAAATATCACAAACACTACACTTTCGACCTTGATAAGCCGAAAAGCTTTATTGTTAACTACATTTCCCAACAGAAAGAGAAAAAGAGAAGCTTCCTCGATAAACTCACTAATACTCCCATCGACTTCAGCGAAGTGAGATTCACTGAAACGGACACAATAGAAATAAATGTGCGACCGACGAACCTTCAACCATTCAGAGCGAATGGTAGAATCAGAATAGAAATAGTAAGCGGACTAGAAAGAATCGGAACAAGATTGCAAGCTGAAATCATACCGTATTATAAAACAAACGTTTACGGAATTTACTTTATAATCTTCTTCCTTGCATTTCTTACTTTTTTTGGGCTTGTCATTAGCACCAGTAAATTTACGATTATTTGGGTTTTGCTCTCTTGGACAACTCTCCTGATGATAATTCATCTACTGATTTTGAAAAGTAGAAGCCAGCTTAAAGGCAATTTAGAAGACTTAGTACTTGAATTAAAAAGAAAAGCAACCGCCAACGGACTGGTATATAATAAAATAGAAGATGACTATTAGAACCAAAGAAAGCTATCAGACTTCAGTTTTCGATTTCATAAAAGATATTTTAGTTATCTGTCCAAAATGCTCAAAACAAGCAATCATTAGAACGGACGACTTTTCATTTAGAAATTATGATGAAAAGACGGTCAGAATTGTTTGTACAGAATGCGGATATAATAAAAACCTTTCTGAAAAGCCGACATCAATTCTTTATAGCTCTAAAGAAGAAAATATAAGTGTGAGACATATGATTATAGGTGCCCCCATTGACCCATTCTTTAATTTTCCGCTATGGTTAAGGGAAAACGTTAGTGAGGATTTATTATGGGCCTACAATTACGAACATCTTGACTTTCTTAAACAGCATGTAGAAGCGACACTAAGAGAACGGAATGGCCAAGAACACTCCTACATGAATAAAAGCCTTGGAAGTCGGCTTCCTAAATGGATGACTTCAAAGAATAACCGTGAAGCAGTTCTTAAAGCAATTGAAAGATTAAAGAAAGTATTATAAAAAAGCACGACCCGCCAACATTGTATAAACATCATCTCGGCCGACGGCCTTCGCCATCGTTTATACAAGCCGTTAAACCGGAAGCCATATACTACTTTTTACAGCCAATAAAGTTAAACCTTTCGCAAATTCAATTAATGGTCCAGGAATTATGGAAGCCGCTAGACTTTGAGGTAGACATCTGCTGACCCTTGGTCAAACAATACTTTAAAAACTTCAGTCATGGCAGAAAATAAGAAAATAGACGAAAAAGACTTGGTTTTCATCAACCAACAAAGGACGGAGGAGGAGAAAAAGTTCTTCAGTGACTATCTCAAGACCCGCAAGAAGAAGGGAATGGCACAAAAGAAAGAAAAGAACTCTACGCTTGATAAATCCTTTACGTCGGGCGGGTTAAACCGTAACGCATCATAATACTTCCTGTATTCGCAAATAGCATGAATAGCAGGATCTATAGGTATGCCCCTCCCGCTGCAAAGCCTAACCATTAGTCAGGATTAAAATACTTGAAATGAAGTACTTTGTTATTGATTTTAAGTGTAAAGACTCAACTTTTTGATAGAAGAGATTGGGTCTTGCTCTAGGAAAAGGCTTTTATAATGATTCATGTTTTGTTTGGGAGCCTTGATTACCTGAAGCAATTGTATTTGCAACTTCCCACACCCATATAGCTTTATCATTACTTTTTCAGAACTAGCTAATTTTCAACTATAGATTACAAGACCACAACCCTGGTATTTCATAAAAAACATGTACTTCCTATTCTAGGATTACACAATTTGGGAATCACCCTTCTATCTAATTCATTCACCTAAAAACAAACAGCTATGGGATTCTTTTCGGCAATAATGGGGAACGCGGGAGCCGTGAACCGCGAAACATTACTTCATGATTTCGGCAAACTGCTGGCCGAAGGGGAAGAGATTGAGTTAGGCTTTAAGCTGATCAGAGATACCTTCATCTTTACTTCCAAACGGTTGATTCTGATTGAAGTACAAGGACTCACGGGAAGTAAGGTAGAATACTTATCTATTTCCTACAAAAGCATTTCCCGGTTTAGTGTAGAGACGGCAGGCACCTTTGAGCTGGATGCCGAACTGAAAATCTGGGTATCCAGTGAGGTGGAGCCCAGTATCAGAAAGAAATTCAACAAGGCAGTGAACGTGTATGAAGTGCAGAAAATACTGGCGCTGCACATTTTGAAATAAAGCAACATCCGCCTGTTTTCTGGTGCAACCTGGGGGAAGTTCGTTTAAAGGCCGCTTTCCAAAAAGTAACCGCTAAACGGCAAAGAATACTTCTGCGTACCTTTAGGACGTTCGTTTAACAGCAACGACACCTCGTAAATTCAGTACAAACCCCTGAAGCAAACATTTAGCTAAGATGGAAAACCAAGAAAAAAAATATAACGACCTCACCCCAGAGGAAGAGTACGTCATTCTGCACAAAGGCACGGAGCGCCCGTTCACCGGGAAACTGTACACCGTGAAAGAGCCCGGCACGTACATCTGCCGCCGCTGCAATGCCCCTTTGTACCGGTCAGAAGACAAATTTGAATCGCACTGCGGCTGGCCTAGCTTTGACGACGAGATTCCCGGTGCCGTGACCCGCGTACCAGACGCCGACGGCCGCCGTACCGAGATTGTCTGCTCTAACTGCGGCGGTCATTTGGGGCACGTGTTTCTGGGAGAACGGTTCACGGCCAAAAACACCCGCCACTGCGTCAATTCCATTTCCATGGAGTTTGTGCCCGCCAAAGCTTAAACTAAGGTACGGTGGAGGCCATTCTCTTCATGGGCTTGCAGGCCTCGGGAAAATCTACGTTTTACCAAAAGCATTTCTTTAACTCCCACGTGCGCATCAGTCTGGATTTGCTCAAGACGCGTCACCGCGAGCAGAAATTCCTGAACGTGTGCCTGCAAACCAGTGCGAAGTTGGTGGTAGACAATACCAATCCCTGCCGGGAAGACCGGGCCAGGTACATGAGTCAGTGCAAGGAGCGCCGCTACCAGGTGGTAGGCTATTTCTTCCAGACCTCCCTGCCAGAGGCCTTAGCCCGAAACCGAGCCCGCGAAGGGAAAGATAGAGTAAAAGACATCGCCTTGTATGATGTGCGCAAGAAGCTGCAGCCGCCCTCTTTTGAGGAAGGCTTTGACCGGCTCTTTAGCGTACGCCTGCAAGGCGATGGCTTTTTAGTAGAAGAATGGAGCAAACCAGCACCAGATGTTCAAGAACCGAAAGATTGATTGGGCTCAGAACGAGCAGCACCAGGAAGCCGGCGTCTACGTCTGCACCCGCTGTGGTAGTCCTTTGTTTTCCTCCGCGCAGAAGTTTGATTCCAAAACCAGTTTCCCCAGCTTTTGGGCCCATTTAGAAGAGAATGTGCAACAACACCTGCTGGATTCTTATGGCCGAGAACGAATCCAGCTGCTCTGCCACCAATGCGGTTTACACCTGGGCCATTTATTTCAGGATGAGCGCACTCCCAGCCACGTACGCTATTGCATCAACGCAGATTCCATTCACCTCAAGAAAGAAGGTGACGGTTCCTAGAAGTACCGCTGGCGCGAGCCTCCGGCTCGTGTCCGCACGCGTACCTGATCTTCTTTTGCAACTCAGCCATGTAGTGTTCCGCAATAAGTGCGGACACGAGCCGGAGGCTCGCGCCAGCTGAGCGCCTGTTTTAGTGAAAACATACTCAAACGAGTAACCAAGTGCAGGCTAACGTTGCCACGGAAGCCCGCTTATGTCCTTTGCCAGAAAGTGAGCCAATAACGTTTGCTGTACCGGGTAGGAGAGTCCCAAGCTGCCCACTTCTTCCATAAACCTATCCTTCTCGCCATAGCCGCCCAGATAGCCATTGACCCGTGCTACCGCCGTAGAGTGGTTGAATTCCTCTGGGTTGGGGTAGATCTTTTGCATTTCGGCCAGTACCGTGGGTACGCGTCTTAGTTTCCATTTCTGGTGCCGTTCCTCGGCCAGGTAAAAGGCTTGGAAGGGGATTAACTCGGTCTGTACGGGTTGCTGCAAACGCGCTTCTGCGGCATTCATGGCTTGGCGGGCGGCTTGTTCCTGTTCTGAAGAATGGAAGAAAATAGCCGAAGTGTACTGGCGTTTGCGTGGCTCCTTGGTGGGCGTATGGTGGCTGAAGAACTGCGCCAGGAGTTGCGCATACGAGATCTGGTCAGGGTCAAATTCTAGCTGGACTGTTTCTATGTGGTCTGCCAATTGGCGGTAAGTGGGCGCTTCCATGGTTCCGCCCGCATAACCTACCCGGGTCCTGATCACGCCTCCCGTCGCCCCGAAAAGTCCCTCCGGTCCCCAGAAGCAGCCCATGGCCAGCGTGGCGATTTGGGGGATAGGGTACGTGATTTTGTCCAGGGCTGGTATCTTGTCTTCTTGCAAAGGGTACATAGGCTCTTTTACGGAAAGTAGGCAAGAAGTGAATGCACCGTTACTACACCTCTAGTACACCTGGGCGGGTGTGTAAAAAGCTATTTTCAGAAGTAAACGCACTACCTCCTTGTGAAGATAGGAGGGAACCACCAAGAAATCTTCTTCTTGTAAAGCCTTCTTTAAGTTGTTTTTAGGCCTGTTTCAGAAAATCAGGCTGAGAACTGAAGCAATTCACAAAAATATTTTTGGCGGTGGTATTGCTTTTGTGAAAACACTTTCTACATTTGTAGTGTACTATGTAACTAATACAGTAAACAAAGTCGCTATGATACACATCAACAACTTGAGTTTCGGGTACAAGAAGAACAGATTGCTGTTCCATAACCTGCAGTTGACACTCTCCAGAGGGCATATCTATGGTTTGCTCGGGAAGAACGGGGCCGGTAAGTCTACGTTGCTGAAAAACATCATTGGGTTGGTGTACCCTACGGTGGGTTCTTGTACCATAGACGGAGCCAATGTGTCCAAGCGTTCGCCGGAAGTGCTCGCCAACCTGTATTTCATCCCTGAGGAGATTTACGTGCCATCCGTTACCACGGCAAAATTCATTTCCAACACCGCCCGCTTTTACCCCAAATTCAACGAGGAGCAATTCCATGCATACTTGTCTGAGTTTGACGTTCCCCGCGACTCGGTATTGGATAAGCTATCGTTTGGGCAGCAGAAAAAGGTGATGATCGCGTTTGGCCTGGCCACCAACACCGACCTCCTGATCATGGATGAACCTACCAACGGGCTGGACATTCCCTCTAAAGTGCAGTTCCGGAAGATCATTGCCTCGGCGCTTACCGAAGAACGCTGCGTGATCATTTCCTCCCACCAGGTACGCGATCTGGAAAGCTTGATTGATACACTTATTGTGATGCATGACCACGAAATTGTGTTGAACCAAGAGTTGGATAAGATTGCCGAGAAACTGGTGTTCGCCACGCTGCCTTCCACCCAGGGCTACGAGGTACTGTACGCCGAGGAATCTTTCCAGGGGAAACATGTCATCATGCCCAACCAAGAGGGTACGTACAGCCGCGTAGACATGGAGCTTTTGTTTAACGCCATCATTCTGGGAAACCAACCGTTGCTTCACCTCTTACACACAGATCAGTATGAAAACGCACTTTAGCCTTACCCGTTTCTGGTGGCTGTTCAAGAAACACACCGCAGAGAACATCATGCATTACCTGATGTCAGCAGCTGTTTTAATGGGCGTCATGACCCTGTTCATGGGTTTTCTGATCATTACAGAGTCCAGCCCCCTGGACGCCTCTAAGCAAACGTTTATTTTCATTATTCTACTGGTGGCAACCGGGCCTATCTTCACTAGTACTGTCTTCTCTCATTTAGGAGACAAGCGTAAAGCCATTGCAACCCTTACCTTACCGGCTTCCCATTTTGAAAAGTACCTGGTAGGCTGGCTTTTTTCCTATGTCATTTTTCAGGTAGTGTATATTGGGTGTTTTTACCTAGTGGCTTCCATCTTATTACCCCTGGATGATTGGCATGGTAAGCCGCAGGAACTCATGCCCTTGTTTTCTAAGGAAGATGGCCAGGCGTTGGTCTTGAACGGCTATATTTTCTTGCACTCCCTGGCCTTTCTGGGGTCTATCTTGTTTGAGAAGTGGCATTATATTAAAACTGCCCTCATCTTGTTCACCCTGGGCTTGCTGATTGTTATTTTAAATAAACCCATCATGCAGGTTATCTTTGGCCGCGACCTGGAAGATGCCTTCCCCTTTTCATCTGTGACCATCAAAGAAGCAGGGGAATACTTTAACATCAGCTACCCAAATGACAATGAGTTTATGATGTCCTTAGCCTTGTTGGGAACGGCCCTTTTGCTATGGGCAAGTGCCTACTTCCGGTTGAAAGAAAAGCAAGTGTAGGGTTAAACGAAGAAGTATGGAATTTAGAAACAATGAAGCCATTTACCTGCAGATTGCCGCCTACGTGAGCGAGAATATCCTGCTGGGCAAATGGCTCCCAGATGATAAAATACCCTCAGTGCGGGAACTAGCGGTGGAACTGCAGGTGAACCCCAACACGGTCATGCGCACTTTTGAATACCTCCAGAACCAGGAAGTAATTTACAACAAGCGGGGGATAGGCTTTTTTGTAGCCGAAGACGGGGTAAGCAAGGTCAAGAAACACCGCAAAGAGCGCTTCATACAACAGGATTTGCCCGAGTTCTTTCGCAACGTTTTCCTGCTGGACATTCCGCTGGAAGAACTGCAGGAGCGTTATGAGCAATTTAAAACCGAACATTTCACCCTTAATTAGAAGATCATGAAAAAGAGTACTATTCTCATAGCGTCAGCTTTGGTCTTTTTCCTCTGCTCCTTGACAGCCTTCAATTTTGCCATGAAAGCCGAATATGAAACAGGTCACTACAAAGATCCTCTCTTTGGTTTTGTTTCTAGGAATTTCACTGGATTTAATGCCGTGGAGGTAAACGGCGTCAGTAAGATCAGCGTGAAAATTGTGCAGGGGCCGTACCAAGTGCGTTTACACAACCGGGTGCAGGACTTTGTGCAAGTGGGGCAACAGGGACAAAAGCTGGTAGTAGATGTCATCTTGAAAGAGGATAAAGCCTGGGCTAACGGGCGCCCTGTGGTGTACATCTCGTGCCCTGAACTAACCGCGTTAACTACCACGGCGCACTATACCTTAGCAGGAAAGCCCCAATTTGATTTGACTACTGACAATCCTTACGCTTGGAAGAAAGTGCAGATAATGGGTTTTGAGCAGGATAGTCTGAGGCTTACACAGGACCATGCCTCCTCCGTAGAACTGGTCAATACCAAACTAGGAAATCTGCAGGGGCTGGTAGGCATCACCCCAGGCAGCAGTTCCAAACTGGTGATTGCGAAGGAAAACCAGATCAACTCTGCCACCCTGGACATCCGGAACAAAAGCACCTTATTCATGAATGATGTGAAGATTCCTGCCATCTCTTACCAGTTCTCAGACAGCGCCAAAGCAGAGTTTTCTGGTAGAGCATTGGGACTTTTAAGCCAGAAATAGGAAGAAAGGGAGGGGAGGAGTTTTATTGGTTTGTACTTTTCTCTTCCCTGCCTTCTCTCTCATGCTATCAACCCGTTTTGGTGCTTTTTCTATAAAAACTGCCCTAAAACGGCTGCCTATTCCCCTGCATCTGTTCTATAGTCCAGGTTAGTTTGAGTTCCATCAAACTGATTGCACTTGCTCCTACTGCGGCTGCTGAAAAGTAGTAGAACATCTACTGATGCTCAGAAACTAAGAAAGTTCTTGGATAGGATTAACTATGCCTTCTTCTCTCTCTTTGTCATCCTGGAAGGATCTTATGAGCAAGCGGTTACGGCAGTTTAGAAGAGCTTTTCTAGTTCGCCCACAAGGTCCTTTCAGGATGACAAAGGAGATAGTTTTTACGGTTATTCTAGTTCGCTTACATGATCCGTTCAGTCAGGAGGACAAAAGAGATAATTTACTTTGTCTTGGTACTTAAATGGCTTTTGCTGTGAGGATAGTGCCTTGTTGAGAACCGTCTTTAGCCTTGCAGATGGGGTAATTCCAACTACTAGGACTTCCTTTTGGAGGGAAGTTGAAGCTTGTCACATTTTTCCTGCCTTTCGTCACATTTAGTTTCTGCTTACCGTCATGCTGCCTATTCTTGCTGCATAATATATCATTTCCCTGATCAGCACCACCTTAAGAGTGCTTGAACTTTTCCAATAAAAGTGGCGCCCAAAAGGTGTCCTGAGATTGTATTGCTTGAAGTTTTCTACTAAATATAAAAGCTAAACGTATGAAAAAAGTTGTACTCATGGCTGTGGCCAGCCTTCTGGCGGCACAGCAAACTTTTGCCCAGGTTCCCCAAAACAAGCCCGAAAACAGCAAACCTGTGCCTGCCACTACAGCCCCGGTTCCCAAGGGAAACAGTAAAATTGCCGGAGTTATCTTAGACGAAACCGGCAAAAAACCGGTCGAGTTTGCGACGATCTCCCTGGTAGAGAAAACCTCTGGAAAAATAGTGGACGGCACGGTGTCTGATGACAAAGGCAAGTTCTCGCTGGTACGGGTGGCGGCTGGTCAATATCAGCTCTCGGTGAGTTTTCTGGGGTATGAAACCAAGGTGATTGACAACATTAACCTGGGCAACAAAGACGAAGTGAACATTGGGGTAGTTCACCTCAAAGGCGGCGCGAAGGCGCTGGATGAAGTGGCCGTAGTAGGAGATAAACTGTTGATTGAAGACAAAGTAGACCGCATTGTCTACAACGCTGAGAAAGACATCACCAATACCGGCGGCACCGCCTCAGATGTGCTCAAGAAAGTGCCCGGTTTAACGGTAGACATGGAAGGGAATGTGGCGTTGCGCGGCAGTTCTAACCTGCGAGTGTTGATCAACAACAAACCATCGGCTATGATGGCTACCAGCATTGCTGATGCCCTGCAGCAGATTCCTTCTGACCAGATCAAAAGTGTGGAAGTGATCACCAGCCCATCGGCGAAGTATGACGCCGAAGGCACGGCGGGTATCATCAACATTATCACCAAGAAGAACAGTTTACAAGGAGTAAACGGGAACCTCAACAGTACCTATGGCAACCGCCACAGCACCGTAAATGGCAACCTGAACTACCGCAAAGGCAAGGTGGGGCTGACTTCCACGCTGGGCTACATGTGGCGCAACAATCCCGCTGAAATGTCCCGGGAAACCTTCTACAACGGCCTTCCCGGTATAGATCGCTTATCACAGAGCATGACGGGCAAACGCGAAGGTGAGTTTCAGATGCTGCAAGTGGGCGTAGATTATGAGCTTTCCAAAAAGAGCAGCCTGGCTGCCGGTATCAGGATGCAGGGCGGCGAGTACGCGTATGTGACAAACCAAACCTCCACCCAATACCTGGAAGGGAGCATCATAGGCAGCAACCTGCGGCGCAACACCAATGAGTTTGACAACCTCAACTATGACATCAACCTGGACTTTAGCAAGCAGTTTTCGCAACCGGGGCAGGAACTGAGTGTGCTAGGCTTGCTGAGCCGCAGCAACCGTGGCAACTACAACTTCGCCGATGTGCTGAACCGCGACCAGCAACTGACCTTAAGAGAGCAGAACCTGAACGATGCCTACAACGAAGAGAAAACCTTTCAGGTAGATTATACCCATCCGTTCAAAAACAAGCACCTGCTGGAGATAGGAGCCAAAGCCATTCTGCGCTACGCCGAAAGCGATTTCCAGTTCTTGGTGGCCAGTCCGGTGACGGCTCCCTTTGTGGTGGTGCCCTCCCGCACCGATGTGTTTTCCTATGACCAGAACGTGGGCGCGGCGTATGCCTCTTATGAATTCAGCCTGAACAAGAAATACAACTTCAAACTGGGCACCCGCTATGAGTACACGCAAGTAGAGGGAGATTTTACTTCTTCCAGAACTTCGATAGCACAGGATTATGACAACTTCATTCCCAGCGTGGCCATTTCCAGGGTCTTCAAAAACAACCAGACGCTGAAGTTTAACTACACCAAACGCATTCAGCGCCCGCAGTTAGGATTGCTGAACCCCTATGAAAACCGCGTCGACACGTTCAACATTCAGGTGGGAAATCCCAATCTAAGTGCTGAGATCACCAATGCGTATGAACTGGGCTACAGCACGTTCTTCAAGAGCGGCGTCTCAGTCAATGCCACGCTTTTCTGGCGGCAGACCAACAACGCCATTGAAGCCTTTACCTTGCCCAACGCCGAAGGCGTGAATTACACCCGGTTCGGGAATATTGGCAAGAATGCCAACTATGGGTTTAGTCTCTTTGGCAGTACCAAGTTCCTGAAGAAAGGAAACCTCAGCGCGAACGTGAACGTGTTCTACCTGGACCTGGAAAGCCGGAACGCACTTCTGAATGCCTCCAACGCCAGCATGATGTACAACGCCAACCTGAATGCCTCCTATGCCTTCAGCAAAGGACTTAGTGCGCAGACCTTTGTCCAGCACAACTCCCGCCGGATTACCTTGCAAGGTAGAACCGCATCTCTGACTGTTTTCAACGTAGCCGTGAAGAAGGACATCCTGAACAAGAACGGCAGCATTACCGTGGGGGTAGAAAACCCTTTCGCAGAAACCTTGAGACAGCGGAACACCTTCACCACACCTTCGGCGGAACAGGTGAGTACCTTGTATATCTACAACCGGCAGTTCAAAGTGAGCGCGAGTTATAAGTTCGGGAAGATCACTACCAAACCCCAGCAGCCCCGCCGCAAAAAGAAAATCAACAATGATGACGCCAAGTCAGACGGCGATGGTTCTAACTCATAGATAAACGTCCCTGCGCTTACAGGTACTTTTAAAGAAAATTTCATCAGTGGTTTTTTGAGGACGCAGGCAAAAGCTTGCGTCTTCTTTTTTCAAGGGTTATTTACGGCAAGCAACACTGCTGTTTTAATCCTGTTCTAGCTAAAACAGCTTCTAAACGGGATGCAACCTCTGGTATTTTAGCTTTGTTCAGTAGCGTTCTACCTTATTTTACCAGCATTTCATCTGGTACTTTTTGCCGTAATTACCTTTATCCAAGAGTGATCTTACTTAAAGTAAGATTTATATAATCCTACTTTTAAAATATTGTATTCATGTAATATAATGCGCCAAATAGGGGCTATTTTCAAATAATTGGGCAAAAAAGGTAGTTATAAAGGTGCGGTTGTACGTATAAGACCTCGAATTAATCCATTTAGCCTTGGAAGATATCATTTTAAGCACCATCTACACCTCTGTTCCTTTGATGGAGCGGCCGGTTAATTTTCCTATTAATACGGAAAGCATCAGTGAAAAACTGAACATGAGTATAGAGGAGTTGTCTGTTCACCTGCGATCCCTTTTGGAGCGAGAATACATCAAAGTGGCCATGGTCCAAACGGCACCGCTTCTGTTCCTGACCAAGGCTGGGGTTTCCAGGGTAGAGGGCCTGTGTAAGCAGCCCATGGACGATAACCTGGTGCCTTTGTTCTAAGCTTCCTGGATTGTAGTGCGCATCTAAATCTACCGGAGAAAGATCTTATAGGGAAGAAGTTTACTCAAGCAGAGCCCTAGTTCTGGAGGCCAAAGACGGCGGGCTTTCCAAGTCAGTATTCCAGTATCTTGCCTAGGGCCGAAGACTTGTGACCGGCAAGCATCCATGAAAGAGCGAGTTTCCGTAAAAGAGGCAGAAAGACTACTCGCCCACATGCAGCACGCCTATCTGCCCATCACCATTACCCAAATACACGAAGAAGTTCCGGGCGTAAAAACCTTTGTTTTCGCGGGGAAAGAAGCCGAGGCCATCCCCTACAAACCGGGCCAGTACCTGACGCTGGTAGCACCCCATGTGCCGGAGGAAGTGAGACGGTCCTATTCCATTACGTCTTCGCCCGCCCTGGGCGAGCCCTTGACCATTGGCGTGAAACGGATTGAAAACGGTTTGCTTTCCCGCAGACTCATTGACCAGGCCAAGGTAGGGGACCAATTACTAACCATCGGTGCGGGCGGCTTCTTTACGTTGCCAGATACCCTGAGTGCTTACCAACAGGTGTTTTTCTGGGCGGCCGGCAGTGGTATCACACCTATTTTCGCGCTGCTGAAAACCATTCTTTTCCAACACCCGTCCGTCTCTGTGGTGCTGGTCTACAGCAACCATGACCCCGGCAGCACCATTTTTTATCCCGAATTGCAGCAACTGGAAACGCATTTCGCCGAGCGGTTCACCATCCGGTTCCTTTTCAGCGTCTTTCCCAGACTGGACCAGGCCAGGTTGCACAAAGATCTTTTAAAGCGCATCGTCAAAGAATATGCAAGAGTGTCCTTGGCTCAAATATTATGTTATGTATGCGGGCCTGAAAATTACCGAAGACTTTGTTTGTACGGCCTCAGGGAAATAGGTGTACCCGCCCAGAACATCAGGCAGGAGACCTTTAGCACCACCAAAGTGCCAGTCAAAGTCACTCCGCCAGATGTGCAACCCCACAAGGTTACCGCGCAAGTTGGCGGAAAGACGTACCAGTTTGTAGCCCAGTACCCAGACACCATTCTGCAGGCGGCCAAAAAAGCCGGGCTTTCTTTGCCCTACAGCTGTGAAGCCGGCCGGTGCGGAAACTGTGCCGCCACCTGCCTGCAAGGCAAGGTCTGGATGTCCTACAATGAAGTACTCACCGATAGGGAAGTGGCGAAAGGCTTAGTCTTAACGTGCGTGGGATACCCGGTGGAAGGAGATGTGGTGCTGGACATTAAGTAGAAAAGGTCTGGTCGGTTTCAGGCTGTTTTCCAGAAATAACCGCAACTACAAGTTGAAAATTCTGGTAGTTCAGGTAAGCAATGAATGCACTCGCTCGCGTCATGCGAGTGTGAGCTACCTGCGGCGTCCTGTCGTTTGAAAAGGTAGTTAGGTTGACCAGGGTTTGTCCGGAGCTCACGCATCAAAGCAGTGAACAAGGTTTTATGTTTATTCGGTACTTTCCCCAAATCAACATAAAAGAATGAAAGGCTGTTTTTTAGCAACTTAATAGAAACACAAACAAAAAGGCCCTATGTATACACATAGGGCCTTTTTCTAAGGAGCTTTAAAAGCTTAGCGCTTGGTTTGCGGCTGTGGCTTGTTCTTCACGTATTTCTCCAACCACTGGTCCATTTCCCAGAGCATGTGCATCACAGACTCTTTGGCACCGTAGCCGTGGCTTTCGGCGGGCAGGAATACCAGGCGGGTAGTAGCACCATGGCCTTTAAGGGCGTTGTAGAAACGCTCGCTCTGGATAGGGAACGTGCCCGAGTTGTTATCGGCTTCGCCGTGAATCATGAGCAGAGGCGTCTTGATTTTGTCTGCGTAGTTGAACGGCGACATCTTGGCGTACACCTCAGGGGCTTGCCAGAACGTGCGTTCCTCGGCCTGAAACCCGAACGGCGTTAAGGTACGGTTGTAGGCTCCGCTTCGGGCAATACCGGCCGCAAACAAATCTGAGTGCGCCAATAAGTTAGCAGTCATGAACGCCCCGTAGGAGTGGCCACCCACCGCTACCCGGGTAGGGTCTGCGATGCCCATTTTGCTAACCTCGTCAATGGCGGCTTTGGCGCTGGCTACTAACTGCTCCACGTAGGTATCGTTCGGCTCTGCGTCTCCTTCACCCACAATCGGGAAATCGGTGCGGTCCAAAACGGCGTAGCCTCTGGTTACCCAGAACAATGGTGAACCGTAGTTGATGCGTGTGAACTCATACGGCGAGCTTTTCACTTGTCCAGCACTGGCAGCGTCTTTGAACTCCCGCGGGTAAGCCCACATCAGCATGGGTAAACGGCCTTGCTCTTTTTTGTAGCCTTTAGGCGTGTACAACGTGGCGGTAAGCGTTACGCCATCGCTGCGCTTGTACGTCAGGAGCTGCTTGTCAATGCCTTTCAGGTCTGGGGTGGGGTGCGGAAACTTGGTTATGGCCGTCAGTTTCTTAGAGCCAACCTGGCGCAGGTAATAGTTAGGCGGATCGTTCTCAGACTCGCGGCGCGTGATAAAGATACCTTTCTCAGGGTTGATCACATCTACCGGAGACTCATAGTACGGCGCCTCAGAGCGCCAGAGAATATCGGCTTTTTTGGTAGCAAGGTTGAATTTGCTCAGGTAAGGACGGTTTCCCTGCGGCGAACCGCCTTCACTGATCATGTACAGGTTCTGCCCAGACTTATCGGTCATGAGCACGTTGCGACCGTACTGGTTTTTGGTCATCACCGGCGAACCGGGATCTGTATACAGGTCTTCGTAGGAACGTTCTACCAGCACCACCGGCTCGGCACCTGGTTTGCTGGGGTTCACGCGCAGTCTACGTTCCTGGCGGGTTCTCCACCAGCGCTCATTCACCAAAGCCAGGTTGTTGTTGCCCCACACCATGCCGCTGTAACGAAGTTTGGTGCCCACCAAGGCCACGGGTTTCTCTGTGAACGGAGCCGATTGGGTGTAGACAATATCCCGTACCGGAACATCTTTCTTGTCATCGCCGCCGTCCTGGGCTTCTACCCAGTACAGAGCGGCCGCCTGGTCTGGACGCCAGTTCACGCTTCTAGGCCCGGCCGCTACCGCGTTGAAGCCTACCGGAATGTTTTCACCCAAAGGAATGTCCGCTAATTGCTTCACCACTTTGCCCTGGCGGTCCCACACCTGTACGGTGTAAGGAAACAAGCTGGAAGGCACCAGGTAAGAGTAAGGCCGATGCGTGGTGTTCACCAATAAAAACTGCCCGTCGGGCGAAAGGCTGAAAGAACGGATAATGCCTTGCGTGCCCACGTTAGACTGCTTGCCGTCCAAAGAAACCTGCACCAACTGGCTGGTGAGATAATAGTCAAACAGTGCTTCGTCCTGACGGTTTTTAAGTAAGTCCTGGTAGGTGCGGGAAGGAGAGGTGCGGCCCAGGTTTTCCTGAATTACGGGCCCTACCGGCGTGGTATTGGTTTTGGGAGCCTCGCCCCGGGCGGGATTGACCATTTTCACCAACAGTGTTTTGCTGTCTGGCGCCCAATTGAAGGCTTCGCCCCAGGCATCATTGACGGTGGCGGTCGTCAGTTTACGGGCGGTTCTGTCAGATGCATTGACCACCCACAGTTCAATCCCGTTAGAGACCGTGTTCAGGAAAGCCACCTGTTTTTCGTCTGGAGACCAGGTTACATCGGTGATTTTGGGGTTGGCGGGCAAGCCCTGGATGGTGAATTCCTGACCGCCGTTTACTTTTTTAAACTTCAGGTTGTTGAACGAAGCACCACGGCTGGCCCCATTCACCGCCGGATTGATGCGCAAGCCGCCAATACGGGCTTCAGGCGCGGCCACTTCCTCAATAGAGGGATAACCGGCGCGCTCCATCAGTAACATCCATTCACCTTTGGAATCAAAACTCACCGACGGTGTAGCCGGGGCTTCAATCAGTTTAGCGATGGACTCAGCGGGACGCTGATAGGGAACGTTGAGATCTTTGGGGCCTTGCGCCATGGCGGCGGGCCCGGCCAGCGAAAAGGCGAGCAACCAGGCGGCTAGCCTGGTGCGGGGCGAAATGACTAGGTTTATCATGTTTGTGTTTTGGTGGAAGGATGTAGAAGCTAATATAGTGAACTTCTGCCTGTATTTATAGCCTGTTTTCAAGAAATCGGGCGTAAAAACCACTACACGTGCATAGATAAATGATTAAATAACAGTGAATTAGAAAGCAGTCACTTACTGACGCTCTGCTAACGCCTGTTTGTAGAAGAAAGCGTTCCGCTTATTCGCAGGGGTTTTTAGATAGTTTTCTAGAAACTGTTCTTGTTTCTGGGCCTGCACCAATGCTTTTTCAAGCGCTGCTTTCATGTTCTGTAAGGACAGAAACAGATTGGTATTGTCTGCGGGTTTGATCTGTTGGAGCAGCCTTTTCGCTTCCTGTAATTGGTGGGTAATTCCAGAGAGCATTTGTTTAAGTGCCATGTCAGACTTGGCGGGTAAAAACTGGTTGTTCTTGTACCTGGTAAACTGGTTCAGTTGGTCTATGCCTGCGTTAAAAGCGCTTACCGCCGCATTGTACTGGTCAATGGTTTCGTTCTGCCGGATGACCGCCAGGTTTTGCTTGACATCATTCAGATGCTCCAACACTACCGGCGGAATTACCTGGTTAGAGGACATTCTCCGGAGGATAGCCGTTAGTTTTGCTTTTTCAGAGGCTGCTGCATACACGGAAAGGGTATCAAGGTAAGCAAAGGCCGGTTTAGGTTTGGCAGTACTAGACTTCAGAGAAATACCACTATTTCTGGCCGAAATGAACGCATGGTAAGACAGGGGCTGCGTCTGGAACTGCCACAGCGGATCAAATGGAATATGCGTCTGGATCATTCTGGCGGGCGGAACCATAAAGTAGCGGTCATTGATGCGCGGTACAAATTTGCCGTTTTCCACTACGCCAGAGCCCCAGGTAGGATCAAAAAGGTACCATTGTCCGCTTACCTGGGCGGCTACCCAGGCGTGGGAAGTGGGTGTGGACGTGCCTTTGGGAATGACAAACCCGGTTACCAGGTAGGAGGGAATACCCGTTTTGGCGCAAAGTTCATGAAAGACTTCGGCGTAGCCTTGGCACACGGCTTTTCTGGTGTTCAAAGTCTGAGTAATGAGAGCCTGCCGCTCGTAATACAGGGGCATGTTGGCCAAGGAAGCCACATCATAGACAATGTTAGCGGCCAGCCAGTAATAAATGGTTTTTACTTTCTCCTGAGGTGTTTTGTAGTGGCTGTTTATGAATCGGGAAAATTGGTCAATGGATTTGGTGTGGGAAGTGGGTATAACAGGTACCGCCACTGCGCTGGGAATGAAGGAAGGTTCCTTTTCCTGGGCAATTGCCTGAAAACAGGTGAAAAATATACTTAAAACGAAAACCAGCTTAGCCATTCTGTGTAAGCCTTGAAATAAAAGGAGATAGGTGAGTTGATAACGACAGAACACCGCTTGGTGAGATAACGTTTCAGGGGTTCTTTCTCAAAATAAGGCAGAAAACGCCTTTATAGGATTCTTTTTGGCTTTAAAGTTGCTACCAGCTTGTGAACAGGATGTAATTTGAAATTCTTATGAGAAAGCAGCTTTTACCATTACTGGTCATGATAATTTTTCTGGTGAGTGCCGTTGGCTGCTCCAGTTCCAGAGACACCGGCAGTTCGCGCTACCCGTCTACCCCTAGAACGTCTAAAAGTCAGCGAACTTCTCATCCCGGTATTTATTTCCCGGGCGAAAGATCTTCTACGCGGGGGTTTCCGCCGGGCCAAGCCAAAAAGATAAACGGAGACCAATCTGCGAAGGCCTATGCGCCCGGTCAGCAGAAAAAGAACCACGGGCATGGCCCTGGTAAAGGAAACGGCAACGGAAAGAAAGGCAAAAAGCACTGATCCTCGTTTTTCGTCTCGGCCATAGATGGAAAGAGGACTTACTCATAGCCGGTTCTCTTTCCATTTACAGACTAGTTATCTGAACTGAAAGGTGCCCAACGTAAACCACCTGTACTGGAGTCCGTAAACAGAGGCAGAACTTAAACCTTAAGACCATGGCTATTCTAGATATTTTCAATTCAGACGATAAAGACAAAGACGAATCAAGCACCAAGAACATCCATGATGATTACAATGACCGGAACAACATGGGGAACACCCCAGACCCTTCGGCCAAGCGTAACATTGGGCCCAACGGTGACCTGCAGCGGAACGACCAGAAAGATAAACTGGAAAACCTGCACATAGGCGGAAACGAGATAACCGGCTACGGAGCCAATAACCCCGACAGCAAAGAGTCAGATACCCAAGGCCCCGGCTTTGAGATGGAAGGCAGCTATGACGCCATGGACGGCACTGCCAACGGTCTGCGCATGAATGACCAACCCTTGGACAGCAAAGAAACTAATTCTGACGAAGCAGATTATAACCGTTTGTAGTCTCTCAATCTCACTCAAAAAACAAAAGCTGGTTTCTCCTTTTCACAGGGGAAACCAGCTTTTGTTTTAGGCCTGTTTTACCAGAAAGCGTCTCTAAGCAGAATGGAGGTTTTGGGTATTATCCTTTGGCTTGAATCTTCGGTTTAGCTTTTAGGGTACCACTGGCGTAAGCGCACGTCTATCTGTTTTTTGCCCGCCTCTACTTTGGTTTTGAAGGCATTCACATCGCTTAAACCACCTTGCCCGCGGTAATGGTAGGGGTACACCACTTTCGGTTTGAAGTCCAGAACTGCCGAGGCCGCTTGGTCCACATCCATGGTGTAGGGCAGGTTCATGCACACAAACGCAACATCTATGTTTTTGAGCGCCCTCATTTCTGGAATGTCTTCGGTGTCACCGGAGACATAAACGTTTTTGTTTCCTAACCGAAGTACGTAGCCGTTGCCCCGACCTTTGGGGTGCATGGCATCACTGGCCTCGGGCAGGTTATACATGGGCACGGCCTGAATGTCAATGTCCATCAGTTTGGTGCTGGCCCCGTTGGCAAGCACTTTGGCTTTGGCTTTCATCTGTTCTGGTAGCTGGTTTACAACCGCCTGTGGTGCCACAATGGTAGCATTGGAAACGGGCAGGGCCTGCAAGGTTTTCAAATCCAGGTGATCGCCGTGAATGTCGGTGATCAGGATCAGGTCAGGCTTGGCTAGACCGGTGTACAAAGCGGCACCGCCGTAGGGATCAACCCAAATGGTTTTACCGTTCCACTGGAATACCACCGAGCCATGTGTGACCGGCTGAATGACGATATCGCCTTTATCCGTTTTAACACGATCTGGCTGCGGCAGACTTTGAGCCCACGCCGGCAAAGAGCTCAGGCAGAGTAGCAGAAGCAAAAGCTTTTTCATAGAATTATCTTTTAGGTTAGTTTGAAGAAAGACAAGATAAAAGTCAGAATGTTTTTGCTGGCTGTCAATACTTAAACACGAAGGCATTGATATATTTAAGGGGCGTTTTTTGCAAAACGCCCCTTAAACAGGATTAACCCCAAGTAACTAAAACAACAACAGATTATTCGCTAGCCTTTTTCTTGCGGCTTTTCACCTTCTTCGTTGCTTTTTCCTCGAAGTCACGGCTACTGAGTATACCAGCCGGCACTGATAGTTCACCGGTATGGAAGTCAATCAGGCCGTTTTTCTCGTCTTCAATGTTGGTAGCCTGGGTGTAGACATCACCGGCAATGCGTCTTTTACGGAGTTCCTTCTTGAAGGCCAGAATACGGTCTGTGCGCTCTTCTGAACCTTCGGGCCCGCCGTAATCAGAGAACCCGAAACCGCCCCACTCACTTACGATCAAAGGCGTTTGCCCACGGTAGAAATACTGGTCACCAATTACCAGGGGCAGTACCGCTACATTGTCCAAATCTCCGGCCACCATTTTGTCCAGGGTCTTTTTCCACTTGGTTAGTTTTGGCGTGTAGATGTGGGCAGTGAGCAGATCAGTCTTGATTTTGCCTTCATAGGAAATGTGCTGCCAACCGTCATTGTCCACCACCAGAAACTGCGGATACCTGATCTTCATGAAGTGGAAGATATCCATGATGTATTGCCGTGTCTCGGGGTTAGTGGCAATGTCCTGCGCGCCCCAGTCCTCGTTGTACAAGCTCCAGATAATCACCGATGGGTTGGTTTCAATAAGGGCCAGCATGCGCAGCAATTCAATGCGGTGGTTTTCACGGCTGCGCTTGGTAGAGGAGTGGGGGCTGGGCACTTCCACCCACAGCAACATGCCCATCTCGTCTGCCAGGTTGTAGATGCGGGGGTCAATACCGGCAATGTGCACGCGCACCAGGTTACAGCCCAGTTCTTTCATGGCGTACATGTGACGCCGCATTTCCTCGTACGTAGCCGTGCCCGGCTGATAGAGGATGCCGTCAATGTAGATTTCCTGGTTGTTGAGGTAAATGTGCCGGCCACGGGCCTCAATTTTACGCAACCCGAAGTGTCCGGCAATTTCTGAGGCGTAGCCAGTGGAGTCTATCAGTTGGGCTTCAAATTTATACAGGTGTGGGTCTTCGGGGCTCCAAAGCTGGGCATCAGGCACCTCAATGACCACGTACTGCTGCCTTTGCCCGGCCTCCAACCTAAGTTCATAATCTGAGGTAGCCAGCGGAGTAGAGTCATCTGGGGCGTTCCTTTCAAAAATGTTAAGCCGAAGCGTATAGGTGCCCGGGTCCTGAATTCTGGTGGTGAAGTTGAAGCGCACCAAAGAGTCTTCAATAAGGCCTTGTACCCCCACTCTGGACCGCAGGCGGTTGCGCTCCACGGTTTCCAACCAAACGCTTCTAACCGCGCCGGTATAGGTCTGGTACCAGATGCCCCCGCGTTTGTACACGTGTGATTCCTGCTTGCCGCGTGGCACCTCGGCATCCATGCTGTGCGAGATGCGCACCGTTAAGTAGTTTACCGGCAACAGATGATCTTCATTTATCTCAAAGGAGAAAGAGTTGTACTCGCCGTAATGGACTTCTCCGCCTTCCACATCAGTTAGAAGCCTTCCGTTGAGCCACACCCTGGTCTCGTACCCGCAAGCCCCGAAGGTGATTTGGTAGATCCTTTTTCCGCCGCTTTCCAGTTTCTCGGGCCGCGTGAATTCCCGCTCATACCAGGCAATCAATTTATCCTGCCAGGCAGGCGTATCCAGTTCGCCTTTGGTTTTAGCCATGTGGTCTTCCACAGAGCCGGGCCAGTTGGCGGTATGTACGTATTTATGGCCCAGGTACCAGCCCTCGCGTAGTCCTCTGTCTTCCTGGTCAAGGGAAAATTTCCATTCTCCGTCTAACAGAGAGTACGTATTGGGCCGCAGAACCACCCTGGGGATAGGGTTGTCTGTGCTTTTGGAAGCGGCACTGCCATCTGCCAATTCAGCCTCAATAGATTCCTCAATTTTATTGGAAACAACTGATTCTTCAAAGCTCTCGGTTACGTTGAGGTTGAGGTTTTTAGAAGCCATACTCATGAATGTTTGTAGAGGTGTCTTGATTATCTTTTTCTTAAACGAAGATTTTTTCTTGAAAGGTTATCTTAAACTGAAATGAGACGGAATAAAAAGCACGTTGCCTCGCTTCCATTTTAAAGCTGATTTTGCCAAAATAGCTGATAAACAGGCGATTTTATTATTTTATGGATTGTCCTGTACTCTGAAGCATCTAAATGGAATGAAGCCTTAGTTGCTATTGTATTGTCCTACTTGCTTTAGATTTCATGCTGGCGTATGGTCTGGGCTCCAAGCGATGGCGCTACTGATTTGCTAAGGCCAGGTGGTATCTTCTATCAAGAGCATAAGTTTAGTCGCATCAGACTTAGTTGGTTTATCTCCAAAAGGAAGCATTGATAGAGCTTAGCAGCCCAGAAAATCTGGTGGACTTAATTTATTGAAATCGGTTGCAAAGAAGATACAGATTTGAGTATCTTCACCAAATCAATCCGAAACCACAAACAAAAACATGACGAACTTAAGAACTGCTAAGTACCTGCCCTTGGCATTTGTAGCTGCTTCCGCCTTCTTCAGTGCCTGCCAAAAGCAGACCGGGGCAGAAACGAACACCTCTGAAACAGGAACAGCACAAAGCAATGCTTCTGCCACCGCAGACTCCACTAGTTCCAAGTACCTGTCCCAACCTTTGGTAACCGATGTATACACGGCAGATCCTTCGGCGCACGTATTCAACGGTAAAATCTACATCTATCCTTCCCATGATACCGCCACTGGTACTCCGGAGAATGACAATGGCGACCATTTTGACATGCGCGACTACCATGTGTATTCCATGGATGACATTAACGGGAAAGTAACCGACCACGGGGTTGCCTTAGACGTGAAAGACATTCCTTGGGCGGCCCGTCAGGTATGGGCCCCAGATGCGGCTTATAAGAACGGGAAGTATTACTTCTATTTCCCGGCCAAAGACAAACAAAACATCTTTAGAATCGGCGTAGCCACCTCTACTTCGCCAACCGGACCTTTCAAAGCAGAGGCGAAGCCGATTGACGGTGCTTACAGCATTGACCCTGCCGTGTTCACAGATACAGACGGTACATCTTACATGTACTTTGGAGGTATCTGGGGAGGACAGTTACAGCGTTGGGCTACCGGCAAGTATGACTCTACAGCCGCACCTGAGCCAGCTACGGGCAATGCCTTACTTCCTAAAATGGCCAAAATGCGCAAAGATATGCTAGGCTTTGACGGACCCGTGAAAGACGTGCAGCTTCTGGACGAAAACGGCAAGCCTTTCCCAGCCACTAACCACGACAAACGCTTCTTTGAGGCGGCCTGGGTACACAAGCACAATGGCAAATACTACTTCTCTTACTCTACCGGTGACACCCACAACATTGCCTACGCCATAGGCGACTCGCCTACAGGACCATTCACCTACAAAGGCGTGGTTCTGAAGCCGGTGGAAGGCTGGACCAACCACCACTCTATTGTAGAGGTAAAAGGCAAGTGGTACATCTTCTACCATGACACCCAATTGTCTGGCAAAACGTACCTACGTAACATCAAAGTAACGGAATTAACCCACAACCCAGACGGCACCATCCAAACCATTACACCTGTGAAGTCTTAATTTACAGGATTCATAAAAGAAGAAAGCCCCAGCTCTTACCAAGAGCTGGGGCTTTCTTATAGGGCAACCCCAAAGAGTTGCCCTTTTCCGTTTTTACTCTATTCCCCAGAAAACAAAGGGATTTCAAGAATACGTACGGACAGGTCGCGACCTGTCCCACTCTAGCTGATCAGATTATCTGAAAATCAGCATACATAAAGGGCAACCACAAGGGGTTGCCCCTCCATTTACAACAACTATAAAAGCGCCATTTTCTGAAAAGCGGCCATAAACCAGCAGGGGCCGATTCCATAGAAATCGGCCCCTGCTGGTTTAATCACCAAAAATAGAATTAATGCATCCATCTAGGGCAGATGACTTTGCCTTTGTTGAAGAGTTTCAAACCCAGCACCACTTCATGGGTACCTGAGTTGGAGATATTCAATGGCGAGGTGTTGTAGTCATAGGAATAGCTGACATCCATGATGTGACTAATGTTCACGCCGGTCATCAAAGCGAACGCATCCTGGTTCCGGTAAGAGATTCCGGCCCAAACCCGGTCCGCATAGATAGCTCTTAGGTTGAAGTCCACTGTGGTAGGGCTGGGGTTGTTGAATTTAGCCAATACGGAGGGGATAAGGGTAACTTCCTGCCCCACGTTAAATTTGTAGCCGGCCGTGGCAATAAAGTGTTTTTGCAGCACATTGTTTGGTCCCTCGTTTTCCTCGCTGGGGTTCAGGTCTCGGTTGCTTTTAATCAGCTGCGCCCCAGAAAGGCCCACAAAGAAGCTGTTAGAATAAATCCAGGTGCCCAGGCCCAGGTCAAAGTAATTGCGGTTCACGTAGTCGCTGGAAATGGCCGGGTCTGGGCTAGTGAACGTAGCTTCTCCGGCGTTGAGGCTATTACGCAAAATGCCGGCACTGGCTCCCATAGAGACCGTAATGGTTCTGGTAATAGGCAAATGGTATGCATACGTAAGATTCGCATTGGTTCTCCGCAAGGGTCCTGTCCGGTCACTGATGACCTGAATACCAACGCCGTGGTGCGGATACGCCCGCACGAACCGGTTTTTATTCACGGTGCGGGTGCTGGTGATGCCTTTGCCCACGTTCCGGATGCTGGCCACCTGTTTGTTCAGGGGCGTGTGGGCGCTCACATGGTAGGTTTTGGGAGCACCTTCTAAGCCCACCCACTGCTGGCGGGTGCCAATCTTCACCTCGGTGTAATCTTCAATACCGGTAATGGCCGGGTTCAGCAAATAGCTGTTAATCATGTATTGGCTGTACTGCGGCCGCTGTTGTCCCCAAGCCGGGGCCGTGAGAAGCAGCAGAACCAGAAAAGCGCCTAAATATTTCTTCATCTGCTTATTTGATAATGGTGATACTGCCGGTGAAAGGCTTCTCATTTTTATTTAAATGGATGATGTAGTAGTAGGTGGCTATAGGCAGCGGATTGCCGTTGTGCGTTCCGTTCCAAGGCTGGGTGTACCCAACATCAGATTTGAATACCTGGGCCCCATAGCGGTTGAAAATCTCCACGGTAGCTTCTGGGTAGTTCTGGATGTTCTCAATCTCCCAGACTTCGTTAACCCCATCATTGTTGGGGCTGAAGGTGTTCACAATGACAATGCGCGGAATAACCGTGATGGTTACCTCATCTGTGGCCACACATTCCTGACCGCCATTGGTAACGGTTAAGGTATAAGTGGTGGTCTCAGTAGGCGTGGCCACCGGATTGGCGATGTTAGGGTTGCTAAGGCCAGTGGTTGGCGTCCAGGAATAGGTAGCGCCCGTGGCCCCGATTCCCCTTAAGGTAGTAGACTGACCTTCAATGATGGTGGTATCACGTCCTGCATCAGCGGTGATAGGGAGCACTGTAACCATGACAGAGGTACGGCGAAGGCTCACGCAGTCATTCTCATTTACAGCCTCTACATAAAACGTGGTATTGGTTTGTAACGGTGGTGTGGTAAATGGTGAACCAGAGCCAATAGGAGTTCCACCGGAAGCCTCGGTGTACCACACATAAGTGAGGGTACCGGTCCCGGCTGGATCAGGTACAACTTCCAACACAGCAGAACCACCTTGGCAGGTTGAAACTGCAGGAGCAACCACCGATGGAGTTCCCGGTAATTCATCAATGGTCACTTGTATCGCCTCTGCGGAAGGTACCGGATCGCAATTGGTGTTCCGGTACTTGGCCGTTCTGCGGTACCAGGTAGTTTGTGTGATGAAGCCAGGTGTAAACAGCGCTCCGTTAGTATTATCTGAGCCCACCGCCGGAATAAAGCCCGTGGTGGCGCTGGTGGTGCTGCTTTCCCACACGTACTCAATGTCACCGCCCAGGAGGTTGCCGGTTAAGGTAGGAACATCGCCTTTGCAGACTATCTTTTTGTCTACTTGGATGACGTTAGCGCTTGGGTCTATTTTGGGTAAAACTTCAATGGTGATTTCATTGCTGTAGTTGGGCAAGGTGCAACCCTCAAAGGTCACCGTTCTTCTGTAGATGGTAGTTTCCTGGAGTACAGGCGGAGAGTAATTCTGTTGGTCGTTGGTACCCGCAGCGGCGGTGAATGTGCCGCCAGTGGTCTGGCTTTCCCATAGGTAGATGGGTTTGGCAGTGCCTACTATTGCGTTGGAACCCGATAAGGTGGTGGGTTTGGTATCTGCGCAGATGCTTTGGTCCGTGGCAATGGTGTTGTCGAGTTCCTGCTGGATAATGTTGATGGTGAACATGGTACGATCAGCACTTTCGCAGCCATTCTCAAAGGAAGAGATATAGATTACGCGTCTGCCACTCAGAGGACCAACGGAGAACATTGGTTGCGGACCTCCCGTGTTCAAAGGTGAACCTCCGGTAGGCGCAGTGTAGAAGTTATACAGTATGTCTTGGTTGTTGGCGTTCGGGCTAGGATTAATGGTATAGGTTTCGCCTTCGCACACAAACACCTCTGGTCTGGCAATGGTAGGTTTATCCGGCAACGGATTGAGCGTGACAATGATTTCCACCGGATCGCCTGTGAGCCCGCTTGCTTTTTCGCACTCATTCGCAAAATCTACAGTAATTCTGTAGGAGCCAGCCACATTTGGAAACTGGAAACTAGGGTTGTCTGACGTGGCATCTCCGCTGATAGTTACGCCATCGAATACCGTCCATACAAAGGAATTAGGAATTGGATTTGGTGTGTTGAAATCAGGATCACCAATAAGTTGTTTCCCATTCAATGTGATGGTTGGGCCGGCAGTTGGGTCCAAACAGAATTCTAAGGGTTGTGGTTGTATTTGGGGATAAACAATAAGAACCTGCTCCTCATGCACGTACCGCCCATCTCGCTTCGCTGTAGGGTTTCGTACGTCTAGTGTATCTAGAGGGCCTTCTTCTCCTCCAGGATTACATTCTCCTTTAATCTTAAGGCGAATAGTATACTGGCCTTTTTGATAAAAGCGAATAACAGGGTTTTCAACAGTATTATTCGAGGGAGCTACGTATTCTGCAACAGTAGCAGGAACCGGCTGTTCGCTTCCATCTAAAATTTCCCATTCATAAGTTAAATTATCTCCGGTAGATTCATTCTCCAGAGTAACTATTACAGGCACTCCACATAAAGGAGGTGGTGACAGAGGAGAGTCTGGCTTCTTGTCGTTGGCGTTGAACTTGGCTTCCTGTTCAATCAGTTTCATCGTTACTACGTCTGAGGTGTCTATCCTACAGGTGGTTCCGGAAACGATAACAGTATAATCTCCGTCAGCTTCAACGGGTTGGGTGGCTTTGTTAGCACCTAAGATATTGACCCCGTTTCTTTGCCATTGGTACCGAAAACCTGGCCCGGTAGGAGTGGCAGATAAGGTAGTACCATAACAAACCGGATCAGGACCGGGAGAAGTGATGGCCGCACCGCATTGCGCATAAAGGAGATTGGAGCTACAGAGATAGACCGCAAATATCAGCAGATAGCTTTTGAATGAATGCATTCGGTTGTCTGAAAAAAGTAAACAATACTAAATCAGGTTAACATTCAGAAGAAGAAAACGGTACAGAACTATTCAGTCTGCCTATCCAGAAACAGGGGGTACTTGGGTAGATGATCCAGATATAGGGAGGTAGTAATAGTTATATCAAATAGTCTTGCTTCTTAAGTGTGGGAACCTCTTTCTAATTATCGAAAAAAAGTAAAATTTATTATATCACATTCTTGAATTCGTGAAGAAAGTGAACAGAAAGGCAAAGACTTGTAGTTCATGCCTTTTCTCAGCCATAAGTAAGGTAGCCTTGGTTAAAAATACGGGATTAAAGTCAGATGCACAATCAGGCACCGCCGAAATCTTTGAAGCCGTAGCCGTGCCACTACGCAGAGCGGTTACGTCAAAACTTTTGAAATCCTTCTATCCAAGAATACTCTATTTATAAGCGATAGTTTTCAGAAAGAAGGATAAAAGTAGACTTTATTCAGGAAGCTGCTTTAGGTCATTGCTTATCTACGTTAGTGGGTTCATGGTTAAGTTCAATTTATCTAACCCATTAAACTTTCCAGAAAGTCACAGTTTCTGACATTTAACCAATTTAAGGCCTGTTTTCACCAAAGGAGCTTCAAAACAGAAAGCCCTTCCTGTAACACACAAGAAGGGCTTTCTGATTTGAAGAAACCTCTCACTTATTTAAGGTTAAGGTCAGAGATGATCGCCTGAATTTTGTCATTCAGTTTCTGGCCTGTTTTCTCAAATTCATCGGCGGAAGCCAAAGGCTCGCGTACGCTGAAGTAGAACTTAATCTTAGGCTCGGTGCCCGATGGTCTGGCCGATACTTTGGTGCCGTCTTCGGTGAGGAACTGGAGTACGTTGGAGCTTTCCAGGCCGGTGGCGCTTTCTTCGCCAGTACGCAGGTTCCGGCGGAAGCCCGTTTTATAGTCAATCAGCTCAGTCACTTCGGAACCCGCGATGGTTTTTGGTGGATTCTCGCGCAGTTCCTGCATCATCTCCTGGATTTCCTGCGCTCCGCGATGGCCTTTTTTGGTCAAAGAGATCAGGTCTTCTTTGTAGTAGCCGTACTCCTGATACATCTGAATCATGAGTTCAAACAGGCTCTTGCCCTGGTCTTTGGCGGCGGCGGCCATCTCAGCGATCATAGCGCAGGCCGAAACCGCATCTTTGTCGCGCACGAAGTCACCCACCAGGAAACCGTAACTTTCCTCCCCGCCGCAGATGTACTGGGCCTGGCCTTCTTTCTCACGCATGATGGTGGCAATGTACTTGAAGCCGGTCAGGGTCTCATAACAGTCCACCCCGAAACCTTCGGCCACGCGGTTGATGAGGTCGGTGGTTACGATGGTGTTCACCACGTATTCTTTGCCGGTGAGTTTACCCGCTTTTTGCCAGGCCTGTAGAATGTAATAAGTAAGAAGGGCGGCCGTCTGGTTTCCGTTGAGCAGCACGAACTGGCCTTCCAGGTTACGCACGGCGATGCCCACGCGGTCAGCATCTGGGTCTGTGGCCAATACCAGCTCGGCGTTCAGCTCTTCGGCTTTCTGCATGGCCAGGTTCATGGCGTCTTTCTCCTCGGGATTGGGGTACACCACAGTAGGGAAGTTTCCATCGGGCGTAGCCTGCGCCTCTAACACGTGCACGTTCGTAAACCCGAAACGCTCCAGCGCGCGCGGCACCAAGGTAATTCCGGTTCCGTGGATAGGCGTATACACAATGCTCAAATCTTTCTGGCGCTGAATCATGGCCGGGTCAACGCTCAACGTCGCTACTTTGTCCAAATACGCCTGGTCTACTTCGTCCAGAATGAACTCTACGTTGGCCTCGTTGCGCTCAAATTTCACCTGGTCAAGGCTCTGGATTTTATTTACCTCGGCAATGATGTTTTTGTCGTGCGGCGCGGTTACCTGGGCGCCGTCGTTCCAGTAGGCTTTGTAGCCGTTGTATTCTTTGGGGTTGTGCGAAGCCGTGAGCACCACACCGCTCTGGCAGCCCAGGTGCCGGATGGCAAAGGACAATTCGGGCGTAGGCCGAAGCTCACTGAAGAAGTATACTTTGATGCCGTTGGCGCTGAACACATCGGCTACCACGTTGGCAAAATACGGGCTGTTGTTGCGGCTATCATGCGCAATAGCCACGCTTATCTGCTGGCCGGGGAAGGATTTAAGCAGGTAATTGCTCAGGCCCTGGGTAGCCATACCCACCGTGTAGCGGTTCATGCGGTTGCTGCCCACGCCCATGATGCCGCGCAAACCGCCAGTGCCAAACTCCAGGTCTTTGTAGAAAGAATCGGTTAAGGTATCAGCATCCTGGCTATCAATCAGGCGTTGCAGTTCGGTCTTGGTGTCTTGGTCATAAGCACCCTCCAGCCAAGTATTTACCTTGTTTAATACGGCTGGCTCCAGTGATAAATTGTTTTGCATAGTTTTATAGAAAAGGACGAATGCGTTTAGGGGCTGTTTTAGTGAAAACAGTCTCAAAAACGGCTATAAAGGATTATAAGTTACCCCGCAGGGCTTGTTCACGTTCAATTGATTCAAATAGCGCCTTGAAATTTCCCTTCCCGAAGGATTTTGCACCTTTCCGCTGAATGATTTCATAGAAAACAGTAGGGCGGTCTTGCGCTGGTTTGGTGAAGATTTGCAGCAGATAGCCCTCATTGTCACGGTCTACCAGAATGTTCAGGTCTTGGATGGGTTTCATATCTTCCTCTATAGAACCCACGCGTTCGGCTAAATCTGCATAGTACGAAGCCGGAACCGAAAGGAATTCCACACCTCTACGGCGCAGTTCGCCTACAGTCGCCACAATATCATCGGTGGCAATAGCTATGTGCTGCACGCCAGGGCTGTGGTAATAGTCCAGATATTCTTCAATCTGCGATTTCTTCTTGCCCTCGGCGGGTTCATTGATGGGAAATTTCACGTAGCCGTTCCCGTTGCTCATCACCTTAGACATCAGCGCCGAATACTCGGTGGAGATGTCTTCATCGTCAAAGGTGAGCAGCAGTTGGAAGCCCATCACTTTGGCGTAGAAGTCTACCCAGGTGTTCATCTCGCCCCAGCCCACGTTTCCTACGCAATGGTCTACGTGCTTCAAACCCACCGGCACCACCGGAAAAGTGCTTTTGCGCGCTACGTAGCCCGGCATGAAAGCCCCGGTGTAGTTCTTGCGCTCCACAAACGTATGAATGGTTTCGCCATAGGTGTAAATGGAGGCTATGCGCACCTCGCCAAATTCATCGGTCAGGGTCTGCGGCTCGCCCGCCGATTTTGCGCCCCGGCTGATGGTTTCCTCGTAGGATTTGTAGGCATCATCTACCCACAGGGCCATCACTTTCACGCCATCGCCGTGCAGGCGCACGTGCTCAGAGATGGGCGAGTCTGGCAGGAGGGAGGTGGTGAGCATGAGCCTTATTTTGCCTTGCTGCAACACGTAGGAGGCTCTGTCTCGTACACCGGTCTCGGGGCCGGCATACGCCACCAATTCATACCCGAACGCGCTTTGGTAAAAGTAGGCGCTCTGCTTGGCGTTGCCCACATAGAATTCAATGTAATCTGTACCGTTGAGGGGAAGAAAATCAGTGGGCTCGGCCATAGGAGAGTTTTTTTAGGGTAGCTCAGTTATAAGGACATTTTCTGTAAAAATAGAATAAATGAGCAGGAAAGAAAATAGGAATTTAGGAGGTGTATTTGGCCCGGCTACTTGCAATTAGCCGCAGATGTTATAAAATTTGTAAAAAATAAGAACGCATGAATATCCAGGAACTGAATACTGCGCTGGTGCAAATCATCCAGAAAAAGCAGGAGCTTAGCAAACTCTCCTATAACGATAACCGCTACGATGACGTGGAAGAAGAGCTGCATGACTTAGAAGACGAGTTCAACGACAACTTCGGGGAATATCTGGAGGAAGTGTTAGGCGATGTGCACATGAAAGTATGCCCAGATACTGATGTCCTGCTGCCCACCGCTTACCTGCCGGAAACCCTCAACGCCGATGAACTGAACGGCAAGCAAGGGGTTTGGGTAGAAGCCGATGCGTACCCTAACAAAGAAGCGCGTTTGGTATTGGTGCCCAGCCCTACCCGCCTTATCTTAAGCGTAGGCAAAAACGTGCGCGAAGAAGTGTGGAGCACTGAAGTGTAGTCGCACCCCAACCATAATCTTAGATTTAGGCTCCTGTGCCGGTTTCAGACCGCACAGGAGCCTTTTCTGTTGTAGGGCAGATTTACGGAAAACGGAGCGAGAATGACGCTTCTTCAGGTGTTTGTTTTTGAGGTGGAATGTGGCTAACATGTAGTATGAAAAAGCTCACCATTCTTATGGGTTTTCTTGCTTTGTTTGCTTTTGCTTCTTGTGAAAACCAGAAGTCGGCACAACAAAAGCAAGAGACAACCTCCCTGCCAAGCGAGATACCAGTTGAGGCTCCTTCAACTCTTATTGAAAAGGTTGACACTACTTATTATACCCAACACCCTTACAAAAGGAGAGAGTATCCTTACATGAGAAGGAAAAGTGAGTTTAAGGCCGGAGACGATGTCTATATCGCTAGTACGGAGGGCTATAGCCTTAATGATAGTTCATTTACCGAAATACAAAGAGACAGCGTTCAAGGGAAACTCAAGAGTGTTAGAATCACGAAAGCCCATAACCACGTCTATAAAATCCATTTAAGCAAGAATGGAAAAACGTTGTTTTCTAAACAGTTTACCAAACATGATTTTCTGAAACTGGGAAACGATGGATTTATCATTGAAAGTGTACCCATGGCTGCCGAGTTTAGAGGAGTCACCGAAGATGGAAGGGTATTGTTTGACATTAGGTTTGGTCTGCCGGAAAGTGATTTTGGTGGCATTTCCTTTTTCTCCACTGACTTGAAAGGGAACCTGTTACAATTAGAAAGCTATAGCAGCACCGGCGGAAACGGCTGTGATGGGATTGTGCACACAAGCCCTAACCGTAGGTATTTTCTAAACTGCCACACCTTATACGGGCCTAAAGGGTACAAATTCAAATTCGGCAAGCCAGACATGGTCACCGCTGAGTTTATCTCAGATACTTCTTTCTTCGCTTTGTATGACTATGTGGAACATTCCTATGACAAGGAAAAGAAAGAATGGGATACTAAATATGACCGTGAATCAAATAACCTGATTTTCTACCATATAGACGGTAGGCAGCTGGCTAGTTATAGGTATGACGGCTTTTACAATGAGCTTGATTATATGGCCCCTGTAATTCTATTAAAAGATAATAATGTTCTTTTTATGTTAGATGAGGAGAAAAAGCAGGTTCACTCTTATTCAACGGAGAATCCAACTACATCTAAAATTTTGTCCTTGCAGGAAATCTCACAATTAAAGAAACGTGCAAAGAACAAGGCTTGGAAGGAACTTCCACTGGAATCTTTCCTTGGGAAGAAGTATTTTTTCTACTTCTCCTCTGATACCTTGAAAGCCTTCTATGTAAAAGAGGGATAAAACCAGAAAGCCGATGCTACACAGCATCGGCTTTCTGGTTGTTACAAAAATGCTACTTGTAATTCAACTAAAATCCCAGCTTTTCCCGAACACGTTGCAGAACCGGGGCTCCAATGGCGCGGGCTTTGGCGGCACCTTCGGCAAGTTTTGCGTCCACCTCTTGTAGGTTGTTCATGTAGTAGTGAAAACGTTCGCGCGGCTCAGCGTACTTGGTAAGAATGAGGTCATAGAGTGCTTGCTTGGCGTGACCGTAGCCATACCCGCCCGCCAAATAGTTCTGGCGCATGGTCTCTATCTGCTCTTCGGAAGCCAGCAGCGAATACAACTTGAAGGTATTATCCGTTGCCGGATCTTTAGGGTCTTTCAAGGCCTTGCTGTCTGACACAATGCTCATGATGCGTTTCCGGAGTTCTTTGTCTGGCAGGAAAATATCAATGGTATTGCCGTAAGATTTGCTCATTTTCTCGCCGTCTATGCCCGGCACCGTCATTACGGTTTCGTCTACCTTCACCTCTGGAATTACAAACGTTTCGCCGTAGATGTGATTGAAAGAACTGGCTACATCACGCGTAATTTCCAGGTGCTGGATCTGGTCTTTCCCCACGGGCACAAAATTGGCATCGTAGAGCAAAATATCGGCGGCCATGAGAATAGGGTAGGTGAACAAACCGGCATTCACTTCAGACAATCCGCGGCGGGCCGATTTATCTTTGAAGGAGTGCGCGTTCGCCAGCATAGGATACGGCGCGAAGCAACTCAGATACCACGTCAACTCGGTAGTCTCAGGCACATCTGACTGACGGTAAAAAATATTTCTATCCGTATCAAACCCGAAGGCGAGCCAGGCGGCGGCTACAGCATACGTGTTTTGACGACGTTCCTGTGCATCTCTGATAGAAGTGAGCGAATGTAAATCTGCAATGAAATAGAGCGATTCGTTTTCTGAACTTCTGGAAAGCTCTATTGCGGGAAGAATGGCGCCTAACAGGTTGCCCAGGTGCGGACGGCCACTGCTTTGGATGCCGGTGAGAAATCGTGCCATGTTCTACGTAAAGTTTGTGCAAAGAAAGCGATTGCCCGGCAAACAGGAAAGCCTTTCTGTTTAAGAGTCGCTTTTCAGGAAAAGGCAAGAAAACGCGTTAATGCAGATGCTGGTTAATCAGGTCGCTTACTTCTTCGGCCCGACCCATGACCATGAGGTGTTCCCCGCCTTTTACCACATGGAGGTAGGGGTACGCAGGAACTGGCAGTACTTTATCGGCATCGCCGTGAATAGCCACCACATTCTCCGTTGAAGCCTCATGCCGCCAGTGCAGGATTTGATGCAAAGACCAGCGCAAAAACGGAATGTCGGTTTCTTGAATAATTGCGCGTAAAATGCGTTTTTCCTCTTTGGTGTGAGCCCCAAAAAGCCAATTAGCCAGAGCCATCCAGTGCTTGAACAAACCCAACGGAACCCATTTTTCCATCTGCAGGAAACCGGCTATTCGGTAGTGAAGCGGCAACTCACGGGTATTGGCCAGACTGGAAAGCAGAATCAGTCGTTTCACCGGAATCTGCTTCGTGATTTCCTGAATAACCATGCCCCCGAAACTCAGCCCTACAAGAATAGGTGGCGCTTGACCAGGCTCTATTTGCCGGATGAGTTTGGTGGCGTAAGAAACCAGATTGTCCTGCGGTTCCGGGGTAATCCACTGAATCACTTTTGGGTTAGGGTGAGCTAACTGTAGGAACTGGAACAAGCGTTCATCTGCACAGAGACCACTTAGGAGATACAACGGAGGTTGGGGCATGTCAGAATCTTACGTAAAACAGAATTAACTCAATCTTTCGAAATAAACGTCTCCATGGGTACGTTCCTATCTCCGGCCAGGTAGCGGTCAATCACTGCATGGGCCATGTAGAGAAGCGGGGTGAGGACCACGGCTACCGTAAATTTGTAGAGATAGTTAATTACCGAAACCGATAGTACGGTTTTCAAGTCCCAGTCGCCAAAAATGTAAAAGGCAATAAACAGCACCACCACGGTATCTACTAACTGCGACACCAACGTAGAACCCGTGGCCCTAAGCCAGATTTTACGGTTTCCGGTCAAGTGCTTCAGCCAATGGAAAACGTGGGCATCCAGCAATTGGCCCAACAGGAAAGCCACCAAAGATCCCACTATAATGCCCAACCCTTGCCCGAATACTTTGCTGAAAGCATAGTTCATGTCAAAAGGAGAGCCGTTAGGCCCCTGGCTGTTTACTTCCTGCCAGAACTGGGCGGGCGGCAAAGCAGTAGCCACCACAATCACCAGAAAGGCATACGCAATGAGCGCCGCCGTTAAGTAACTGATCCGTTTTACGCCCTCTTTCCCGAAATACTCATTAATAATATCGGTGGTGATGAAGACCACTGGCCAGATAATCACCCCCGCCGTTAAGTTGAAATCCAGTTTGGTGCCCATCACCGGAATCTGCGCCCCACCTACCCCAAAAAGCCCTTCCCCCGAGAAAATCTTCACCCCAATCAATTCGGCTAGCAAGGCATTGGTCAGAAATATACCACAGAGCACCATAAAGAGCTGCCGTTTCCTGAAGCCCATGTCGGAAGTGGAAGAAGTAGAATGCAGCATAGTCCGCAAAGAATAAAGCAAATTTGGAAAAATGGAACTGTAAAGATGGAAGAAAGCCGGTAATATTCAATGAAGCGAGGTATAGCCGTTTTCTACCTGATTCTTGAAAAGCAGGCCAGAAATGAAAGTTGCGCCCCTAGTTAAGATGAATACTTCTTCAGTAATCTTGAAAGCGAAATTTAGATTTGAAGGAACAGAAGAAGATCAGCAATACGTGGTTTCGCTGCGGTGCAGCGAGGGTAGTCTGGAGACTACCCGGTATCTGTAGGCGCGAGTCTCCAGACTCGCGCCAGCGTCTTTTTTGTTTATCGGCTCTTTTCAGCAAAACAACCTTAAAACCTACTCGTCTCTTCTTCCCACGCATTTCAGTTTCCAGCCTTTCGCTTGAGCGCCTAGAGTTCGACGACCTGTGAGCGTTAGCGAAGCAGGTGAGGAGAAATCACAGCGCGAGGGCGGAAGGCGGGGCCTCGCGGCCGTGAGCGCTCATCGCCAAAATGAAACAACACAGCACCTGCACTCACGCAAAAAGCGATTAAGCCAAGGGAACAGCAAACTGCATGCACCACGAAAACAACAGGAAAGCCAAGGCAATAGGCATGCCCCCAAAGCACTCAAAACCTCTACTCCAACACACTAATCGTTTTCCCCTCCGTCGCCAGCGCCGTATTCGGGAAAATAGCCTGGGCCTCGGCCAACAACGGCGAAAGGTCTTTATAACGTGCCGAAAAATGACCGATGAGCAAACGTTTCACTTGCGCTTTTTCGGCAAAGGTGGCGGCTTGGGCAGCGGTACTATGGAAGGTGTGGGTGGCTCTATGCTCCAGGTCACTTAGAAAAGTAGACTCGTGGTACAGCAAATCTACCCCGGTAACCTGAGACAGAATATCTTCTTTGTACTTAGTGTCAGAACAGTACGCGTAACTGCGGCTGCGCTTTGGCTCAGTGGTCACATCCTGGTTGCGCACCAGAACTTCCCCTTGCTCATTCCGGATATCCTCGCCCCATTTCAGCCGAACCAGTTGGGGAGGTGTCAGGAATTCAGGGAGCTTACCTTTGAGTAAATGGCGGGGTTTGGGTTTTTCTTTGAACAGATAACCACAGCAAGGCACCCGGTGCTGCATGGGCAGCGTGTGGACCGTGATGTGCTTGTCTTCAAAGATTTTTTTACAAACGGTGGTGTCTACCTCCACAAAATTGATGTGGTAGGGAAGTTGGGTACCGCCGTATTTGAATTGAAGGGTAATGATTTCGGCCAGGCCTTTGGGGCCGAAGAGGTTGAGGGGGCCGGTGCGCTGCTGCAGGTGCATGGTAGAGAGCAGACCGGCCAAGCCGAAGTAGTGGTCACCGTGCAGGTGACTGATGAAGATATTACAAATGCGCTGATGCTTTACTTTGTAACGCATCAGCTGCATTTGTGTACCCTCGCCGCAATCAATCAGGTTGATCTGATTGCCAACCGTAAGGAGTTGTGCGGTATGATTTCGTTCAAAAGACGGGGTGGCAGAGGAGCTCCCAAGTATTTTCAGCTCAAAATCCAAACTGCGGCCCGTTTAGAAACTATTCTTCTTTTTTGGTGAGATCGCTCTCAATCTCGTGTAGGAAAACACGGTCAATGCCTTCTTCTACGGTAGGCAGAATGTTCAGAACAGACTCCAGTTTAGAGATCGTGATCAGCTTGGTCACGTGCTCTTGCAAGCCAGTTAAAATCAAAACTCCTCCCGAAGAGTTGCAAAGACGGTTGGCAATCAGGATAGAGGAAAGTCCGGAAGAATCGGTATATTTTACGTTGGTAAGATCCAGGATCAGGTTGGTGATACCTTCTGCATTCAACTTCACAAACTCAGACTTCAAATCAGGCGCGATTGTGGTGTCCAGTTTTTTTTCATCTATGGTGATGATCGTGTAATTTTCTTTTTTATCGATTGTGTACTTCATAAGTAACAGCAAAAAGGTTTGGAGTGCGAATGTACCAATTATTGGTGGAATATCTGTAACAAAGTAATCTAAAAAATGTTGGCCGCAATACTTTCCTGGAGCGTATGTGGCTGGCTTGCATAATCTTGCGGAACAAACTTTCTGCCTAACAACTGCTCGTACAATTCTATGTAACGCTGCGAAATCTCAGTTATTTTTTCGTCTGTCATTTCCGGTATCTGCTGTCCTTCTTTTCCCTGAAACCCGTTCTCAATGAGCCATTGACGTACAAACTCCTTTGAAAGTTGCCGTTGCGGCTCTCCCGCATTTTGTCGCGCTTCATAACCCTCTGAATAAAAGAACCTTGAAGAATCAGGCGTGTGTATTTCATCTATCACATAAATGATGCCATCTGCTTTCCCAAACTCATATTTGGTATCTACCAAGAGCAGTCCGCGTTCAGCAGCCAATTCTGTGCCACGTTTGAACAGGGCTCTGGTGTACGCTTCCAACTGCAGATACTCCTCTTCAGGCACAATGCCTTGGGCTAGAATCTCTTCCCTGGAAATATCTTCGTCATGCCCTTCAGAAGCTTTGGTGGTAGGAGTGATGATGGGCTCCGGGAACGGATCGTTTTCTCGCAACCCATCGGGGAGCGCAACGCCACACAAGGTGCGTTTGCCGGCACTATACTCGCGCCAGGCATGCCCCGCCAGATAACCTCTGATGACCATCTCTACTTTAAACGTTTCGCACTGTCTACCAATAGTGACATTAGGAGCCGGTTGGCGAAGAACCCAGTTAGGCACCACGTTAGCCGTAGCCTCCAGAAAAGAGGCTGCAATCTGATTTAGCACCTGGCCCTTGTAAGGAATGGCCCGCGGCAACACCACGTCAAACGCCGAGATACGGTCTGTGGCCACCAAGGCTAATTTATCTTTGAAATAATAAACGTCCCGAACCTTGCCCCGGTAAAAGCCGGTCTGTTCTGGAAAATGGAAATTGGTTTCTTTTAGAGCTTGCATGGCAGTTGACTAACAGCGGCAAAGTTAGAAAAGGATACAGACGGGGCAAGGATATTTCACTTCTGAAAGACACATTTGTGCTTCCCTCCATTTACTAACATTTGTTGGGATTTTAAAACTTTTTACAAAATATTTCGATATTTATTTGGTGCTAAAGATTTCGTTAATAGATTTGCAGCATCAAGTCAATTATTCCGGTAGTTGATTTATAAAGAAGAGCGGAGAGACAGGCTCAATGAAGCTCTAGCAACCTACCAACCGTGTAAGGTGCTAATTCCTGATCCCAAGGGACATATTGCCACTTGGGGAATATAAATTGATACGAAGATGGAAAAGCAATTCAACGCCACTTCTGACAATGCAGCGCCGCGCCTGACCATGGCGGCAAAAGGTAACACACCAATTATTAGTATCCCTTCCAATATGCGAATGTGCACTATGTCTGCCACAGACATTTGTTGCTGTTGTCGCTAAACCCCTCTCATAAAGTTTAAATCTTTTGCTTTTAGGGGCCTGACGCGCAGCGGCAGGAGGAAACCTGTTGTCTGTCTGTTTTCTGGCTCTTGTTTTTGTTCAATTTTCCAATTGTAACCGGCTATTATCATGTCTAATTCATATCGTTTTGAAACCCTTCAGCTGCACGCTGGTCAAGAAATAGACCCAACCACTCGTTCACGGGCGGTTCCCATTTACCAAACCACTTCCTACGTTTTTGAAAACGCCGAGCACGGCGCTAACCTATTTGCCTTAAAGCAATTCGGAAATATCTATACCCGCATCATGAATCCCACCACCGATGTGTTCGAAAAACGCATCGCGGCCCTGGAAGGGGGAGTGGCAGCCGTGGCGGTAGGCTCCGGGCAGGCGGCGCAATTCATTGCCTTAAACAACATCTTACAAGCCGGTGACAATTTTATTGCCTCCAGCAATTTGTATGGCGGTTCTTACAACCAATTTAAAGTAGCTTTCAAGCGCTTGGGCATAGAGGTGAAGTTCGCCAAGAATGATGAACCGGCTACCTATGCTTCTTTGATTGACGAAAACACCAAAGCTCTTTACTTGGAGACCATCGGGAATCCGCGCTTCAATATTCCAGATTTTGAGTCCATTGCCGCAGTGGCCGCTGGGCACAACCTTCCGTTGGTAGTAGATAATACCTTTGGAGCCGGTGGATATCTGTTCCGTCCGTTGGAGCACGGGGCCAATGTAGTAGTGGCTTCGGCTACTAAATGGATTGGTGGGCACGGCACCAGCGTAGGGGGCGTGATTATAGACGGCGGTAACTTCAACTGGGGCAACGGTAAATTCCCGCAGTTCAGTGAACCGTCTGAAGGCTACCACGGCCTTAACTTCTGGGAAGTATTTGGGGCCGGTGGGCCGTTCGGAAACATTGCCTTCGCCATAAGAGCGCGGGTAGAAGGGCTTCGGGATTTCGGCCCGGCTTTGAGCCCCTTCAACTCTTTTCAACTAATTCAAGGGTTAGAAACGCTGTCGCTGCGGGTTGACCGCACCGTTCAGAACGCCCAGGCCTTGGCCGAGTGGCTGGAGCAGCATCCGTTGGTAGAGAGCGTGAATTATCCGGGGCTGGCGTCCAGCCCTTACCATGAACTCGCCAAAAAATACCTGAAACGCGGTTACGGAGGTGTGTTGAGCTTCAACCTGAAAGGCGGCAAAGAAGAGGCCGAAGTGTTTGTGAACAGCCTGGAACTAGTGAGCCACCTGGCTAACGTAGGCGACGCTAAAACGCTGATCATCCATCCGGCTTCCACCACGCACCAGCAATTGAACGAAGAAGAGCAACTTTCAGCGGGCGTGAACCCTACGCTGCTGCGCGTTTCGGCGGGAATAGAGCATTTAGATGATATCAAAGCCGATTTTGAACAGGCATTTGCCAAAGTGAAGATACGGGAACCGAAGTTGGAGGCCTCTTTATAAGTGAGTAACAGCCATGTTGAAAGGACGCGTTTTTGAATATACAAGTGAATTCACGTTGGAGTCCGGGCGAACTTTGCCCGGCTTCCAACTCTTTTACACTACCTGGGGCACCCTCAACGAGGACCGCAGCAATGTCATTTGGGTGTGCCATGCCTTTACCGGCAACGCTTTTGTGAAAGACTGGTGGGGAGATTTATTTGGCGAAGGGAAAACTTTTGACCCAACCCAGCATTTTATTGTGTGCGCCAACTCGCTGGGTAGCTGCTACGGCTCTACCGGTCCGCTCAGTTTGAATCCGGACACCGGCAGACCTTACTACCATTCTTTCCCAACGGTGACCAACTTAGATGTGGTGCGGGCGTTTGACGCCCTACGGCAGCATTTAGAGATTGAACAGTTTGAAGTGTTGATAGGCGGTTCCATTGGCGGACAGCAGGCGCTGGAGTGGGCGGTTGAAAACCCAACGGTTACCAGACGACTGGTTCAGGTGGCGGCCAATGCCCGGCAAACTCCATGGGCTATTGCCTTGAATGAAAGCCAGCGCATGGCCATTGAGCAAGATGTAACCTGGCAATTAGCAACAGACACTGCCGGACTGGAAGGCATGAAAACCGCCCGTTCCATTGCCTTATTGTCATACCGCAATTATAACGCCTACAACCAGTCCCAAAAGGAAAGTTCTTCTAAATTGAAGGACATCTACCGGGCAGCCACGTACCAGCAGTATCAGGGCGAGAAACTGGCGAAACGCTTTAATGCTTTCTCGTACTGGCACCTCACCAAAATGATGGACAGTCACCACGTAGGCCGCAACAGAGGCACCCTGGAAGAGGCTTTGCGGCAAGTGCAGGCTGAAACCCTGGTGGTGGGTGTAGACACAGACCAATTATTCCCCCTCAATGAACAAAGATTTGTTTCCAGACATATTCGTAACGCCACTTTTCAGGTCATTCATTCTGAAGCCGGACATGACGGTTTCTTGTTGGAGACAGACCAGTTGCGTCACGTACTAGATACTTTTTTAAAGAAAAAACAACCTCGAAAATCATGGATTCCCACCGTCTTCTAAAAATAGGTTTATTTGGATTTGGCTGCGTAGGCCAGGGCTTGTATGACATCCTCTCCCGCGAAGAGTCGCTCCCTTACAAAGTAGAGCGCATCTGCGTCAAAGACCCAAACAAACTGCGGCCGCTGCCGGCAGAAAGTTTCACCTATGACTGGCAGGAAGTACTGCAGGACCAGAGCCTGGACATTCTGGTGGAAGCCATCAGTGATGCCACTGAAGCCTACACCATTGTGGCCGAAGCCCTGCGGAAAGGCAAAAAGGTAGTTACGGCCAACAAGAAACTGGTCGCCTACCACTTGCCTGAACTGCTGGCTTTGCAGCAGGAGTTTGGCGGTACGTTGCTGTATGAGGCAGCGGTGGCCGGTGGAATTCCCATCATCAGAACAGTAGAAGAGTATTTCTCCAATGAACCGCTGGAACGGGTGCACGGCATCCTGAACGGTTCTTCCAACTACATTCTGAGCCAGATTTTCAAACTGCAGAAAGGCTACGCCGAAGCTCTGAAGGAAGCCCAGGACAAAGGCTTTGCCGAACTGGACCCCTGGTTAGACGTAGCCGGAGCCGATGCGCGCCACAAATTGTGCATCCTCACCGCCCATGCTTTCGGGAGAACTATCGCCCCCGAGGAAGTCGCTTTCTTTGGGATTGATTACCTGAGCGAACAGGACGTGGCGTATGCCAAACAGAATGACGCTGTCATTAAAATGGTCGCCTCTTCGCACCTGACCGCCGATGGGGAATTGGTGCCAGTGGTGCTGCCCAGCCTGGTTGACACCTCAGATGATCTGTTTGTGGTGGAGCAGGAATTCAACGGCGTAGTAGTGCAAGGTACCTACTCAGGTCCGCAATTGTTCAAGGGCCGCGGCGCGGGCGGGCATCCTACCGGAGCCGCCGTGTTATCAGACATTGTTTCTATTAGCCAAGGCTATTCTTACGGCTATAAAAAACTGCACAAAACCACCAATGCCCCGGCCTTGGCGCTGGATTTTGAATTTGAAGTGTACCTGCGCAGCAGTGAGCCTGATCTGGTAGTAGCCCTAGGTTTGTCTAATCTGCAAAACGTGCAGCGGGAGAATGACACGTTCAGCGTTATTGGTACCGTTTCCCTAGGCAACCTCATCAAAGCACAAGACCAAATTAGAAGCGCGGGCGCACACATCATGGCCTTGTCCTCTGATTTTGTAGGTGCGCATGCCAAGAAGGAAAAGGAAAAAGCAGAGTTGTCTTAAGTAGATTTTTGGAAGAAGTAAATAGTATAGTCAACGGTGTAAACCGTTCATAAAAGGAGGCTTGTTTAATTTGTTCGTTTATTGACGCAGACACCTGGCATCAGCCGGGTGTTTTCGTTTTAGCGCAGTTTTGAGGAAAGGAGGGTTGAAATGGAGAAGATTAGCTTCAATTCGCACTAGTACAAAGCTTTCAACAAAACTGGCACCAGTCTTCAGACTGATGTCTGGAGATATTGGGTGGTCTTCGAAACCAAGCATTGCTGTAATTAAGGCTGGCAAATCTGTAGACCAGTTTTCACCACCCCGTCCTCCGGACACCCCTCCTAAACTAGGAGGGGAATTTACATGCCGCATGCAGCCGCTTTGCCGTTTACTCAAAAGACCTCATAGTGTCTGAAAGACCTGCGAGCGTCTGTGCCAATAACCTTTCCGTTACGCCAATCGGGAGATTGGCTGTCCACTAGTGCGTAGAGCGCTGACGCTAACTCTACGCACAGCAATTCTAATTGTGGTACGGCGAGTCTGAAGACTCGCTTCATCCTTTGTCACGAGACTGAAGTCTCGCGCCAGTTTGTTTATAGATCCTATTTCTGAAAAGGGACCAGAAACGCTTTCCTCATCGACTTGCGGATAGGAACATTAAACTCCAGCTAGGGGAATGAGAGTATTTCCTATCACCAAACTATTCAGAAAAAAGAACCTCCGTTTTAAAGCTGTTTTCCATAAAACAGCTTTAAAACGGAGGTTCAATGAGGTGCTGATTACAGCAATAATCTTTAGAAACTTCTAGGAAAGATAAACGGCTTTTACCCGGTCGCGGAGGTTGTACTCAGAGACCATGACTTCGCCGTAGGCACCGGCGGTTCTGATGGCTACTAAATCGCCGCGTTTGGTTTCTGGGAGTTCAATGGCTTTGGAGAAACAGTCCGTTGATTCGCAGATGGGGCCTACCACGTCATAGGTTTTGGAGGGTAAGTCGCTGGTTAGGTTCTCTATTTTGTGGTATGCCTGGTATAGGGCGGGGCGCATCAATTCGGTCATGCCCGCGTCCAGAATTACGAAGTTGGTTTTTTTGCCGTGTTTTAGGTAAAGTACCCTGGAAATAAGGTTTCCACTGGGAGCCACCAAAGCTCTGCCCAATTCAAAATGCACTATTTGACCCTCGCGTTTCTCCAGCAATCTATTGAAAATAGCAAAATATGCTTCAAAATCAGCAATGGGGTTTTCTTCCGGAGTGCGGTAATCCACACCTAATCCGCCGCCAACATTCAGGTGCGGAAAAGTAAGGCCACGTTCCTCAAACCAGCTCTGGATTTCGTTTACGCGCAGGCACAGGTTTTCAAACGCCGTAAGGTCGGTGATCTGGGAACCGATGTGGAAGTGCAAGCCTATCAGTTTCAGATTGGGCCACTCCGCGAATCTGGGTACCAGTTCCTCCAGTTCCCACAGGTTTATCCCAAACTTGTTTTCCTCTAGTCCGGTGGTGATGTGCTTGTGGGTATAGGCGTCTACGTTTGGGTTGATGCGCAGGGCCACTTGTGCCGTTTTCCCCTTGGCCGCCGCCAGTTCCTGGATCACTTCCAGTTCCTGCACCGATTCTGAGTTGAAGCAGAAGATGTTCGCATCCAGGGCGAAGTTAATTTCAGCGTCAGACTTGCCTACGCCTGCAAATACAATCTGCTCTGGTTTAAAACCTGCTTCCAGCGCCCGTCGCACCTCGTTGCCACTCACACAATCAGCCCCGAAGCCTCTTTCCAGGATTTCAGTAAGGATAGGTGCGTTAGCGTTCGCTTTCAGAGCGTAATGTATATGATATTCGTATTTTCCGGCTTCGGCCTTGGCCACCTCCAAGGTTTGGCGCAACAGGGAAAGGTCATACGCATAAAAGGGTGTTGGCTGCTGGGCGAATGCCTGCAGTTGTTCTTTACGCATGGTTTTCCTCTCTTTCCTGAAAAACACCCTCGTTAATGGAAACCAGGGCGTCTTCTTTGTAAGTAGTATTTACCAGGAAGCTGATGTTGTTTTTGCTTCCGCCGTAGGAAATCATGCGCAACGGAATGTGGCCCAAAGACTGCACCACGCGCAAGGCCGCGCCCGGCTTGTCTTCCATGAAGTCACCTACCACGCAGATAATGGTTAAATCTGTGTCAATCTCCACGGTACCAAAACGCTGCAACGCCTCCGTAATCTCAGGCAGATACGTTTGGTTGTCTATGGTCAGGGAAACGGCTACCTCAGAGGTAGTGATCATGTCAATAGGCGTTTTGAAGCGCTCAAATACTTCAAATACGCTACGAAGGAAACCGTAGGCCAGCAACATGCGGCTTGACTTGATCTTGATAGCGATGATGCCGTCTTTGGCCGCTACCGCTTTGATCTCGTTGCCAGATTTTTTGGAGGAAATAGTAGTTCCCTGAGCCTCTGGCTGCATGGTGTTCAAGAGCCGTACCGGGATGTTGTGCTGCTGCGCAGGCAGAATGCTGGACGGGTGCAGAATCTTCGCCCCGAAGTACGCCAACTCCGCCGCCTCGTCAAAAGACAACTCCGCGATAGGGTAGGTGTTCTTCACGATGCGCGGATCATTGTTGTGCATGCCGTCAATATCGGTCCAGATCTGAATCTCAGAAGCTTTTACGGCTGCGCCGATGATGGATGCGGTGTAGTCACTGCCGCCGCGCTTCAGGTTGTCAATTTCGTCGTTGGCGTTGCGGCAGATGTAACCCTGCGTGATGAACAGCTGCGCGTCTGGGTATTGATCCAGTTGCTTTCTGATGTTCTCTCGGATAAAAGCCTGGTCTGGCTCTTCCTCGGCGGTGATTTTCATAAACTCCAACGCGGGAAGCAACACAGACGGAATACCGTTCTCTTCCTGAAAAATCTGGAAAAGCTGAGTAGACAATAACTCGCCCTGCGCCAAAATGATTTTCTCAGAAGTGGAAGAGAAGGGATGATCAAAGCACGCCCGTATGTCAGCAAATACGGTTTGTACTACCTGTTTGCCCTTGTCCTTGGAAGTTTCCTGTTTATATAAATCGGCAATCACCTGTTTATAGTGTTGCTCCAGTTGGTTTGTGAGAGATTCGGCCTGGGCTATGTCGCCCTGCGCCAGTTGCTGCCCAATCTGCACCAGGTGGTTGGTGGTTCCTGACATAGCAGAAAGCACGACAATCACGGGTTCCTGCGTGGGAAGCAGTTGAGAGACGGCACCCATCCGCTCGGCAGAGCCTACGGAGGTACCCCCAAATTTCATGATTTTCATAGATCGTAAATAAAACCTGCGAATTTACGCAAACAATGTGTAGATACCTTAAAAGAAAAGCCTCTAAACCCGTTAATTTTTACATTAATCAGGTTTAGAGGCTTGGGGCCATAATGTAACTGAAGAGACTTAGTTTGTTTTCACAACCTTAATCATTTCATTGATCAACTCGCCTTTCACCCGCAACAAGTAGACTCCTACGGTTACAGTACGCAGGTCTCTTTTCAGAACCGTAGTTCCCGCTGGCACTTGTACAGTTTCATGCATTACTTGTTTGGCATTCAGGTCATAAAGTTCAATGATGACAATTCGTGGCTGGCTACTGTTCACCGAGAAGGAAAGTTCCTGACTGAAAGGGTTAGGGGCCACTGCTACTTGCGTCTGTTGGGCACTGCTTTCCGTGACTTTAGCGGTAATGGTTTTGCTATACTCAGAATGTCCGTCAAAGTCTACTTGTTTCAGGCGGTAGTAGCTGATGCCCACAGGCGCAAAGGTGTCTAAGAAGCCGTAGTTCTGTACTATGTTGCTGGTTCCGTTGCCTTTTACTTTGTCTATGGCGGTGAAGGTCTTGCCATCTGTGCTACGTTCAACTTGGAAGTAGTCGTTGTTTTTCTCAGAGGCCGTTGACCAGTTCAGTTGAATAGAAGTGCTTTTGGTTTTGGCCGTGAAAGAGATTAACTGTACGGGAAGTGTCACCACGGTAGAACTTGTTCTGAAGGCATAGTTAATGTTAGAGACTGAAAGCTCGCTTCCATAATTATTAGTATCCAGCAGATCCACCAAACCGTCGGCATCTGTGTCTTTGTAGTAGGAGCTGTTTTTGCTGAGAAAATGGAAGCGGGTGTCTGAAGCGTATTTCAACCATTCCTGCACTTTGCTTCCGCTGGAAATAGTGGCTGGGTAATATCCTGCAGCAGTCGTGCCTTGGGCTCTGGTGGTGAAGTCGGCTCCTAATTTTGCCAGATCATCACTTGACATACCATCTTTATTGATGTCAAAAGCCTCAATGAAATCTTGCATCATGTCATTGTCGCTGTCCAGGTCCAGGAAGTCGGGTAGACTATCACCGTCTGTGTTTATCGGAGTCAACGCTATGGCTGTTGTGGTACTGAAAGCATCGTCAATGCCGTCTTTGTTGGCATCTACGCCTGAATTAGTTACTACCTTTCCTGTTGCTTGGGCTTCTAAATAATCTGGAATACCATCTCCGTCAGCATCAATATCCAGAAAGTTGGGAATGCCATCGCCATCAAAATCTAAATGCGTTTGAACGGTGTTAACTGGCGACCCGCTGGCGTTTATGTTAGTTAGACGACCGGTATTGAAGTCGTAATTAGCTGGTGCTGTTCCATTCGCTGCTTCCAAGGCGTCAGGAATACCGTCATCATCAGAGTCTAAGTCTAAAGCATTGATGATACCATCCCCGTCCTTATCTAAGATAGCTACCACACCTCTTACATTTAGGGCGCCGAAGTTGGCATCACGGAAGTTGGGAATGCCGTCATTGTCATCATCAGCAAATGGGTTGAGGCCACCAGATTCCATTAAATTGGAAATACCGTCGTTATCGTTATCCAAGTCTTGGGAGTCCGCAATGCCATCTGCATCTGCATCCATAGGGTTGAAGTTGATTTCACAGACACTCTGCTGGTTTGTAGAGCCGCCAGTACTTGCAGTATAGCCAAAGTAGACGTCCGGGTTATTTCCAAAGACCGTACTTATGAAGCTTTCTGAATACCTTTCGCGTAGTACTCCATCAAAGTAAACAAACAAGGTGTTGTCTGTGGCTCGCCAGATTATCTGCACTTTATGGGGTAATCCATCTTCGGTGTTCGCAGAAGTGCTGCTCATTTGAACGGCTGCTTTTACCGGCGAGCGCTCTTCGCCATTTTTAAAGATGGCAATATGATCGGCGGCAATCTCAGAGGAATGTGTATTCTGATAGGTGTCAAATTCAATAGCCACTGAAGGAGCAATACCGCCAGTTCTGGGGTTTGTTGTACTGGCGCCATGACCAAAGCCTATCCCTTCACCAGGTGCGCCCACCGCAAAGAGAGGATCTGCGGCACGCTGAAAACCAAAAGCAATTCCATCAGCACCCGCGTCATTGTTACCCAGATAGATGTTGAAACTAATTTCAAACGACTTGGCCAAAGAAATGGGAGTGGTGGCCCAAACCTGACCTCTTTGGTTGGCTGTATTTGCCGTAAGTTGGTAGCAGTTTTCGCCCGTTTTGAAAGCATTGGCATTAGCTTGGTAGTAATCATTGGTGATGGTTAGGTTCAGCGCCACAGTAGAGATTCCCCCTTTATCATCTGTAAGGGTTATATTTCTGTTGTAAGTACCGGCCACAGCCTCATTGGTATTTACCGATATGCTGCCGTTGGAGGGATTCAAGGTTAAAAAGGAAGGCAGAGCAGTTCCTGATACTGTAGCTCTTGTAATGGAACCATTAGGATCTGAAGCAGTAGCTATGGTTAAACCACTTCTGAGGGCATACTTGGAGTAGCCCTGCTGTAAGTACGAATAGACAGCCGGATTGTCTGTGGTTACAGGAATGGTATAGGTAGCAGGTGAAGATGTAGCGGAAGGGTTGGAGTTGTCAGTAGCTGTGTAGGTAAACGTCACATTTCCCGTTGAACCAGTGGCAGGCGTGAAAGTAAGCCCACTTAATTGGTTGTTTGTAGCCGCATAGATATTACCAAGGTTTGTACTAGTTACCTCTGTGTTTCCTACGAATAGGGTACCCGAGGTAGGAATTGTGTTTATCTTGAAACTAGCAATTGTATTTCCTGCATCTGGGTCAGTGCCTACCAAATTGCTAATGCTCTTTTTGGAAGCAGTATTTGGTACTGTGGGCGAAGTTGTGATGTTGCTGGCAACCGGTGGCTCATTCACATTGGTGACCGATACAGTGATTGTCTGGTCAGCAGTTAAGCCTCCATTATCTGTGACTCTCACTATCACTTGGTATGCGTTAGTGCCTGCGGCTGATGCGGGGGCTTCGAAGTTAGGGGCCGAAGCAAAAGTTAAGGCCCCGGTAGTAGCATTGATATTGAATCTAGCGGCGTCTACGCCACCTAGAATGCTGTAGGTTCTACTAGAACCTGCCTCTGCATCTGTAGAGGTTACAGTAGTTACGGCGGTGGTGTTTTCAGGAACTGAGATGGAAGCTGTAGTTCCGCCCCCGTTGGAGGTTATTACCGGGGCCTGGTTTTCTACACCATAAACATGCAAGTCATACAAAGAATACCCATAAGCTGTGTTTGTCCTTTCGGTAGTATAGATTCTTAGGTAACGACCATTGCCTGCAAGCGCTAACCAGTCGTTATTTAAACTAGTATTCGTTGCTGTCTGACCAATAGTAATCCAGCTATTTCCATCTGTAGACATTTGTATTTCATAGGCTCTTGCTGAAGCTGCTTCCCAATTTAGAACTACACGGCTGACAGAGTAGGATCTCCCTAAATCTACCTGAATCCATTGAGGGGTTGCAACCCACTCGCTTTCCCATCTGGTGGTAGTGCTTGCGTCTGTTGCATTTGTAGCAAGATTATTTGTACTAACTCTAACAGAAGAAGCTGTAGTTGGCTTATTCAAAGCTAAATTCGGGGCAGCTGTCCCGAATACCTGAACTTCCCAAAGAGAATACCCAAAATTGGTGCTCCTCCTGGTGCCGTTTATTCTTACAAAGCGGCCCATACCAATCAAACCAGTATGATTGTCGTTATAAACTCCACCTGTACTTACTGACAGTGTATTGTTAGTGACCGTTTTGATGGTAGTCCAATTGGAAGCATCATTGGAAACCTGAATTGTATAATCTGCCGCGTAAGCAGCTTCCCAAGCTAAGTTTACTTGGTTGATGTTATAAAAGCCACCCAAGTCTACATATATCCATGCGAGTGCTGATGGATTAGTACTTGCCCACCTTGTTCCTAAATTGCCATCCACTGCGGATGTAGCCGGAAAGTTTGCATTTTCAATTGAAGAAGCAACGGCAGTTTTACCTAAAGCTAAATTAGTTTGAGTCTGTGCCCGCGCTTCTTCAATACCTAGTATGCAGATTATCAATGTAATTGCTACAATACAATTAGCTACAGAAAGGGCTTTTTCTCTAAAAAGAGTAAGAGAGTTAGAAGCTGGAATCGTGTTAAAACAGAAATTCAACATTGAATAAGATAAACTAGCAAGTAAGTGTGATTTTAGAAAGGCCTATGTGGTTGACATTAAAATGTTTAACTAGGAATTTTTTTAGTAACCTAATCTGTTTATTTTTTCCTGCCAAGTCATTTTGGAGCAACTACTTATAGCTTTTTAGCTAAATTACTATTAAGTAGCTTTCGCCAGAATTGATTTAGTGCCATAGAAGGTTCTTATTTCTTAAATAAAATGTAATCTGTTAAAGCTTACTTCAATTGAATCAAGGCATTGAAATAAGCTAACTGAACTGTAAATTTGTTAAAATTTGAATTTTTAGAAGTTTTATATCGATGAACTAAGAAAAAGGCTCGCTAGATTATTTGTATACAGAGGTGAATGAAAAAGCGGTTCAGAGATCTACATGGCACAGCCAGAGGCTAGAGATAAACTATCCTGAGAATGGAATATTCATATGAAGGAAAGCTGCCAATTAATTTTTGTGATGTTGACGGTTATTGAAAAAAGTACTCCCACCCAGATTAATTGTTAATAACCTGGGTGGGAGTACTTTTAGAATTAGACTTCTCTGAATACCCTGTTTAAACAAACTTAATCAGTTCAGTTTAAGGGCAGTTTTTGAAAAAGGAGCCTAAAAACCATGGTTGGTGGCACAACAGCAATGATGCCGATGGATCCATAATGCATAACAAACTGCATATTCTGTCCTTCAATAAAGGACTTCTTACGGGTATTTAGTCTTAGTCTTTTTTAACTACCCTTATAACTTCAGACAAAGATTCACTAGTTACCCGTAACAGATATACTCCATCACTAAGGTTAGAAAAGTCTTTCTTTAACAACATCTGGCTTGAAGCAACCTCTGCTGATACTTTAAAAATAAGCTTCTGTTGTAAGTCGTACAATTCAATCTGTACCGTTCGGCTTCCTAGGTTTGTCAATGAAATAGTCAGTTCCTTTGAAAAAGGATTAGGCGAAATGGTCACTTGCTTAACTGCTTTGCTTCCGGCAGCTTTCACGTAAATGGTTTTGCTGTATTCAAATTTACCGTCAAAATCTACTTGCATTAAGCGGTAGTAAAGGGTAGCGGCAGGGGCAGAAACATCTGTAAAGTTGTAGGACTGCACTACATTGCTGTTCCCGTTTCCTTTCACCTGACCAATAGCTTCAAAGCTCTTTCCATCCAGACTGCGCTCTACCTGGAAGTAGTCATTGTCCTTTTCTGAAGCAGTAACCCAACGTAATTGAACCGAACCGTCACGCGTGTTTGCCACGTCAAAGCTGGTCAGCATTACCGGGAGTGGGGATTGACTTATAGTAATCATTGAAAACCCATCCATTTGAACGTCGCTGCAGCTACCTGAAGCCATAGCCTTGACCGTTAACGTTGCATTAGAACTTAATGCGGCTGAGGTAAGAGTGATACTGTTTCCGTTACCATTTACAGTTGTACCACTAGCGTCTTTTCCATTGAAGATCTGGTAAGTTACCCCGCTTTGTGAGTTAGATACGGTGACACTGGCGGTAGAGCCTGTATAGATGGTTTGTTTTGATGGGCTAATGGTATAAGCTACAGGAGGGGTGGTAACAGTAATAGTATGGGTATTAGTCATATCTACACTACCGCAACCAGATTTGCTAGCTACTACTTTTAAGGTAGTTGTGGCAGTTAGAGGTGAAGTGATTAAGGAAATGCCCGCACCTGTTCCTTGCACTGGTAAAACTACGGCGTCATTACCTTCAAATATCTGATAGGTAACCCCTAATTCAGAGGAATTTAAAGCCAAAGTGGCGGTGCTTCCAGAGCATATTGAAGCAGGAGAAACTCTTGATACAGCAAAGGCGGTAGGAGTAGCCACGTTTACAGTAAAATTAGATGAGTTAAAAGTTGGGCAATTTGGAGGTGTTACTGTAACTCTTAATGTATATGTTCCATTAGTAGTAAAAGCAGCCGATGTTAACGTAATGTCACCCCCTGTTCCTACCACAGAACTGCCTGGGTTAATAGCCGTGCCAGTTACATTCACTAACTGATAAACTGCGTTATATTGAGAGTTAAGTATAGTTACTGTAGCTGAGGAATTAGCACAAATAGTTTGAGTAGATGTGCCAAAAGTGACTTCAGTAGAGGAGACAGCAACATCTATAGTATTTAGCATGTCTTTGCTACAGGTTCCTGACGTTGCCACCACTTTCAACGTCGCATTTGCTGTTAAAGCAGGAGTAGTTAAGGATAAGGCGCCGGTTTGTGAAGCTGTATTGGTTTTTGAAACTACTGGGCTAAAGTCAACAAATGTTCTTGTGAATGGGTTAAAGTATTTTAACGTATAGGTTGTGCTTGGGGCAGAGTTGGCCACCGTGACATTTACATTATTTCCAGAGCAAACTGTAGTACTGGTAGGGGAAATAGTATATGCTTGAATAGCCGAAACCGTTACAACAGTGCCCTCACTCATAGAAGTGTTGCCGCAAGAATTACTCGCTCTCACTGTCAAGGTGGTTCCTGCATTTAGAGCCGCAGAAGTAAGTACAATATCTCCACCAGTGCCCACTACAATGGAGCCGCTTGTGTAATTTCCATTATAGATTTGGTAATTAACTCCCAGTTGGGAACCGTTTACCTTTATGGTAGCGCTTCCGCCATCACAAATAGGGTTGGTAGATGTTAAAGTTATGGTAGGCGTAGTTAAAGTAGGCGTGACCGTAGCTGCAAACGTTTGAGTTAAATCTACACTGCAAGTAGGGGTAGAGGTGCTAGCTACAATTTTAAAAGTAGTTGTGCCTACAGATGTCAATACGGCTGAAGTTAACGTAATGTCATTTCCGGTTCCTGCCACAGCAGAACCAGAGGCAGTTGAACCATTGTATAGTTGGTAGGTTACCCCTGTTTGTGATGATCTGATGGTGACAGATGCGGTAGAGCCGCTACAAATGGATCTTGATGTTGGCGTTAGAGTTAAGTTTTTGGCGGGTACAAAAACAGTGAACGTGTTACCCATGTCCACGGTACATGAACCAGAAATAGCCACCACTTTGAAGGTGCCACTTCCCGACAAAGCTGCTGTTGTAAGTGAAATGTTGCTGCCAGTACCAGCAACTGAATTTCCACTGTTTACATACGTGTCTATATTTTCATCATACACCTGAATACGGTACGTAGTATTGCTTTCAGAACCAGAAAGTGAAACAGTTGCCATTCCACCATTGCAAACATTTACTGAAGCAGGCGTAATGCTGAAAGCTGTAGGGCCTGGGTTAACCGTTACTACAGATGAACCATTTAAAGTAACGGTGCAGGAAGAATTACCAACCCTATAAGCTCTCACTTTTAAAGTGGTTGTGCTGTTAAGGGGGCCTGATGTTAAGGTAAGTGATGTACTTTTAAATAAATCTCCTACTACAGAAGGGCCAGTGGCGGTTTCTCCATTGTATAATTGATATACAACACCCTCTTCCACTCCGTTAATAGACACTGTAGCTAAGTTACCACGGCAAATTGTTTGGGAGGTAGTAGAGATTACAGGGCTGGAAGAAGGGGCATAGCAAGTCACAGTCTGAGCAGCTGTTTGTTGGCTTTCACAACTAGATGATGGTTGTATTGAAGCCCTTACTTGAATACCAGGTGCCAAGTTTAATTGGTTAGCAGCAGTAATTGAAACAGTCCATGTAGCGGGGTTGCTTGAAGATGCATTAGAAACAGTAGCAGTTTCTGTAATTCTGACGCCATCAATGTAAATAAAGACAGTGCCACTGGTTGTGGATGTTCCAGTAACAGTAGTAGCTCCCTGCCTAACTGAGTTTAATGATAAACCTAAGTCGGCCGCCAAACTTGGAGTTTGAACTGTCGCAAAATTGGAGATAGGACTATCTTTTTTATTAGGAGCCGAAGCTACAGCATATAGAATATTACCTACGGAAGGCGAAAAACCAGGTAAGATGGTAGCAGTCCAAGTACCATTTACAACTTCTACCGGGTTAGTAATACGGGTGTCAGAAGTAGTATTTGCCTCGGCATCAATTCTCCTGTACACTGTTACAAATGATCCATTCTCAGGAGAAGTACCCATGATAGTGGAAACAGATGGGCAGGGAGCAGTTGTGGAAATAGTTGGTGTAGCAGTAATGCAGGCTCCAATTTCTATCTCTGAGGTTGAAGCTGAAAGGCCTTCATACCCACTTGGGTAATTAGGTGTTTTGGTTGAGCCAGAGTTATTAGGTACTGCGGCTTTGAATGAAATTTTATCTCCTGGTTGCAAGGTGAATTGTGCTATATCTATTTGCCAATTGGAGTTATTAGCAGTGCTGGTAGTATTATTAGCCGCGATTCCATCTGCAGTAGTGACATGAGCTGTATATGTAATAAGGGAGAATCCTGTTGTGGTGTTAGTGGGAGCTATGGTTCCAAGGCCTCCTGCTCCATTCAGGTTTACCGGAACACCATTTACATACATGAAAATCAAAGCTCCGGGCTCAGAAGTGCCAGAGATGTTGGTAGCGCCAGAACATAGGCTAGTAGTTAATAAAACCGGTACTTGCGTGGTTTGGGTTGTACCTGTAGTAGTGGGCACAGTAGGATCTGAAGAGTTCATGTAGTAACTATTGGATCTCTTAGATTGACAGCCATTCACAGGGGTTACGGTAGCATTAATAGTGGCATAATCCTTTGAAGCATTAGCGTTGCTTGCATCTCTTGGGTATCCAAAGTCTCTAGAAAAGGCCGTGTTATCGTATGTCCAGTTGTAAATGCTTCCGCCAGTAGTGGTAGGGGTAGTGCCAGAAGTTGTAGAGGCATGATAAACCCCATCTTTATATATCCTGATTTCTGCGCCTGGGTAAATAGTAGTACCGCTTATAGCATCTTTGTTAGTAGTGCCTGAGATAGTAGGAGCAGTTACGGTACAGGTACCATACTGGATGGTAGCCACCGTTGCTGTGGCAGATGAAACAGAAGTAAATTCAGGACAATTTGAGGTTGCTGCTCTAGTTACTTTGGCCGTGATCTTATCATTAAGCGCCAAGGTAGTGCCATTTGGCAAGACGAACGACCATGCGCCCTCACTTACTGTTACTGGGCTGTTTGCTATAATTTCAGTACCGTTTCTGTAAATTTTAATAGTACCACCATTTTCAGTTGATTTACCAGTTATGATAGTAGTGTTTGTTCTAAGGCCGCCTGAGTTCAAAATAGAGGGAGCTTCTGGCGCGGGTGATTGACAAAAGTCTCCATTTTGAATTTGCAACGGAGTAGTGGGAGGGAAGGCAGCAATCAGGTCTTTCCAGATTCTGATTTTGTCATTGCCATACATCTTGTCATTAACACCACCAATATCAGAAATAGTACCTTCCAAGCCAGTTTGGGCACTTGTCACAGTTGAGCCGCTTAAGCGCAAAGGGGTAGAAGGGGAAATGCCAATTCCTCCATCTGCACTAAAAGCAGACAACGGCACGTAAAAGTCAAAGAAGTAATCTGTGTCTCCACCAGCTTTTGAAGCAGCTACAGCTTTCTGGAAGTATTTATTATAGCCGCCATTGGCAGATCCTCGCCAGATGATGTTACTGGTCATAGGATCGTTTAGATCTCCACTACCTTTGTGTCTATAAATAATGACATCAAAGTTTAAAGCAAGAACCACTTCATATTCAAACCCCAAGTTGGTCACCTTTGAAGGCGTGGTATAGTCTATCAAAGTTCCATTCGCTAGCTTAACTTTATTGAATACATTATCTGTATCTAACAAAAAGCTATATCCTTTAGAGGCGGTGGAGCTTCCTCCAACCCTCATTCTAAATATCAAGTCTGTACCATTATAAGCAACTGCTAAAGGCACATCTGCTAGGTCTGTGTGCCCCCCGTTAGAACCTGTGGTTAGGTCTGCCAGTGGCTCGGGACCTTTTGTGGTTGGCATTTGTGGCAAGAATCTGAATGGGATTTCACTGTTTACCCCCATGTCAGCAGTGCCCACAAATCCGGTACTGAATCTGGAAACATACCCGTCATTGTTGGGGTCCAAAGTGGTGGGTCCCGGATTCAAGGCTTTCTGGAAGATCATTCCTGGGGTTTGCGCGGTAGCCTTTTGGCCAACGCAGCATGATAATAAGAGAAGAATAATAGCAGTAAGATAACTGCTAAATTTAAATAGGGGAGGAAAAGGATAATACTGATTCACTACGTTTAATACTAAATAGCACTATTAAGATCATGTAAAGCTAACTTTCATTTAGCTTTTAAATGTGCTATTTCGATGAATGCAGTGTTTAAGTGCTTACACTATTATTTATATAGCTGTTTTAGATTGAATGTATTGTAATTAAGATAATGGTTATTTTAAAATTTTTGAATCGAAGTTAAAATTGTCCTATTTCATTATATTTAGATTAAACCCATGTACATCTGTTAAGAACAATTGTTGCTTTAGACGAATGTGCCGTTTTGGACGATGAATAACCTAAGATCATCGTTCATTTTAATAGCTGAATTCTAACTAATTCCTTACGCCTAATAAAAGACTAGCCGCATTGCCACCGAAACCAGCAGCATTTATCATAATCTGATTTGGTCTTGTGGAGAGAGGCCCAGAAGGAAAGAAAGAGGGTTGCTTTATGTTTCCACTAGTTAAAAGTAGAAAAGCCAACTCTGCAGACAAAGCGCCGGAAGCACCTAATGTATGACCAATCTGAAATTTATTAGAAAAGTAGATTGGCGGCTTACTGGCGAAGACTTCATTTACAGCTTGCATCTCAGCCGCATCACCCGCCTTGGTTCCCGGGGCATGCAGGACTATAGTATCAATTGCCGAGGATGGCAGAGATGCTTGAGATAATGCATCTCGCATTGCTTTTTGGAAATGATGGCCTTCGGCTGAAATACCCGTCTTAGAGGGACTACGTTCATACCCCATGCCTACTGCTTCCACCACCACTACTTGCATCAGCCCTAAGCTTTCAATTTCGGCTTGGTTCATCCTTTCCAGGGCAAAAACGGCAGCTCCTTCACCCAATACAAAAGTGTTGCTTTCCTTGTTAAGCGGACGGCAGGGGGTGTCATGGGCGGCATACTTTGAGTAAATGCCAATACTTTTCATTTGGGCAATGGTAAAGGGCGTAAGTGGTGCTTCGGTGCCACCAACCAGAAAGCGTTTCGCCATGCCAGCTTTAAGCCAGGCTACTCCGTTTGCAAACGCCTGTAGAGCGGTGCTGCAGGTAACAGAATGACTGATGAGCGGGCCCTCGGCTTGCAGGTCATTGGCTACCCAACTGGCAACGTTCCCCAGGGTGGTGCTAGGCGAAACGGTGGGCGAAAGACGTTTACCGGGGTTTTGCAGAAAATCGGCATAAAACTGTTCAAACAAACCGGTAGCCCCGCGGGAAGAACCTATGTTGATGCCCACGGAAGTATCCCGATCCAAATTCCAACCAGCATGAACCACTGCTTGCCTAGAGGCCAGAATTGCCAGTTGCACGGAGCGGTCTAAGGAAGAATAGGTAGGATTCTCCAAAAGTAATTTCTGAAGGAGTGCTTCGGCTGCAGGAGAGAGGGGAGCTACTGATATGTCTGAACCCAAAGAGGAAAGTGAAGTAAAAGCGGTTTTGCCGCTGGCATAGGAAGCCCGGACTTCTTCCGGTGTTCCGCCCAGTCCAGAGACAGAACCAACCCCACGTATCACAATCCACTCCCGTTCTTTTTCCATCTGTTTCTTGGCTAAAATTCTTAAAAAGAAGGTTAAAACGCCTCTACTACCAACTGGCGCATTTGTTCCATCACAAGGTACACCTGTTCCAATTGAGTTTGAGTGATGCAGTAAGGCGGTAACACGTACACTATGTTCCCCAAGGGACGAAGCAGCACGCCGTTTTCCAGAGCCAAATTATACAATTGATCCCGTAAGGAATGGAAATAGGAGGTTTGCCCCACCTCAAACTCTACGGCTAGAATGGTACCAGTCTGGCGGCAGGTTTTGATTCCGGGCTGTCCTTGTAGGCTTTGGGCGAATGAAGCGTGAGAGGCACTGATTCTGTCCAGATTCTCTAAAAATGAGGGGTCTTCCACCAAGTCCAGGCTGGCTAAACCAGCGGCACAGGCTACCGGATTAGCGGTATAGGAATGGCCATGGAAGAAAGCTCTGGTTTTGTCTTCGCTCAGAAAAGAAGCATAGATTTCCTGTGAACAGGTAGTTACGCCCAGGGCCATAGTGCCTCCGGTCAATCCTTTGGAAAAGCACATCAAATCGGGTTGCTGGGCTACGTAATCACAGGCGAAGCGTTTTCCGGTTCTCCCAAATCCCGTCATGACTTCATCGGCTATGATGAGGACCTGGTGCTTGCGGCAAAGGGCGATTAACTTGTCTAAGGCTTCGGGGGAATACATCACCATGCCGGCCGTTCCCAGCACCAAAGGCTCAAACACGAAGGCCGCAATGTCCCCGCGGGTTAGCAGGTTTTCTAAGTGCGCAATGGCTGCTTCTTCGCTTCCGGGTACCGGAACGGGCAGGAATTCCACGTCAAACAAGTACTGCTGGAACGGACGGGTGAATACCGACCGTTCACTGACTGACATAGCCCCGAAGGTATCACCGTGGTAGCTTCCTTCAAAGGCAATGATCTTTGTTTTATCTTTTCCTTGATTGAACCAGTATTGGAGGGCCATTTTGAGGGCTACCTCAACCGCGGTTGAACCGTTGTCTGAGTAAAAGACTCTGGCTTGATTATCTGGCAGCAGCCGAAGAAGACGCTCGGAGAGTTCTACCGCCGGGGCGTGGGTAAAGCCAGCGAAGATCACGTGCTCCAGGGTTTGCAACTGTTGGCTTACCCGCTCCGCGATGTGCGGATGTGCGTGCCCGTGAATGTTTACCCACCAGGAAGAAACAGCGTCAATGTATTCTTTTCCATCCTCTGAGTAGAGGACTGCTCCTTCACCGCGTACAATGCCAATAGGGGGCGGAGCGGTTTGCATTTGGGTGTACGGGTGCCAGTTCACCAACTGGTCACGGGCAGAAAGGCTATTATCCATGGTTTTCAAAGTAGTTTCTAAGGTTCCGCGCATAGCGCGAAACCGTATTTTGATCAAAGCTATCTTCCTGTAGAATGCGCGGGAATGCCGGGAGTTGGGTGTAGTTCAAAATGAATTCTTCAGAGGAAGCATTGGGCTCTCCGTTGAACAGAATTCCGGCTACCAGAATATGGCGATTTTTGAGAACTTCTGCGGCCATAAGCGTATGATTGATGCTGCCCAGGTAATTTCTGGAGACCAGTACCACTTCCAACTGCAATTTCTGAATCAAGTCCAGCACCAAGTCCCGTTCGTTCAGGGGCACCATCAGCCCTCCGGCACCTTCTACAATCAGGTTATTGGGAGTAGAAGGCATCTCTATCTTCTCCAGGGACAGCCGGACTCCCTCGGCGGCCGCAGCCGTGTGCGGGGAAGCAGGCATCCGCAAGCGATAAGCCTCAGGGTGGAAAACAGTTTGAGTATTGGAGATTAAACTGCGCACGGTGTGCGTGTCTGAATCTTCCAGGTTACCGGCTTGCACTGGTTTCCAATAATCGGCTTGCAGGGCTTCGGTAAAGATGGCGGCGGTTATGGTTTTACCCACATCGGTGCCTATGCCGGTAATGAAATATCTTTTGGGGTATGCTGGTGAAGAAGGTTGCATAGTTCTTGTACTTGCTCGTGGGTATTGTAGGCGTGCAGCACTAATCTCAGGCGTTCTTTGCCCGCCGGAACGGTGGGGCTGAACACCGGCCGCACGTCAAAACCCGATGATTGGATAATATGAGCCAGTTGCCGCAAAGCAGCCGGGTCTGGTAACTGCCAGGCCTGAATAGGGCTTCCGTTTAGGGCCTGGTTTCCTGAAAAAAGGGCTGAAACGTCTTTGTCAGCGGTGCGCGACTGATAATACGCAGACAGTTCTTGCACCCGGTTCCGTTCTGCGGTGAGTTCTGGAAGAAAGGTGTACGCCTGCCTTACGGCGATGAGGGAAGCCAGCGGAAGCGCCGTGGTGTAGATGAAAGGCCTACTGAAATTCAACAGGAACTGCTGTAACTCCTGCGGCCCCACCACTGCGGCCCCGTGGCAACCAACGGCTTTCCCGAAGGTCATGATGCGGGCGAACACCTGTTGTTCCAACTGTAAGGCTGAAACCAAGCCTTCGCCTTTAGGGCCGTACAAACCGTTGGAGTGCGCCTCGTCTACTACCAGATACAAGCCCTGTTCCTGGCACAACGTTCCCAATTCTTGCAGCGGCGCAAAATCACCGTCCATGGAGTACAATGACTCTACGGCCACGTACACCTCGCCCTGCGCCCGTTTCAGTTTGCTGCGGAGGTCTTCCACATCGTTGTGCCGGAACGGGAAACTCTGCGCAAAACTGAGCCGGATTCCTTCTTTCATGGAGGCATGGCTGGCCTCGTCATAAAAGATGGTATCGCCGCGCTGCGGAACCGCCGAAAAGAAACCGCAGTTGGCCGCGTAACCGGAATTGAACAGCAACGCGGCCTCTGCGTGGTGGAAAAGAGCGAGTTCTTCTTCCAGTTCCTGCGCATACAGCGTGTTCCCGCTCAATAACCGTGAGCCGGTGGCGCCGTGCCCCGGTTGATTCCCTAATTCTTCGGCGATGCGTTGGGCCAGCACCTCTGAGGCTGCCAAACCCAGGTAATCATTCGAGCTGAAATCTACGAGACCGGGAGCAGGCGAAGTTAAACTCCGTAGGATGCCTTTCTGATTTCTGGCCTCTAATTGGCGCAACAGCCGTTCCGGCACCTTCATGGCTGTGGCTTATTCGGCGGTAAGAGCGGCTTCCGCGGGAACACTTACCGTTCCGCCGCAGGCAGTCTCGGCCTTGAATGATTTGCGCGGGTTTAAGCCCAGCAGCTCAAACATGGCTTTGTCATCGGCGAAGCCGGGGTTAGGCGTAGTTAAAAGTTTATCACCGGAGAAGATGGAGTTAGCCCCCGCCAAAAAGCAAAGTGCCTGCTCGCTCACCGGCATTTCCTGACGGCCCGCCGACAGACGCACCATGGTTTTAGGCATAAGAATACGGGCGGTGGCAATCATACGCACCATTTCCCATACGCTCACGCGCGGCTGCTCGGCTAATGGCGTTCCTTCTACCGGCACCAGCGCATTCACCGGTACTGACTCTGGGTGCTGCGGCAGGTTGCTGAGCACGTGCAGCATGGCAATACGGTCATCATCGGTTTCGCCCAAGCCAATGATACCGCCGCTACACACGGAGATTCCAGCCTTGCGCACGTTCTCAATGGTACCCAGACGGTCGCCGTAGGTACGGGTGGTGATGATGTTGCTGTAGTTTTCCTCAGAGGTGTCCAGGTTGTGGTTATAGGCGTAGAGACCGGCTTCTTTCAAGCGCTCGGCCTGGTACTCGTTTACCATACCCAAAGTGCAGCAAACTTCCAGTCCCATTTCGTTCACGCCTTCTACCATTTCCAGCACGCGGTCAAAGTCGCGGTTGTCGCGCACTTCGCGCCAGGCCGCGCCCATGCAGAAACGGGTAGAACCGCCTTCTTTGGCTTTGCGGGCCGCGTCCAGCACCACTTCATGGCTGAGCAGTTTGTGGGCCTGTACACCGGTGTGGTAACGGGCCGCCTGCGGACAGTAGGCGCAGTCCTCGGGACAACCACCGGTTTTCACGCTGAGGAGCGTACATACCTGCACCTCACCGGTAGCCTGAAATTGTTTGTGAACTTGGCTGGCCTCTACAATGAGCTCCAATACCGGTTTATAATAGATGGCGCGAATTTCATCCATGGTCCAATCCGTGCGGAGAGGAGCGGCGGTGTTCAGGGCGTCCGTCATAGTCTGTTAGGTTAGTTTAAGCGACTAAAGTACGGCGGAAAACGCAATAGGAGAAATTTTTTGAGCTTGTTCCTAACTGGTGTTAGGTTATTTATTGGTTGTTTTCTGAAAATCAGGGTTGAAAATAAAACAGATTTCCTATGATAGTTTTAGATAAAAAGGGAGGGATGCTCTAAATGAGTAAAGGATTAAATCTTTTTGATTTCGGCCAGTTTTCTTAAAACCATGTCAAAAACATTTTTTGGTAAGGGAACAATGATGGAATGGAAAACAGGACGTCCCTTAAGTGCTGCTGCCACATACACCCTAAGGACTTCACTTTAACCCAGTTGCTACTTAATCAGCAGGCTGAGATTTTACCGATGGCAAGGGGTTTACCCAGACATTGTCTTTCGATTCAGCGTCGCCTCCTAACTGCAATATTAATTCTACTTTGGTCAGCGGCTGTTTGGATGCCTTCATTTTATGGGTATAGCTGGAAGAATTTTTCCAGACAATGGGGTTTATCTCCTGCTTTGAAGTTGTTCCGTCTTTAAACGTTGTCAATACGGTAAATGCCAGGGGTCTGCCTCCTTTGTTTTCTACCACCACTGTCTTGCCTTTGACAGACGTAATACCTAAATCAGGATATCCCCAGTCAAAATACCACCTCTTCCAAAACCAATTCAGGTCTTTGCCTGATACTCTGTTAAAGGTATACATAAGGTCATAAGGCGTGGGGTGCTTGTATTTCCATTCATTCATAAAGGCGTGTAGCGCTTTCAAGAACTCCTCTTTGCCTAAAAGTCTGTAGAGGGAGTGGTAGGCTGCTGAACCAATAACATACGAATTAGCACCGGAACTAAGGTGTTCATAAGAGGGCACCATCATTGGGGCAATACTTTGTGATCCTAAACCAAACTCATCCCAGTTAGTGTTTAGAAATATAGGCTTGGTGAAAAAACCAGCAAAAACCGCAAAACCTTCATCCATCCATGCGTACTTTTTCTCCTGTATTCCCATCAGGAAAGGAAAATACATATGCGCCATTTCGTGCAATGTTAGCCCAAGAATCACCTCCTCATCTGTGGTGTTTTTAAGGGTAAGATTTTCTAATTGTTTTGCAGTAGGAGCATCGTTGTTGGCCATACCCGGAAACTCCATGCCTCCGCCTTTCAATCCATTAAATATGGTAAAGTGCTTGTAAGGGAAGGGATACACCGGAAAGGTATGGTGGAACACATCCAAAGAAGTGTGTATAGTAGGCATCACAGAGGCGAATTGGGGGTGCTTCACTGGGTAGGCGGTATGCACAAAATAGTCGCCGTTCTCATCTTGGTACGTGCTCGCATCCCATAGGTAATGGTCGCTCAGGGCAAAGGCAAAGTCAGGGAAACCTTTTGCCTCATATTTCCATGTGGTGGTACCGGTTGAAGTAGACTTGAAATCAGCTGCGGTCAGGATTTGGACTGGCTTTTTGCTTTTTTTGGCCTGTTCAAGCCTTTGCTGTACCATTGGCGGGAACACTTCCTTAGGGTTTTCTGGCGCAACCGAGGCCCACACCGTGAAGTTATTGGGGATGGTCAGGCTAATTTCATAATCAGAGAAGTCGTGGTAGAACTCCGTGGCGGCATCAAATGGAATCTGGTCCCACCCGTTTATATCATCTAGTACGGCCATCTCAGGATACCAGTACCCCACCATCATAGAGGTACTATCTATAGCGACGCTCCGCAGGAATCCTTCTCCAGGAATCACATAATTCCAGTGGATGGTCAACTCCTGCGTGGTATGGGGTAGGAGAGGTTGCTTCAGCCGTACCGCGTAATTGGTTCCTCGGTAGTTTGCCTGCAAGGGATCTTTCAGGTTGACTGACTCCTGCCCCAGAAGCAACTTGTCTATGATGAACCCCTGGTAGATTCCGGAGTTGGCAGCGGTTTCTAAAATGGCTGCTTTCTGGGAATTCGGTTTATAGAAATCATGATAGGTATGAAAAGCAACTGTCTTTATGGTGTCTGGGGAGTTATTGAAATACGTTATCTGAGCCTCGCCCGTGAGTAAACGGGTGGCAGGGTTGATGGTGGCTTTGATGCGGTATTTTGAACGGTTTTGGCTGTACTTTTCAGAAACAAGGCCTGTTTTCGTTCTGGTTCCATTGCTATATGCCTTCTGGAACTCAAAAGGCATGAAGAGATCATCTTTGTTCTTCTGCGCTAGAAGTGGATGGCAGAAGAAGACTACAAGAATTAAGAGGTAGAATTTTTGCATTTTATAAATGTTTTTTTGAATTTAAGTCAAAAGCATTTATAAAATCATCGTTTGTTATAAATGAGTTAAATATTTATTATTCAAAAAGATAGAAGTAGCTACGTGTACTAAGTCTGCTAACATCAAAACTAGTGTATTAATATTTAAAATATTTTTTAAGCTAACTGCCATTAAGAGTAAAGGAGAGCAGTTTTAAAAGCCATAAAAGGCTTGTATGTTAAAAATTCTTAGAAGCAAATGTGTAAGTGACTGGAGTTTCTTAGGTCTAAAGGAAAATGTTATAGAACAGTACACATAACACAAGGTGTCCATTTAGGCCTTACTTTTTGTCTGCCACCACCACTTGTCCGTTGCGGTATTCTACTTTTTTGAGTTGTTTGCCGGTTTCGTCAAAGTAGGTCCAGGTGCCGGTTTCGCGGTTGTTGCGGAAGGTGCCCGCCATTTCGGTTTTGCCGTTCTCGTAAAGCTGTTTGAAGGTGCCGTAGCGGAGGCCGTCTTTGTAGAGCGTTTCTGATTTCACCTTTCCAGACGGAAAATAGGTGATTAACGTGCTCACGATCTTGCCGTTCAGGTACGTGGCTTTGGATTCGACCTGGCCGTTGTCATAATAGGAGAGGCGTTCGCCGTTGATGCGGTTGTTTTTGTACGGCTCTGAGGTTTTCAACTGCTTGTTGGCGTGGAATTCCTGCCAGGTGCCTACGCGTTTGTTGTCTTTGAATTCTTCCTGGGCTGCAACGGTTCCCGACGGATAGAAACGGGTGATTTTGCGGTCCCGCTCATTGTTGCTGTAACGGATTTCCTGCTGCAGTTTCCCGTTCTCGTCAAAAGCCTGGGCCAAACCTACCCGCACACCTTTGCTGTAGGTGAGGGTACTGCGGCGCTGCCCGTTTTCATAGTATGAGACGGAAGGGCCTTCGGGCTTGCCCGCCACTACGCTGCCTTCGGTCATGAGCTTGCCGGAACGATAGTAGGTTTTAAGTTTGGCCGGTTTGGTAGGGCCTTCGCTGATGGTTTCGGTTTCCAGTTGGCCGTTGTCATAAAAGGTTTTGTAGCCGCCCTCCAGCATGCCGTTGCGGTAATTGGCCTCAGACTCCTTTTCGCCGTTGGGGTGAAATGTGCGGGCAACCCCGCTCTGCACTTTGCGAGAATACATAAGCTCAGACTTCAGCTTGCCCGTGGGGAAATACTCTTTCACGGAGCCTTCGGGAAAACCGTCTACAAACGTGGCTTCCTGTTTCAGTTGGCCGTTTTCATGGTAACTTCTGAAAGGGCCGTATTGCAAGTCATTCGCATATTGACCTTCCTGCAATTTATTACCGTTGGGATAGATGGCGGAGAAAGGACCGTTCTTTTTTCCGTCTTTGTAGGGAACCGTCAGTTTAGGTTTGCCATTGGGGAAGAACTCCGTATAGAGGCTGTCGCGTTTACCTTCTACCACTTTGACCATAGCCTCCAGTTCACCGGAGGAGTAGTATTTGCGGTAGTAGCCGTGCATGACCGAGTCTGCCGACGATTTGAGGAAGTACACCTCTTTGATGGCCGTTTGCAGCGAATCATGATAGGTAACCACGCGTATCTGCGCCTGTGAATCTAGCCCAAGGCCAAGGTTCAACAACACAAACGCTACTAGAAACAAAATCCTTTTCATGAATACAAAACAATAAAAAAAGCCTTACTTGTAACGTAAGGCTTTTTGCAATTAGTATAGTTCAATCTAGATTACATACGCTCCAGCACAATAGCAGAGGCACCGCCGCCGCCGTTGCAGATGCCAGTCACACCAATTTTGCCGTTGTTTTTATGCAGCACGTTGATGAGCGTTGTGACAATACGCGCGCCGGAAGCTCCCAGCGGGTGTCCCAAAGAAACCGCGCCGCCATACACATTCACATTCTTGCCTTCCAATCCCAGTTTTTGGTTGTTGGCCAAAGAAACCACCGAAAACGCTTCGTTTATTTCATAGAAATCAACCTCAGACGGTGATACCCCAGATACTTTCAAGGCTTTAGGAATGGCCAGGGCCGGGGTGGTGGTGAACCATTTCGGCTCCTGCTCAGCATCGGCGAAGCCCAGGATTTTAGCGATTGGTTTCAAACCCAATTCCTCGGCTTTCTCTCTGCTCATGAGCAACAGGGCGGCAGCACCGTCATTCAGGGTAGAGGCGTTGGCCGCTGTTACGGTGCCTTCTTTCTCAAAAACAGGCCGTAAACCCGGGATTTTCTCGAAGTTCACTTTGCTGTATTCCTCGTCTTCGGTGATGAAGATGGAGTCTTTGCCACGCTGCGGAATCTCTACAGGCACAATCTCATCTTTCAGGAAACCGGCTTTGGCGGCCTCGGCCGATTTACGGTACGAGCTGATGGCGTATTCGTCCTGCATTTCGCGGGTGATGCCCAACTCGCGGGCAGTGTTCTCGGCGGCGCTGCCCATGTGGTAGTCGTTGTAGACATCCCAGAGGCCGTCTTTCACCAAGCCGTCAATCATCTGTCCGTGACCCATCTTCGCCCCAAAACGGGCTTTGTCCAGGTAATACGGCACGTTGGACATACTTTCCATGCCGCCCGCCACGATAATGTCTTTATGACCCAGCATAATGGCCTGCGAGGCGAACATGATGGCCTTAGAACCCGAGGCACACACTTTGTTGATGGTAGTGCATTCCACTTCATAGCCTAAACCGGCCCCAATGGCGGCTTGCCGTGCGGGAGCCTGCCCCACATTCGCCGACAACACGTTGCCCATGATCACTTCCTGGACCAGGCTTTTGTCAACGCCGGCTTTCTCCAGAGCACCTTTGATGGCAATGGCCCCCAACTGAGGAGCGGTCAAACTTGCCAACGCCCCACCAAAACTCCCGATGGGGGTACGAACAGCTGAGATGACGTAAACTTCTTTTATTCTATTGCTTGTGCTTTCCATTGAGTATCAATGCTTATGTTTTGATAAATTGAGCAAGAACCTGACAAGTTAGAAGACTGATGTAGCTTGTTACAACTAGCGATCCGTAGCGTTTTCCAGATTGTCGGATTGAAATTACTTTTTCTGCGGTAAATAACCAAACGCTTGTTAGGTAGAATGAGTTCTGAGTTCCTCCATTAAACGTTAGAATCTACGCGTAGGCTGTAATTGTGAGTTCATCATCCGCTGACCGTACTAAGGGGCAAACTGCTTTCCGGCTAAATTTATGGAAACCGGCTGAAAACGAAAAAACCTGCAGATTCCCAAGACCTAACAGGTTTAAAAAGCACTGGATACTGGCGGGAGACTTCCGTCTCGTGCCTCCGGATGAAGCGAGTCTCGAGACTCGCCGGGAAACACCGGCAGGACGGCCTAACATCCTATACCGCATTGTGGCGCTTTTAAGCATATTTTATGAAAACAGGCCGAAAACAGATGCGAGTGTTACGCTTTAAAACAAACAGAGCACACCGCTTTGTTTTGAATCTACTTTCCTGAAAACAGCCTTAAAACAACAGCACTACTACCAGTCTGGGGCGTTTTTATTTGTTTGCTTTGTTTTTCTGCGCGGTACCTGTTGCAGGTATTGGGCTTCCTCCTGGCGCATGGCGTCTAACAACTGGCGGGCTTTCTCAGGGCTGAGTTGCAATTTCTTCAGTCGCTCAAAACGGGTTTGCAGCAAAGCATCATCGGTCTGACCTGCTTGGTTGTTCCGTGGGTTGCCTCCGTTCCCGTTGCTGTTCTGGTTGCCGCGGTCGCTCAGGCCTCGGTTCAGACCAGGCGTATTCCCGAAGTTCTGCCGCTGATCTGCGTTACCCGGGCCATTCTGCGCATTTGCTTCTCCGCCGCCGTTGGCTGAATTACCTGTCCCCGTAGCATCGGCTCCGCCGGAACCTTGCGCGCTGGAGCTACCCGCTGCATTGGGTTGTTGGGCACCGCCCGAGCCGTTCTGGGGAGAACGTTTTGGCGGTGGGGGAGGCATCTGTCGTTTTTCAGGGTGCAGCAGGAGGTACTTCTGAAGCAACTCATAATTGTAGCGGGCTGCTTGGTTAGTTTCATCGGCTTTCAACGCCTGTTTGCAGTAAGTAAGCGCCTTGGGGTAATTACCTTCTTCGGCTTCAATGATAGCTAGCTGGGTGGCAACCGTAGAGAGAAGTGCTTTGTCTGTGGTTTTCAGCAGCGAACGGTACAAAGGGGAGGCCCGGGTGTACTCATGCAGATGAAAGTACGAATGCGCCAAGTTTAACACCACCGAGGAATGGGACTCTTCGCGTTCGGTTTCGCGTACCTTCTCGTACAAGGCCGCGGACTGTTGATATTCCTTTTGTTTGTAGGCGGCTTCCGCCTGCTGGGCATACTGGTTGCGGAGCGCGATGCGCTGAAAACCGTCCAGCGGGGCGGAGGCAAGCAAAAAAATAAGCCACCAGTATCTCATATCTTCAGCACCTGTATGGTCCATAATACATCCAGCGCAATGAGCAGCAGGGCCGCCAGCAAGGGATAAAGGTATTTGTTAGCGGCTACCTCCACCACTTTGGTTTGGCGCAACTCACTTTTAACTGAATTTACGGCACTGAGCAGCCGGGGCATTTCACTTATCTGCTGGTTTACTTCAAAGTAAGCGCCTTTGGTACGAAGCGCTACCTCTTGCAAAAGACCAGACTCTAATCTGGTGAGTACTATTTCGCCCTGACTATTTTTCTTGAAGCTGCGCCCTTCCGGAATTCTGCCGCCCGCATATGTGCCAATACCCACGCAGTACACGCGTATTCCTTGTTTTACCAGCGACCTGACCGCTGCCTGCACATTTTCCCCGAAGGTTTCGCCATCTGAGAAGATGACCACTATTTTGGAGCGCTCCGTTTCGCGGCTAGTTTCGCTTTCCTTGAATTTTTGTTGAACCAGCTCTAAAACGGGTTGGATTTGGGCTGCCTCCGGCGGAGCCAACGTGGGGCTAAGCGACTGCACGAAGAGTTCAAGCGCGCTTTGGTCATAGGTGAGGGGGCTCAGCACGAAGGCTTCAGAAGAAAAGCCAATGAGCCCCACGCGGTCTGCGTTGGAGTTATGGATAAACTCCTGCAATTCCAATTTTACCTTTTCCAAGCGCGAAGGCGGCACGTCCTGGGCTTTCATAGACTGGGAAAGGTCTACCGCCAGAAAAACATCTTTGCCGTTGGTTCTTATCTCTTTGGTCATGGCTCCAAAAGAGGGCCCCAGCAACGCCACAATGAGAAGCGCCATGTATATACTCCGGATAACGGCTTTTATCCAGATGGCATTCGCCTTTTGTTTGAACTGCTGGGCCAACCGCTTTATCCGGTACAAGTAGCCGCCATAGAGCACCCCAAACAGGAGAAAGAAAAAAAACTCTATAGAAGTAAACGGTAGGTACCAGGTCATGGGGTAAAGAGAGCGTTTTTTCAGTACGGCGGCAAGTTATAAAGAAAGAAACAAATGCGTTTGCCTTCTCCCTACAGCCGAAAACCGCTAAAAAGTCGGTTGGCTGTTATGGTAAACGTTGTGGTAGAAAATAAATTTCACAGAATACCTGATTCTAATTTGCTGGCAGCTAAGCCGATGATGCGTGGAGTGGGGCAAGCCTGTAAATTTTTTTAGCGGGGGCTTTGGTAATCTCATTTTTAAGCGGCTATATTTGCACACTCTTTAACCGAAAGAGCTAGCCCGGAGAGATGGGTGAGTGGCTGAAACCAGCAGTTTGCTAAACTGCCGTACCTCTAAAGGGTACCGGGGGTTCGAATCCCCCTCTCTCCGCGAAATATTCTTGAAAATTAAATTTGGAAAGAAGATTTCATTTCATATCTTTGCACCGCGATTACGGAGAACGGAAGTTTAGTGAAGTTGGTCACTTTGTAATTGCAGGACTCGGGGTGTAGCGTAGCCCGGTATCGCGCCACATTTGGGATGTGGAGGTCGTAGGTTCGAATCCTGCCACCCCGACGAAAAAAGATGAGTAATGTTGGATGTACAGACATTCTCCATTACTCATTTTTGTTTCGATGGTCTCGTAGCTCAGCTGGATAGAGCAACTGCCTTCTAAGCAGTAGGTCTTTGGTTCGAATCCAAACGGGATCACTTAGAAATCAGCCACTTATAAGGTTAAACTTGTAAGTGGCTTTTTTATTTGCACGCAATTTGCAAATAGAGGATTTTAAGCTTTTTAAGTTTTAAGTTTACCTATACCCTGAGTGGCCTTGGAAAATAATTTAAATGCTTGCTGAAGTCTTGTCTTAAACTGATTCATTAACAGCGTTTTTTGTTTGTACCAAGTAGCACACTCTTTAGGTTACCGAACCCCATCCTTCAGGCAGGGCCGTTAAGTTCTAAAAAGGCAGATGGTTCAAGTTTATAACTTGGACCTAAGATGACCTGAAGTTTGCAAATCAGTGAGGCGGCGGCCTCAAACTCAGAAAGAACGGCAATGAGCTTCCTGGCAGGTTAGTCCTTCAATGTAGAACTGAACGGTCCTGCTCCTTTGAATGGGGGCAAAGGGGGATGGTTACACCTGTTTTCCCTAGTCCAAAAACTTTTGTGTTCCCAGCTATTTAATTGAGAGCCAGATTTGTTAATTACACGTCTCCATATTCCATTTTTGAAGATTTCATACGCATCTGCGCAGAAACTTTTATGAAAATAAATTAGACATAAGCTTGTGCAAATTGTATTAATTTACTAGATTAGGCCTCAGATATATATTCTTTCACAATACTTCTGATCAAGAATATTGTGCCAGGATTCGTTTGTGCTAAATGCAGCACAAAAACAAAGTTTGAACATGTGCTAAGGCAGTAAGCTACTTCTCTGTCTTGGGAACGCGTTGTTCAGTTGATCTTCTCCTTCCGGCTCAACCGGAAAACCCGCCCCACCTCCTACCTCTGGAGGAACGAACCTTATAAGGTCTTCCCGTTAATTCACTGGATTTCTTTTGCAGAGTTACCAAAGTATAGGAAAGGCTTTTTTGTGAATGTCATTTAAAGGCAGATTTGTCCAAAGGAGCCCAAAATCGCTCCCAAGCATGATTTACCTATAGCCGTAGATTCCCCACCCAGAAAAGCTTTCTGGAGGCTTACAAATTTTGATGAAGATTCACCTTCCAGGTTTCTTTCACATTCGTTAACCGTGATTTCCCACGCTCTCAAGATTCTGGTCTCAGAGCTGAATACCTTCTTTGAGGGTATTCAGACAGCCGTGGAAGATACGGTGGTGCTGGGTAATATCTCCGTGCTGGAATCACCCACAGGGACCGATAACCCTGACTTGAGGGAAAAGATTGTGGTGACATTGGTGAATATGCGGGAAGAAAAGACGCTCAAAAACGGTCCTTACTCCTTCGCCAATAACGCCACCTTGAAAACAGAGTATTTCAACCCGCCGGTGTTCGTGAACCTCTTCGTGCTGTTCTCTGCCACCACCCGTGATTACGAGAAAGCATTGACCTACATTTCGCGGCTCGTCCGGTTTTTTCAGCACAAGAGCATCTTTACCCATACCAACAGCAACGTGGGGGTTAGCGGTGGCTTTATTGACTATGACCGCCTAAGCGAGTTTAAGATTATTGTGGATTTGTACTCGCCCACCTTTGAGGAACTCAACCATTTGTGGGGAACCTTGGGCGGCAAGCAGCACCCCTCGGTGCTGTACATGATGCGCCTGCTAGAACTGAAGCAGGAAGCGGTAACCGAAGGCGGTTCTGTGATCTTGGAGATAGAAGAAAAGATAGGCCATAAATCTCCTGTTTAGTTCGCCATGGAAAGCACAAAGCGAAGATACCAGCAATTGGTAACGGTTGAGATTCTGCACCATTTCTTTCTGGACGAGGGCGGAAAAGTATATGACGGCACTCAGGACCTACCCGCTCCCCGCAAAGCCCAGAAACGGAGGAGCTATGATGTGCGGGAATGGCTACAGATAGAACCAGACGCCTCTACCCAAAAGGCCATGCGAGGAAATGGGTTGGTAATGAAGCTTACCAAAACAGGGTTCGCCTTGTTCGCATTACTGGCAGATACTTTACCAGAGACCCGTAAACCCATGGCGAAGCTGGAAAAGGTAGTGCTAAGCTTTTGGCTGAAGTGGCTCAATCTTAAAGTATCAGAGCAAACGGCCTTGTCTTTCAAAGTAAAAGCAGCCGACGAGAACGGGTTGTATTTATTCGGGAACCAGTGGTCGCGCGTTTTTGGGGCAACTTACCCGCATCTCACCCTGCCTTTACCAACCTACCTGGCCACCGAGGAATACCTCCCCGGCGACCTTGTGCAAAAAGAGGGAAAGCATTTCTTGGCCCTCGCCAAAAACAAAGGAGCCCCTGCTACTGACACCGCTTCTTGGAAGTCCGTTGACAATAAAATCAACTATGCCAGCCGCCAAAGCTTACGAGATAGGGAGGAAACCATGCCGCGCGCTGCCTGGGGTAAAATTGAGATTTCCGGCAAAAGCGGACTCAGCAACTACAGCCTCTTAACGGGGGCCGGCGATAGCAAGAATGCCCTAGTTTTCAAGCTTCATTTGGGGCAGATTTGAGAAAAACAGACCATAAACGAATAACCAATACTTTAACCCACCATAGCCATGTTGAACCTATCTACCCTGCGGGTGCCCGGTGTTTACATAGACGAGGTCCCCAAGTTTCCGCCCTCCATAGCAGCCGTAGACACGGCGGTGCCGGCGTTCATAGGCTATACCCAGCGCACCGCCTTCGGGGGCAAAGACTACGCACTTACGCCTACCCGGCTGGAATCTCTGGTGGAGTTTGAGGAGTTATTTGGGGGCAGTCCGCCGCTGAACGTGACAGGAGTAGGCCTCAGCGTGAGCAACACCGTGAAGACCGCCACGGTAGAAAGCACTTATTATTTATATGATAGCCTCCGGATGTATTTCCGGAATGGGGGTGGCAAGTGCTACATTGTATCTCTGGGTAAATTCCCCAACACGTTTGTGGCAGGCGACATGACCACGGCCGTGGAAAGCGCCTTAGCCGAGCTGCGGAAAGAAGACGAACCCACTCTTCTCCTTTTTCCGGATGGGATCAAACTAGACGCTAACAAGTTAGGCGATTTGCACAAGGTCGCGCTGGAACAATGCTTTGCGCTGAAAGACCGGTTCCTGATCGCAGATGTGAAAATTGCGAACCCCTCTGACGAAAAATACCGGAAAACAGACATTGACACCTTCCGCACCAACATTGGCATGGGCAACCTGCAGTTTGGGGCCGCTTACTACCCGTACCTGCGCATCAACCTGCCCCGCCAGGTGCGCTACCGTGATGTGAAAGGCAAGGTAACCAAATTCGGGGCCACTGTTGATTGGGGAAGCGCCGACTATGTGCAAATCACTGATACGACCACCCAAAACAACCTGAAGGAGCTAGACAACCTTGTGGACAGTTCGAAAAGGCTGAACAGTGCTTTCAGTACCTTTCTGGGCACCAAGGCATCGCTGGAGGAAATGTACCAGGAGCGCAAAGCTGCTTTCTACAGTGCCATTACCACGCTGGCCGGCAACTACGCAGACATCACGCCCGTCAAAACCAGCTACACCACCGTCTGGGATTTTCTGTACCAGATAGTAGATGTCTTCATTGACGAAGGTCTAAGAAGTGGCTCCTCGGCCTTACTCACGGGCTCTTTACATGCCGATTTCAAAGAACGTTTATTTCCTACTGGCGGAACGCCGCCCTTGTACCTCCGGCAATTGTTTGGCGTGGAAGTGCTCTCCCAGGATGATAAAATAGTGGGTGACCCAGGCATCGCCAGTATCAATGACAAGGGCGGCCGTACCTGGGACTTTGTGGACCTGGATACTGCCATAGAAGATGGCTTAGACGAAGATGCAGACCTTGCCGGACTGACCCTCACCGCCGATGCTTCCGCTGATTCTGACGTGGCTCGTGAAGACGCAGTCAAAAACCTGCGAGAAATTATCGAGAAACGCGGCGACACTATTTTCAATGGACTGTATACCCTCATCACCAACCTGCTCCGCGATGCCCAGAATTCTGAGGAAGCCGCTGAGGCTGATGTTCTGCGCCGCATTCCGGTGTTAGGAAACGTCATCTCCTACCTGGAAGAACAAACCGCTCTGCTACCACCTTCCGGGGCTATTGCCGGGCTGTACGCCCGCGTAGATGCCGCCCGCGGTGTCTGGAAAGCTCCCGCAAATGAGAGTCTGGTTAATGTGGTGGGGCCGTCAGTTAAATTGGAAGAGTCGCAGAACGGAGAGCTGAACGTGGATGTCAACTTCGGGAAGTCCATCAACGTGATCAAGGCCTTTACCGGCAAAGGTACGCTGGTATGGGGAGCCCGCACCTTGGCCGGTAATAGCAACGAGTGGCGGTACGTGAGCGTGCGCCGCTTCTTCAACATGGTCACTGAATCTAGCAAGAAAGCCACGGAGCAATTCGTGTTTGAGCCCAATGACGCAGGAACCTGGGTGAAAGTGCAGGCCATGATTGAGAACTTCCTGACCACCCTCTGGCGACAGGGAGCCCTGCAAGGGGCCATTACCGAACACGCGTTTTATGTGGCCGTGGGCCTGGGTAAGACCATGACCCCGCTGGATATTCTGGAAGGCCGCATGATCGTGGAGGTAGGGCTGGCGGTGGTCCGTCCAGCGGAGTTCATCATCCTTCGCTTCTCTCACAAAATGCCAGAGTCCTGAGACTTGCCAAACGCCGGAGGAAAGCTGTTTTTAAGCCAGTTTTATGAAAAAGGCCTTAAAACGATTTTTCCCCTCGGGTGAATTTCCCACACATTGATTCCGCTTTAGAATGCGTACTTTTTAACTGAAAAACATGGCCGAATATCCATTACCCAAGTTCCACTTTGAGGTTGAGTGGGGCGGGAACAAAATAGGCTTCACCGAAGTCACAGGCCTGACCACGCAGGTAGATATCATCGAATACCGCGAAGGCCAAAGCCGCTCTTACCGCAAGATTTCCATGCCGGGTCTTGCCAAAGACGAAAAGATCACCCTGAAGCGGGGCACCTTCGTGGGCAAAACCGATTTCTACGACTGGTTTAACCAAACCAGCATGCTGGGCAAAACCGAACGGCGCGACATCACCATCAAGCTGCTCAATGAAACCCACGAACCGGTTTTCGTCTGGAAAGCCCTCAACGCATTTCCTACCAAGGTGCAGGCCAGTGATCTCAAAGCAGATGGCAATGAGGTAGCCATTGAAACCATTGAGATTGCTCATGAAGGGCTGAGTCTGGTGAAATAGAACAAGTTATGGCGGGCTATTATCCACCGGTCGGGTTCCATTTCAGGGTGGAGTTCACCAACGTGAGCAATGAAGACAACGACACCCGTTTTCAGTCGGTGACGGGTCTGTCCGTGGAGTTTGAGACCGAGACGTTCAAGGAAGGCGGGGAAAACCGGTTCGAACACGTGCTACCCGTCCGGACCAAGTACCCTGATTTGGTCTTGAAACGCGGATTTTTGACCATGAACTCCAAGGTGTTTGCCTGGTGCCAAAATGCCTTCCAGAGCCAGAAGTTCGTGCCGGCCACCTTGTTAGTGACTTTGCTCAATGAACAGCATGAGCCGCTTAAAAGCTGGAACATTGTCAATGCCTGGCCTAAAAAATGGTCGGTGACTGATTTCAATGCCGAGAACAATGCCCTGGTCATTGAAACCTTAGAGTTGCGCTACAACTATTTTACCATCAACTAACAAATGTATGCCGGTTGAGATTAGGGAATTGCACATCAAAGTAGTGGTCACCGAAGGGGCTTCCTCCGGAGATGGAGCAGGTGCAACAGATGCTTTCAGAACAAACGCCATGGCCTTAAACGGGGAGGACCGTGAGGCGGTGATTGCAGAATGTGTGGAACAGGTAATGTATCTCTTAAGGCAACGGGAAGAACGTTAACCAAAAAGCCATGGCAGATACCGGCAAGTTAGAGAAAATGAAGATCATCGCGTATGATAAGGCAGATCTAAGTGATACTTCCTATGCAGGTGAATACCTGGTGGTGGTTAACCCAGAAACATACCAGTTAGATTACAAGGTGGTCTTTACGGAAGAGCAGGGGCAAGGCACCAGCGGAAAACAGCAAAAGTACGTGCATACCAAACCTGAGAATTTTTCCTTTGAATTCCTATTTGATAGTACTGGTATTATAGAAGGTAGCCCCAGTTCTGATATCTGGGCAGAGCTCAAGAAGTTTAGAAACCTACTCACAGATTTCCATGGGCCCATCCATGAAACCAGACACTTCAAACTGGTGTGGGGCGTAAGTTTATTTAAATGCCGACTTGAGTCATTGCAGATCACCTTCAAGCTCTTTAAACCTGATGGCACCCCCATACGGGCAGTGGCTAAAGCCCAATTCAAAGGAAGTGTGGAAGAAAACCTACGGGTAGCCAAAGAGAATAAACAATCCCCTGATCTGACCCATGAACGTCAGGTGCTGGCCGGTGACAACCTGCCGCTGCTGTGCTTTCAACTCTACGAAGATCCCCGCCGCTACCTGCAGGTAGCCAAAGCCAATGGACTCATCAACTTCCGGCGCCTTTCTGCCGGTCAAACGCTCTTCTTTCCGCCCGTTGCCAAATGACCAGCACCAGAACTCTTCCTACCTCCGCCTCAACAGACGTCTGTACCTTTCAGATTTTCTCTGACGAAAAGCAGGTCTCTGACACTGTGCACGTGGTATCTATTGTGGTGAGTAAGGAAGTGAACCGAATCCCGATTGCCACCCTAGTGATGCTGGACGGCGAGGCTGCTGCTGAAACCTTTGCTATCAGTGACCAGGAGATGTTTGTGCCCGGCAAAAAGATTGAGATCAAGGCTGGCTACGGAAGTCAGGACGAAACCATCTTCAAAGGAATTGTGGTGCGGCACAGCATCAAAGTGCGCAAGAACAGCTCTTTTCTGACAGTAGAATGCAAGGACGAGGCCGTGAAAATGACTCTAGCCCCGCGCAGCCAGTACTACCAGGACAAGCAAGACAGTGTAGTGACAGAAGATTTGCTGAAACGACATGGCCTTACACGGGAAGTAGAAGAAACCAGGTTCATCCACCCCCAGTTGGTGCAGTTCCACGCTACTGATTGGGATTTTATACTTTCCCGCCTGGACCAGAACGGTATGATTTGCCTGGTGAGTGATGGAAAGGTGAAGGTTGAAAAGCCCAGGGTAGAACAGGAGCCAGTGGTGGTCTTGCAATATGGAGCCACCCTGCTGGAACTGGATGCTGAAATAGATACGCGGGTGCAGCCTTCCGCACTCAAAGTTCAGTCCTGGGATCCTGCCGCTCATGAGATGAAGCTGGCCGAAGGAGTGGAGCCCAAAATCAAATTAAACGGCAATTTGTCTGCAAACCAATTAGCCCAGGTTTTCAAGGCAGAACTACAGCCTGAACCACAGAGCGGGCATTTACCAGAACCGGTGCTTAGAGAGGTAGCCAATGCCAAACTGATGAAACACCGCCTGGCCAAAATCAGGGGGCGGGTACGGTGCCAGGGGTTGGCGCAAATGCTGCCGGGTAAACTAGTGGAGCTGAAGGGAGTGGGTGATAGGTTCAAAGGACCAGCCTTCATCTCTGGGGTTCGGCATCAAATCTCCAACGGCAACTGGGAGTCAGATGTGCAGCTGGGCCTTAACCCCGATTGGTTTACCCAACGCACACACCCGGGAACCTCGGCCCAGCCCTACCTGGGCATCACGGGTTTGCAGGTGGGCATTGTCACACAACTGGAGAAAGACCCTGCGGGGCAGGACCGCATCAAAGTACGGTTGCCCGTCATCAGCAGCCAGAACGAAGGTATCTGGGCGCGGGTAGCCACCTTAGATGCGGGCTCCCAGAGAGGTACGTTCTTCCGCCCCGAACTGCAAGATGAGGTAGTGGTAGGATTTTTCAACAATGACCCTATGCAGGCGGTAGTGCTGGGCATGTGCCACAGCAGTGCCAAACCGGCGCCCCTAACCGCGTCTGATGACAATCCTGAGAAAGGCTATGTCTCCCGGGGCAAGATGAAGGTGCTGTTCAACGATGAGAAAAAGACGCTTACCATTGAAACACCCGCAGGAAATACGGTACTGCTCAGTGAGGACAAAAAACTGATCAAGTTGGAAGACCAGCACGGAAACAAACTAATCCTTGACAAAAACGGGATCACCTTGAACAGCATAAAAGACATCACCTTGAAAGCCACTACTGATGTAAAGGTGGAAGGCATCAATATAAACGCCAAAGCCCAGGCAAGTTTCAAGGCCCAAGGCGGACCCGGTAATGAGCTGTCAGCGGGCAACGGCATGGCCATTGTGAAAGGAGGAACTGTGATGATCAATTGAACTAAAGAATTTGCTTCCCGCTTTGGGCCTGTTTCAAACAAAAAGCCTTGAAACGAAAGCTGTTCTACAAGATTACCTAACCCTAAAACCAACAAAAAATGCCCGCTGCTGCCCGCGTCTCTGACATGCATGTTTGCCCTATGTCTGATGGGCCAAAGCCCCATGTGGGGGGGGCCATCTTGCCCGCGGGGGCGCCAACAGTGCTGATTGGGGGAATGCCCGCTGCCCGGGTAGGCGACATGGCAACTTGCGCTGGTCCGCCAGACGCGATCATCAAAGGCTCTGGGTCTGTGTTGATTGGTGGAATGCCAGCCGCCCGCATGGGTGATTCCACGGCGCACGGCGGAACCATCACATTGGGGTTGGTGACTGTGATCATTGGGGGCTAAACGTGCTTTGAGCCTTGTTTTACCAAAATGGCTTCAAAATAGAGTGATGAATTCGGAAAAGAACCATAGAACATACTAACACGCCTGAACGCTCATGGCAGCAACTTTAAACCAAAACTTTCTGGGCCGCGGCTGGGGGTTTCCCCCTACGTTTGACTACCTGGCCGGACAGGTGGCCATGCTAGAAGGGGGGGCCGACATTCAGAGTAGCCTGCACCTATTGTTGACCACCATGGTAGGGGAACGTTTGATGCAACCTCGCTTCGGCTGCAATCTGGAGGAACTGATTTTTGAATCCCTGGACACCACCCTCAAAACCCAACTCACTGACAAGATAGAAACCGCCATTCTTTACTTTGAACCCCGCATTGACCTGGAGCAAGTACTCATAAACACCACCCGCGAATGGGAAGGGCTGCTTCTGATTGAGATTGATTACCGGGTACGCACCACCAATTCAAGGTTCAACTTTGTTTTCCCGTTTTATAAAACCGAGGGAACAGAACTGCTGCATTTCTTGACCAATCCACCCCAAACGGATAACTCTCTATGAGTGCTTCCTGCACCAACATCCTTAATCCGCACATGGTAGCCCGTGAAGGCACTGATCAGCCGGGCCGGACCAGCGCGTCACTGGCTCCAACGTCGGTGCCCGTGGACGAGCATGGGGTGGCGGAGTGGTTGGTGTATGCGCAGAAACTGAGCGAGCAGGTGCGGTATTATGGTCCCGATAACCAATACCAGAACCAAAACTGGAAAGTCTTCCTGGAAAACGATGTGTCGGCGGTGTTGGCGCTGGTGGCCGTGCAGGACGTAGATGCCTACCGAAGTCAGCTCAACTTTCTCCTGAACAAAGGCATCCGGCAGGAACTGGGTCATGCTACGGTGGACGAAGACAAGGTGAAACAAGCCTTTTCGCAGGTGTTTAGTTATGTGGCTACGCTGGCATGGGGCTTAGAGAAACTATGGCACCGCCTCCCCACTTCGGTACCGCTCAAGGCTACGTTGCAGAACCTGATCCAAGTTAAACTGAGCCACGAACTTCAGAAACTAAAAGCCTTTTTTGCTTCGGCCCAGGCTGAAGGATTAATAGACGAATCCGTAGTACTTCCGCGTACCGTGCTGGGCGAGGAACTAGCCAACGCCTCAGAGATTCTGAATCGGACCTTCTCTGCAAATTGGGCTTCTGCAGATACCGTGGACGCGCAGATCTTCGGACCTACTGCTCCGGGTGAAAATACCCGAAAGATTTACTTCGCCATCAACCATTCCTTTTTTGCTTCCACCTTAGACCAGTTTCTGCAGGTTTTCGCGCGGGTAGTTTCTGATGCCCAGCAGCAGTTCCAGGTTACGCTTACTTCCCGGGACGACCACACACCACACATGACGCTGCTGTTGGCTTTCCTGCAACTGCTCCAGTACTCCCGTGACCACCTGAACACACTTTCGGCCCGCCACCTGGACTTCTATTATTTGGAAGTGCTTCGGCTTACCCGCAAACCACCACAACCCAGCAAAGCGCATGTGGTGGTAGAACTGGCCAAGCACGTAACGCATGAAATCTTGAAGAAAGGCACCTTGTTTCAGGCCGGGAAAGACAGCAGAGGGCAGGAGGTAGTCTTTGCCTTGAACGAAGATTTTGTGCCCAACCAGGCGGGGCTTTCGGCTTTTAAGTCTTTCTATAGAGTTACCCCGGAAGATGAAACAAGCAAAGCCACAGGCGTAGCGCTGCAGAAGGATTGGATTTATGCTTCGCCCGCGGCAAATTCTCTGGATGGTACGGGAAAGGAACCTATGCTTACGGAACAAGGTTGGCACCCCTTTGCAAACAAACAATACCACCACGGAAAACTGACCAACCTGCTGATGCCGCAAGCTACTATTGGCTTTGCCGTTGCCTCCCCGCTGCTCTATCTAACCGAAGGCACCCGCATCGTTACGGTGAAGTTTTACGTGACCGGACTAACCCTTGCAGCAGGCGATTATTCCGCTTCGGTGAAAGCCTTTATCACTACTGCAGAGGGCTGGCATCCGCTTACGCTCATAAGTCCGAACTTCGCACTTCAGGAGGAAAGCGGGAACAAGGTTTTCGTGTGCAAGGCCAAACTGTTGCCAGATGAACCAGCCACGGCACCCTTCAACGCAGAAGTGCACCAAGCCGCTTTTGAGACTCCCCATCCAATACTTCAACTGCAAATCGTCCACCAACCTGACACTACTTATCTTTATGAACAGGTGAAAGATGCCACCCTGACCAAAGTAGATGTTTTAGTGGAAGGGCAGGGGTTGCGCAACCCTCAATTGTACAATGACTACGGAATGCTGGATGGGGCCCAGCCGTTCATGCCATTCGGTCCGCTGCCGCAGAAAGACGCTTCTCTCATCATCGGGCATCCAGATGTGTTCCTGAAAAAGAATGCCACGGTGTCTGCCATACACATGATCTGGAAAGACAAACCCAGTTCGGTGTCAACCAAGTCCATCACCATCCAAAGCCTGCAGCAAGGGCAATGGCAGGATAAATCTACCTCCGCAGATTTGTTCACGCCCCCAACTATTACCCTGACTGCAGATGATCAACTGTCTTTGGATTATGACGAACGCCCGGCCTATACTACCAGCAGCGTCAAAGGATTTCTGCGCCTGAAACTGAACGAAGATTTCGGGCACCGGCAGTACCAGAAAGAGCTTACTGACTACCTCATAGACAAGGCTAGCGGCGAGGCGAAGGCCAAGAAAGATGCCATTCAAACCATCCTCAGTTCTACTGCCGAGGCCGCAGACAAGGTAGCCCTAATCCAGAGCAGCATCAGCACCATGAAATCTGCCCCTACGGAACCGTACACGCCCGTCATACAGCAGATTACCCTTGACTATTCAGCTACAGCTTCGCTGGACCTTTCTTCCAAAGACAGCTTTGCAGGGCGGCAGATACAGTTTTTCCATGTATATCCTTTCGGGCAGAAAGAGGAGCACCCGGCGTTGAAACGGACAGAATTGCGAGAGTCAGCTGTTTTAAGGCTGGTTCCCAGATTTCAGCGCAAAAACGGGGGAGATCCTTTTTTTGAAGTGAAAGAAGAAGACGGTTCCGTGCCCGATTGGGTAGAGCACGAAGGAGAATTTTATATAGGGGTAGGGGGAGCCACGCCTCCGCAGACGTTGTCAGTGCTGTTTCAATTGGTGGAAGGTTCGGCCAATCCCCTGGTGAGTAAACCAGAAAACCACGTGCATTGGAGCTACCTGGCGGGGAATCATTGGGTGTCGTTTAGCAAAGAGCAGGTCAGTGATTTTACCGGCCAACTAACCCGCACCGGTCTCATCAGGTTCCAGTTGCCCAAGAACGCAGATACGGAGCATACGCTTCTTCCGGCAGGTTTGGTGTGGCTGCGGGCTGCCGTCCATACTGCGAGCGAGGCCGTGTGCCGCATAGTAGCGGTGTTGCCCCAGGCAGCAATGGTCACGTTCCAGGACCAAGACAATGCCCCTGATTTTCTGGCTCAGCACCTGCCTGCGGGTTCTATCACCAAGCTGCTGGAACCGGTGGCGGGAGTGAAGAAAGTAGAGCAGCCTTTCGCTTCGTTCGGCGGGGCCATGGCCGAAACATCCCCATTCTTTTACCGGCGGGTGAGCGAACGGTTGCGACACAAGGACCGGGCCATCGCTCTCTGGGATTACGAGCACCTGGTGCTGGAGGCTTTCCCGCGCATCTACAAAGTAAAATGCCTGCCGCACACCCGCTATGAACCTAACGGCACAAGTGGCATTTACAACGAACAAGCGGCAGGGCATGTCACGGTCGTGACCATCCCAGACCTGCGGCAACGCAATGCGGTAGATCCGCTGAAACCCCTTACCAGTGTGGGCGAACTGGAGGAAATAAAAGCCTTTTTACGCCAGCGCCTGTCTTGTTTTGTGACGCTGCACGTGCGCAACCCCATTTTTGAACAAGTGAAAGTGAAGTTTGAGGTGAGTTTCTTCCCACAATATGATGTCTCAGCGTACACGCGGTTGCTCAAACAGGAGATTACCCGATTTCTTTCCCCTTGGGCGTATGGAGAAGGGCAGGACCTCCGTTTTGGCGGTAAAATCTACAAATCAACCTTAATTGATTTTGTGGAGGAGCGGCCTTATGTAGACTTCCTGACCAAATTCCAATTGTACCATTTGCCGGGGCAAGGGCTGCCGGAGCAGGAGGTGGAGGAAGTCACCGCTACCAAGGCTTGTTCGGTGCTGGTTTCCGTTCCGGAGGAAGAGCATTCCATTACGGTACTGGAAGAAGTGGTAGAACCCCTAGAGAAAGAAAAATGCGGCTGCTGAACGCCGCGTTACCATCATAATTGAACTGTAAAACACCACCGGAGTCTCAAGTGCTGAACCATGAAAGAGCCCGTTACCCTTGCGCAACATCCTTCCTTGCTTCCCAGTGAAGACTACTACTTCCTGCGGCAGAAGGGGCTGGAGTACATTGAGCAACTGGGCAGCCAGCATTGGACCGATTACAACATTCATGACCCAGGCATCACCATTCTAGAACTGCTGTGCTATGCCCTCACAGACCTGGGCTACCGCACCAGTTTTGACATCAAAGATGTGCTGGCCGAGCCATTGGCCACCGGCGGAGAGGACCAGGGCTTTTTCACCGCCGCCAAAATCCTGACCAACAGTCCCTGGACCATTCCAGATTTCCGGAAGGTGCTCATTGATTTGCCCGGCGTCCGGAATGCCTGGTTGTTTTGCAAAGAGTGCCCCTGTGAAGTGCCGCTGTACGCTGATTGTACCTTGGGCACCCTCACGTACACGGCCACTGAGAAGCCGGTCACCCCCAAAGGCTCATATGACGTGCTGCTGGAGATGGAGGAAGACCCTGTTTTAGGCGATCTCAACCACGGCAAACTCAAACAAAGCGCCTCGGTGTACCTCCCCGCCCAAAACCGGTTGGTGACCACGCTTTTGGAAGTTCGGTTTCCTACCTGGGCGCAGGTGAAGGAAGACTATGCAAGCTTTCACAACTTCCTGGTTGCTTCAAGCCAATTGGTAGAGGAAGGCACCACCGTCACCAAAATCGCGAAGATCAAAGACCCGGAAACTAATCTGGTGGGTAGTTCCATAAACCTGCGGGATTTACGCCTGCCGCTGCTGGTTTCCCTGGAAGTACGGTTCCTGCCCGACAAAGAAGTACCGGGAATTGAAGAAACGCTTGTGTTGGAAAACATCCCTTTCTCTGTTTTCCCGGATGTGGCTGACCCGCGGAGGAATTTTCCGGTGGCTGATTTTGTGGCAGAATTCGAGAAAACGGCCCAAAACAGCCTGCTCCAGAACTACCAGCGTAAATTGGGTACCATTCAGGAATTGATCCAAGAAGTTAAAAGTACCCTGCACGCCCAGCGGAACCTGGCGGAGGATTTTTGCCGGGTCAGTACAGTAGCGGTAGAAGAAATTGCCGTCTGTGCTGATGTGGAAGTGACGCCGGAAGCCGACATTGAGAAAGTACTGGCCTCCATCTATTTTGAGATAGAACAGTACTTCAACCCACCCATCAGGTTTTACAGTTTGCAGGAACTGTTGGGGGAGGCCATACCGGTAGATGAGATCTTCAACGGCCCTACTTTGCAGCACGGTTTCCTGAAAATCACCGAGGTAGAAGCCGCCCAACTCCGCACCCATTTGTATACCTCAGACATCATCAACCGGCTGATGGAGATTGAGGGAGTCGTTGCCATCCGGAACCTGGTGCTCACCCGCTATGATGCGCAGGGCAGAGCCGTGATGCCCAGTGAACCCTGGACGCTGGCCCTGAAATTCCAGCACCAGCCCCGGCTGTATCTGGAGCAGTCCAAGTTCCTGTTCTTCAAAAATGGGTTGCCTTTTCTGCCCGCTAACCGGCAGGAAGTGTGGGCCATGCTACAGCAACTGCGCAGCACCGTAGACGCAGAGAAGTGGCAGCATGGTGCACTTGATTTAGCAGTACCCACCGGAACGCCGTACGACTTTCAGGAATATTTTCCGGTGCAGTATTCCTTTCCGCTTACCTACGGCATTGGCTATGAAGGTCTGCCCACAGAGGCCACTCCCTTGCGCAAAGCCCAGGCGAAGCAGCTCAAAGCGTACCTGCTCTTCTTTGAACAATTGCTGGTGAATTACTTGGCGCAACTAGCCAACAGTTCTAAGCTTTTCAGCCTGAACCCAGCCCAGAAAAGAAGTTATTTCAGCCGGTTTATAGATGATGCGCTCATCCAGAACATTGAAGGAACCGAGGGACTTTATGCAAACCTGACCGCCCTTGACTTACCCAAGTTAGCCGAAACGGAAGAAGAGGGACTACGCCGCAGAAACCGGTTCCTGAGCCACCAGTTGGCGCGTTTCGGGGAGCAGTTCACTGATTATGCCCTGTTGCTCTACACTTACACTACTGACAGAGGTAGTGGGGGAGGCCCGATGACCTGGGAACAGCAAGTGCAGCAAAACCTCCTCGCCCATAAAGCCAACTTTTTACAAAAACTGCCCCAAATCAGCGCTAACCGAGCCCGCGCCTGTGACTACTTCAACCCACCGGGTTTGGGGGGGATTGACAATACCTCGGGTTTGGAACAGCGTCTCAGGCTGGTTTTGGGATTACCCGAAGATGCGGTGCTCATCCTGGTAGAGCATCTGTTACTTCGCCCCCGGTTCCTGGGGCAGGTGCTGTTACCCGTTTGCCTGGGTCCCAACTGCGACACCTGCGGCGAGGAAGATCCTTACTCTTTCCGGGTGACATTAGTTATGCCTGGTTGGTTGCCCTTGTTCCAGCACCTGGATTTCCGGCGATTCGCGGAGCGTCAGATTCGGCTGGAAACTCCGGCGCACCTGCTGCTCAAAATCTGCTGGGTAGGCAATGAAGTCTGCCGGGGCGAAGGCAGTGCGGCCATTCTCTGCGTACTGCGCAACCAATTGGAAGCCCATCTGAACGACTCTACCCGAGCAGAGGAATTGGAATTGCCCTTGTGCCGCTACGCCGAAGAATGGCTGGAAGCGTTCAACGAAGCTTTCCGCACGGAGTTCGTAACCAGAAATTATCAGCCTTTGACCACAGAGATTTTAAAGCGCTTGTTTGAGGATCTTTTACCCCACCACAAGCCCACCGCAGAATTGGAACCAGAACTGAAGGAAAGTTATGCCGAAGCCTTAAAGTCAACTTTAACCAGCTACTTTGAAGGCAAGGAAAGCTGCTTCCAGTTCAACCTATTCCGGAAAAGTTGTGCTGCCTATGGCACCGAACTTTTAAAGCTTGACCCAAATGCACTTTCACTGGAGAAGCAGGTGCAAGGTTTGTTAATGGGGCATTTTCTAGATAAAGGCGAAAAAGTACCCCAAGATGCCATTTGCCAATGTGCCCAAGGAATGGCGACTGCTTACGGAGATGCGCTACGGACCTGGCTGGAAGTGGAGGAAAATCAAAACACGACCTTGAAAGCCGCCGACTGGCGGAAGCAACTCGCTGATCTTTTCACCTTGTCCAGCACCAATATCCCCGCGGACTGCCCCAGTTTACCTAGTACCTTTTTTACCAAACTGAAGAATCTGCTGGTGGAATTCTACCGAACCAAGTTGCCCCTGCTGCAAACGCATGCCCGCCTGGTGCGCGCTCTCGGGGAACTAAGGAGCCTCTATCCGCCGGCCACGCTCCACGACTGCGAAGACGGAAACGATGACAACCCCGTGCGGCTAGATGCCACTTTCCTGGGGTGATATATTACTTGAACAAAGCAGTTCTTTTAGGGGCGGTTTTTCTAAAAGAGCTTTAAAACAGCAGTTAGAGGCTTCTCTTCCGATGGGAAAATGAGCCGCTTAAAATTTACCGGATACTTACCTTTTGATGAAAGGTGATCAGGAAATAGTAGACGCAGGCACAATTAGCCAGAATGAAAAACAGGAACAAGCGCACCAGATGAATACACTTTAACTTCCAGAAAAATGGAACCCACCCAACTCACCTATCCGCAGTTTGTCGCCAACCAGGTGCTGAAAAAAGACCACCTGAACGACTTGTTCCAGTACCTGGATGAGCAAAACCGCCTCACCCGAACAAACCTGATTGGGATTGGCGTGGTGTGCGGACTGGAGGTGAAGCCCGACTCCGCCCAAAACCAGATCACGGTGACCAAGGGCTGCGGGGTGACTTCAGCGGGCTACCTGGTTTCCTTGCCAGAGGCGGTATTGAAGCGGTACCAAACGTACGCCCTTCCAGAGCAGGTAGATTATCCTTCGTTTTACACCAGCGCAGTACCCCGGCAGCAATTTCCGTTGTGGGAACTGCTGCCTTCAGGTGGTGCCAATGACCTTTCGGCCGGTTTCCTGCGGGACAAAGTGGTGGTGGTGTTTGTGGAGTTACAGGAAGAGAACCTCAAAAACTGCTCTCCTTATTCCTGTGATGACCGGGGCTCTGTGATTGAGGTAGCTTACCGTTACCTTTTGCTGGAGAAAACCAACGCCGACTTACTCCTGAAAGCAGAAACGGGCAATGGTCCCAGCCCAGAGCAACTGCAAAACCTGCAACAAGCCCAGGCCCTGCTGCCCGAGGTAAAACTGAAACGGTTCAATGTCCCGGTTCAGTCTCCCGCCATCTTCACCACCCAGGAAGTCATAGAAGGTTTTCGGGCTACTCTCACCAAAACTACTGTGGACCAGATAAAGGAAGTCCTGCTGAAGGCTTTCACGCTGTACCAGCCTTTGTTGGGCAACCTGACTGATACCGTGCTGCAGCAGTTGGGTAGTTCTTACACCTACGCCGGAGATAAACTCACGCTCACCAACCCGCTGCTGTATCCGTACTACCATGATTTCTTCTCTGATCTTCTGGAGGCGTACAATGAAATAAGAGTGCGCGGCCTGGAAATCACCAGCGTTTGCTGCCCAGATGATGACCTGTTTCCCCGGCATCTTTTCCTGGGGCTGGCCACTGAAGACACTACCCAAGTCTACAGTAAGTATAGGCACTACTTCCTGGCTTCGCCGCTGTTCAGCCATCAACAACACCTGGGCACCCAACTGCGCCAACTGTTCCAGCGGCTCATCAGGATGGTGGAAACGTTTACTGTTCCGTCATCAATGGTTCAGACATTCTCAAACAATGCCCGCCGGGGAGGAACCAATATTAAAATCACGCCCAGCTACCTGGGGAAAACTCCACTCTCAGAGAAAGCCATACCATTTTACTACAAAGCAACCGAGGGAACACCGCCCTTGTATGAAACCTGGAGTCCGCAGAAAACCCGGCAGAACAAAGCTAAGAACAACCTCTCGTACCACGCTTCCAGTTACCCTTCACCAGTGGAAGATTTTGTACAGAAACCGCTGGAGTATGAACTGGAGCCTTATAACTTCTTACGGGTGGAAGGTCACGTGGGCATGCCTTGGCTGTACGCGTTAAGCCGAATACTCCAACTCCGTAGGCAATACCGGTTGCCCTTTGACGTGGTGGTTCTGAAAACGGGCCGAAATCACAAAAACGTGCAGGATTGGCGCACGCATGCTTGTTCCTTTCAGGACTTGGAAGCCATTTACCAATCCCTGAAAGAAGAACTGCTTTGCCACTTGCAGCGCGAGATTGCTTATTTCTACAAGATAAAAACGCCAAATGATTCAAAGGTTTCATCAGTAACTAAAGTTAATGAAAAAAGTCACGAGAAGGGAACATCGGAGTTTTTGAGTTCTGAGGTTGTGACTGGATTTTCTAATTCTAAACTTGACTATTTTAGAAAGGGTGAGAGTAGCCTCCTATATGAAGAAAACTCATTGGGAGCTTTATACGAGCAGACGTATTTGGTGCATAACCTAGAGGATACTTACAACAGAGTGCTGTACTTAGGGCTAGAGACAAAAGTAGAGGCTGTGCTGCTCTTAATACATTACTTAGTGGAGATGGCTGAGTATCTGAGTCAATCTGCACAGCTTACGCAATTCAACCTAGAGGCATTCCACAAACTTAACCTGAAACTAAAGGCTAACACCGCATCCTTGATCAGACAATTGAAGGAATTGATGGTAAATTCTAATGGAAAAGATCAGGATAACCCTTGGGAACTTGAAGACATAATTGACCATCTAGACACGTTAATTAGTACCTGCCAAAAAGAAGCATTTACTTCTCTGCTGGATACTTACCACCAACGGTTGGAGCAAATTCAAAAACAGCTGCTGTTTGGCAATTACATTCAGAAACACCCGGGAATAACTCACAAAGCAGGCGTACCTGTGGGTGGAACTCTTATTTTAGTGTATGCTGATGAAGACAGCCAAGAAGAGACTATACCCAAAAAGGGACGCTTTCAGGTTCAAGGACGGGTAGTTGACCTTAACAAGAACCCCTTGGCTGGGGCAACGGTGATGGTGAAAAATACCACCTGGGGAGTGTCTACCAAAACAGATGGCCTCTTTTTATTTTACATCAACACGCTGCCTACTACGCTTACTGTCATTTTTGCTGGATTTCCTGCCCAGGATATTGAGGTAAATGAGATAGACAAACCATTGCTTGTGATTTTAGGAGAGCAGCCTGAAACACAACAACTAGCTGAGATTCCCTTGGGACACGTATTTGCTGATTTTTACCTGCCCTATCTCTGTTGCTCAGATTGTCCACCTATACAGTTTAACCTGGAAGTGCCTCCGCCGGAAGAACCCTCAGATTTGATGGTAGAAGTTTCTGAACCGGTATGCGACCGAACAGGTGCTTTCTTCACAGTTACCTTGCAGATCAGTGGTGGTACTGGTTCTTATACAGTAGATGGCAAGCCTGCCGAACCAAGTTCTTACTCAATACAGATTCCCAATGGAGAAGGAAAGAAGATTACTGTAGAAGATATCTCCGGTCTGCAAAAAATTGTAAATATAGAGCCTCATAAGTGCCCACCTGTAGAAGAACCCTGTGACCTGCCCTGCGACGGTAAAGCCGAACGGTGTTGGTATCCGCTGTGGATGCCTAAGCCTGCTCAAACCATCGTTGATTGGAAGGAAGAGCTGGAAGGTCAGCTTATTATTGGGGATGAGAAAGGCGAAAAGTTCTATCACTTACAATCAGACGATCTACGGAGTATCTATCGAAATACTTTAAGTACAGTGAATTCAGGAAACTTTGAGGACAGCTTAACTGCGTTTGTAAAAGCTTTAAATGAAAAGTGTTTTGAATTAATTGGAAATCAAGAATTCTTCAAGGTTCATTTTGACCCTGTAAATCGTTTAATAGGATTTGAAACATTTGTTTGCTTCCATTTTAAATTTGAAATGAAAGTAAGGTTTTCTTCCGGACATGATTATACTATCAGCGTGAAATATGATCAGCATACGTGGTATTTAGAAGATGTCGAAAACAAGGTGCAAGTAGAGGGTAAAAAGTTTGGTTGTGTTTATCTGGACAAATGCAAAAATATTTCTAAAAACCTATGTGAAAAGGAGTTGAATTCTGACAATTGGCAAATTGAAGCGTCAAGGAAAGATGGGGTAATTTCTTATGGTGTTATTGGTGAAAGCATGAATTTCCTGTGGATTTTTGAAAGTGGGCGACCTTTATTCTCCCAGACACCCACTGGTGATTATAATAATCAACAAAGGAAACTGCGTATTTGGCTACTTGGAGTAAATGACAACTGCTTTATCACAAAGGAAAAAGTTATTCCGCTATAATCTAGTTAAAAACATGCACCTCATCCGGAAACAAGTGATTGAACTGGAGGTACCCGCCGTGGAGCAGGCCCTGGACCTTCAGCAACGGGTAAGCCGACTGGTGCAGGAACAACTTTCTCCCGCCCTGAACGATTTCTTTGATCGCATCTCACCTCCAGACCAGATTCTACGAATAGACCAGCTAAACCTTACCGTCCAAATAAGCAAAGTTGCTTCCCTGGAAGAACAAATGGTAGAGCAAATCCTGCAATCGCTGCAGGGTGCCGTGGTTTCTCCTCTGGCAAATGCGAAAACGGAGACAGTGCCGCAGACAGGAAGCTTGGATAGACTGAAAAGCCACCAGAAAGAGCAAAAAGCAGAACCTTCAACGGTAGAACCCTCATCGGCAGAGCCCAAGGTGGTTTCAGCGCAGGAAGCGGTCTGGGAGACGTTTGCCTTTTTCCTTCAGAAAGGGTATTTACCTTGGTGGGCGATTTTCAGCAGTTTTGAAGAATTCAGCACTAAAACTCTTGCTTTCCTGCAAGAGCATAGTTCCCATTCCTTAGGCGGTTTTCTCCAAACGCTTCTGAAGAACAACACCGCAGTGGAACGCTTGGTGTACCAGTTTCCGCCGGAAATGGTGGAAGAGGTTTTGCGCCTTACGGCAAGTTCTACCGTTTCAGAGGCAAATTTGAAAAAGAAGACCATTTCCAATCCGGAAGAAGAAACTGCTGAAGAAAATCTGTCTGAAAACGCTTCTCAGAAAGGAAACGAGTCTTCGGAAATGGCTCAAGCACATTCAATAGAAAGTACTTCGAGTGAGTTTGCAACAGAAGACGAAACTGACGGACTTTACATCCAAAATGCGGGTTTGGTGTTGCTGGCTCCTTTCCTTGAAACGTACCTGCAAAGTGGGGGAGTGGCAATAGACAAAACGTTGGTACAGCCGTTGGAAGCGGTGAATTGGCTTCAGTTTCTGGTCACCGGTCAAACCTGCACGCCCGAGCCCGAACTGCTGCTCAATAAACTATTGTGCGGACTTCCGCTGGAGGTTCCGGTACCAGCGGAAGTGCCCTTGCCCCAAGCCGGACAGGAAGAAGCCGCCAAGATGCTGGAAGCCGTAATCCGGTATTGGACTGTACTGAAAAGTACCAGCCCGGCCGGGCTGCGCGAAAGTTTTCTACAAAGATCTGGTCGGCTTTCCCGCAAACCCGACGGCGACTGGCTCCTGCAAGTGGAGCAGAAAAGTTATGACATGCTCCTGGACTCGCTTCCCTGGAGTTATTCCCTCATAAAGTTATCCTGGATGCCTCAAACCCTCTGGGTAGATTGGGCCTGATTTCTGAAAAACGATGTGAAAACCGCTTCTGAAAAATCTTCTTCCTCTGCCGCGTTGTTGCAGCGCAGCCAGCAGTCGCCTTTCTTTAACAAGCGGGGGGAAGACAGCTTCTTTGCGGCCTCTGGGGTGCAGGCCAGCATAGAGATAGGACAGCCCGGCGATGCCTACGAGCAGGAAGCAGACGCCATGGCCGACAAAATCATGCAGAAAACCTCAGCGGAAATGCCAGAAAAGCAAGACAGAGAAAAACTGCAAACCAAACCTCTGGCTGAAAGCATCAGCCCAATTTCGCCCTCCCAGCACACTGATGAGGCGCAAATTTACGGGCCAGACGAGGAAAACCTTGAGATACAAAGAAAAGAAACCCTGAATCCTGCCGCAGAAAGTTCTACCGTTCCCCCCGCACTGGAGCAGCAGATTCAAAGTACCAAGGGAAGCGGTGCTCCCTTACCCACCAAAACCCGGCAGGAAATGGAAGAAGGTTTCGGGACCGATTTCGGGAAAGTACGCACGCACACCGGATCTGAAGCGGCGCAGATGAGCCAGGAACTAGGTGCCCAAGCCTTCGCCCACGGTCAGGATATTTACTTCAATAACAGCAAATACGCCCCGGAAACCTCCGTGGGAAAACACCTCCTGGCGCATGAGCTCACGCATACGGTGCAGCAAACTGGCGGGGCTTTGCACCAGAAGAAGGCTGAGGTGCAACGGAAGGACGGTGAGCCAGAAAAAAAGAAATCCTTAGGTGAGGCTACTCAGGCAGAACTGGAGGAAAGCGCAGCTAAAGAAGGATATATCACCAAGGGGAACAAAGGCAAAATAGAGTTCCACATTAAAAAACTCAAAACCGAAAAATACTACATTACCCAGGAAGAAGCAGCCTGGCTAAAAAATTTCAAAGGAACTCAGATCCCGAAGGGAGAAAGGAATTCTAAACAGCTTGCCAAATGGAAGAAAGGAGTGAAAGAAGGGGTTCACCTCAAGCTTAAAGAACTGGCCGGCAATGAGAACGAGGAAGAGGGGAAACTGCTAAAACTTACTTTGCTCCAAAGCAAACAGAAAGGAATTGTGGGTACCCTTGAGCAGATAGTGAATGAAGTGCTGGTGCCTTTCTGGAATTACAAAGGAACTCCTACTTTGTATGACATTGAGCACATGATAGACTGGCAAATTCTGGGGGAAGAGGCAGACCGATTAGACAACCTCATCTTGTTAGATAGAAAAGTAAACCGGAAGTTGGGAACCGTGGTCCGGAACGCCATTGAAGGTGATTTGTCAAAAATAGCCGCTAAATACGCCAAAAATTTCATACGGGTGCCTACCAGTGGTGCCAACATCAAAAACAAATATGACACGTTTGTTGACGACTTTGATCTGAGCGGTAAGAATTTAACGTTTGAAAGTTATTACTACGACAAAGAAGTCTCCACTGAGAAAGGAGAAGGCAATCCCTTTGATAAAAAATTCATCACCCTTAAAGAGGCTACCATTCCAGACAATCATTTCCTGCTCACCACCAGTGACAAAAGGGCTTCCTATGTGCTCCCTTACTCTACTAAACAAACCATCATTGGAGCTTTCAAAATAGATGTGGAGTATGATAAGCAGGCCAAAAAGCTGAAATCTCTGGAGTTTACCTATAACACCCCAGGCGGAAAATCACTGCTGAAAGCAGAGAAATTTAAAAAGCAGAAGATTGAGTTTGATGAAAAAGCCCAGGACCGCTACATCATCCAGGGGCAAGGCCCAAAGGCAATCTTAGCGCCTGCCCTGAAAGGTCTATCTATGGAGAAGATGAGCCCCATTGTAATTAATGAAGAGGATATAGTTTTCAATGGCTTAGACATAAGTGTGAAGGGGAAAGTAGACCCCACCCTTTCTGTTCTGAAAGGAATTGACATATCATTTGCCTTGGAGAACAATGAGTTCACGGTAAGAGCCGAGGTGCCGTTGGATAAAATAGCAAAAAATATTCCTAAGCCTTTTCAGGTAGATTACAGCAGCATTATTCTGGAGGCCAGCACCAAAAGCGGACTCTCCGTTGCCGGTGGTTTAGGCTTCAGCATTGAGAACCTTGGCCAGGGCGACATCTTTGCCAAAGTAGGCAAAACCATTGCGTTTGACGGCACCTTCAGTTTTGATTCACGCTGGTTCAGTAAAGCCGATATTCACATTGGCTATGACAACGGAGATTGGAGCATTGGGGGCGACTTGGAAGTGAAGGCAGATGCCGTAAAAGGCATTAAAAGCGCCGAGCTGAAGGTGGCCTATAGCAAGGGTGTCTTCTCAGCCGATGGGGAGGCAAAACTGACGGTGCCGGGCGTAGATACCGTGAAACTGGCGGCTCAATTCAATGACACCGGCGAGCTCAAGTTTCTGGCCAACGTGACCCTCAAGGAAATGCCTGGCATTAAAAGCGGGTCGGTAGAAGTGACCGTGATGGCCAAAAAAGGCGAAGACCTCAAACTAGGTGTAAAGGGCGAAGCTGAGCCCAACTTGCCCAATGTTCCCAGCCTTAGCCCCAAACTCGCCATCACGTACACAGATGGAATCTTTGATGTGCGGGCCACCGTCAAATACAAGAAAGGCCGCTTTGATGGCGGGCTAGAAGTGGGGGTCACCAACAAAACCGTAAACGAGAAAGGAGAACCGCAGGGAGAACCAGACCAGACCGGCAAAGTAGTGGTGTTTGGTTACGGTGAATTAAAGGTAGACCTGTTTAAAGGACTCATCGGCAAAGTAAGCGTCCGGCTTACCCCAGAAAAACAAGTGATGGTGGCCGGAGAGATCGTTCTCAAAGACTTAAAGCCCTTCGGCGAAGGCTACCACTTTAGCAAAGATTTACTCAAATTCCCCCAGATTCAGATTCCATTGGTAGGCATTCCGGGCATGAGCGTCTCGGCGTTCATTGACGGGGGCGTCACCTTTAAGTTCGACTGGGAACCGTTGGTGCTAAAGGAATTGAAAGTAGGTTTCAAAGAAACCAACCTGAACGAAATTGAGAAGGTGAGTCTGGAGATACACGGCTCACTGGGGTCAACGGCCAATGCCGAGTTGTACATGTCCATCAACGCCGGTCTCAAAGCGCAGGTCCTGATTGCCTCGCTCAGCGGGAAAATTGGGGGAGAGGCGGGGTTGGGCTTAAATGCCGAAGCCGGTGGAGCCGTTGATGCCGGCTGGGACATGCAGAAAGGGCTGCAGTTCAAAGAGGTTCGGGCTTTCCTGAACGCCACGCCCAAAGCCATTTTCCGGCTAACCGGCAGCGTGAGCGTAGACCTGGACCTTTGGGTAACCACCGTGAACCTGTACTACCACAAATGGGTGCTAGCCGAAAAGCAGATAGACATGGGTGCTTTTAGCTTGAAGATTGATTTCCCCATTAAGTTCAAAGAAGACGGCACGCTTATTCCGCCGGAGTACAAAGATATGAACCTGCAGAAACCAGACTTCTCCGGCGACCAGGGCAAAGACATCCTGAACAAAGCCATCAACGGCGATGCCGAGAAAGAACTGGCGGAAAAGAAACAAGGCATCAGGAACCAGATAAAGGCCGACCTGCGGAACCCTGAAACTCAGAAAGATTTGACGCCTACGCAGTACACCAATAAAATGAAGGGGAAGTACGCCAAAGCCCCAGAGTTGCAGGAATTTGTGGTGAAAACCATTGAAGAAGAATCCCGCAATCTTGAATACGAGCAGTTTAATCAGAAAAAGGTAGAACTCAAGGCTACCGGTGTACCCTTATCCACTAAGATTTCCTTTGTCAACCTGTTTTTCATGTGGCACCAATACATCACCGTCGCAGACAAAGACGCTTTCATAGCGGAACTGGCCAAACTGGAGGAAGAGAAAAACGCGAAAGCGAGTGTACCATCTACGTCAGACGGCAGCGTACCGCCTCCAAACCAATCAACTGCTCCCGCAAACAGTTCGCTGGTGAGTAAAAAGGCCAAAGGTATCCATAAAAAAGAAACTCCTGACCGAAATGTAGAAGAAACCACGGGCAAAGGTTTAAGGCCTGTTTTAACAAAAACTGCTCTTAAACAGAATATCAGCGAAGCCAACCAAGAGGAGAAGCAGCCTCTTTCACCGGAACAGGAAGCAAAGTCCAGTCTTTCTGGTGGTACTACCCTGTTAACTTTTCTTACTCATGAAGCAACAGAAGAGTACTCGTTTATAGTGTATGATCTAAAGGGAAATGGTTATCTTGTGTTCCCTCCAGAAAAAAACCAAACTGAAGAAAATCCCTCAGCCTTATCGCTGAAAGCGGATGGAAAAGAGCAAGAAAATTCAACCTACTTTTCCGAAGATAGCTCTCCCGTACCTGTTGTTCCCGTTCTGTCTGCACCCACGCCAGAAAGAGACTCGCTTCCACTGCAGAACCGTATCACGCCATCTTTTATTTCCAATGACATGAGAGTCTATTCGCGGCGGGCCAAGCCGAACATCAAAGAGCAGCAACCCTTCTTCGGGGGTAAGGGAAAAACCACAGATGCGGGTTCTGGTTTCATTACGAAATCAGGAATCCAGCGCAAAAAAGAAACGGTACAGAAAGCCGCAGAAGAAGAGAAGAAAAACCAGGTGCCGCCAGAAAATCTGAAGCAGGAAGAGGGTTCTTTGCAGGCTAAACAAAATGAGGAAGAACCAAAGGTGCAGTCAAAAGAGCCAGACAAAAAAGAGGAGAAACTTCAGAAAGCCGAGTCGTCCAAGAAAGATCCTGAGAAAGAACCTATTCAAAAGAAAGCCATAAGGCAGAAACCCAGAGCCATTTCTGAATCAATTCAGCGAAAAGAGGCAGGAAACGCCAAAGTAGCCTCGCCGGAGGTAGAAAAAAGGCTGCAAGCCTCCAAAGGGAAAGGAGTTGCCTTGCCGTCGCAAGTACTTCAGGATCTGAACAGCAAAATGAAGCATGATTTTTCGGCCGTCAGAATCCACACATATGCCGAAGCAGCGGCCATGGCCGAAGAAATGGGAGCCTTGGCATTCACCCACGGGAATGACATTTATTTCAACAATGGTCAGTATGCCCCAGGTACTTCCAGTGGTCAGCAGTTGCTGGTGCATGAATTAACCCACGTAGTGCAGCAATCCAAAGAGTAAGGAAAGCAAACCCCATGAAAGACGTAGACGCGCATACCGTTACTCTGAAAGAACCCTCCACACATGGGTTTCACCAGCAACTGCTTGACTTTCTTGGGCAGACAATTCAGAACCGGCTGCGCCATTACACCGGAAGCGCGGTAGGAGATTTCCTGTTAGACCATGGCCAGGTGCAAGCGATTTTAACGTCAGATTGGTTTCAACGCGCCTTCCGGAAAACTACTCCCTCGCCCGAAGAACTGGTGATGATTCTACTGGCTTTGGCTCCGCACCTGAATCCGGCTTTTTACACCAACATCATTCTGGACTTTCTCCCTGAGGGCGGTGACTTTCCTGAGTTTGGAGGCAGCAAGGGAACAAACCACCGGGGCATTCTTCCTACCGGCGAGACTGCCATGTTTGTTTTGGCGGGCGACCACCTAGGGAAACGCCTGCAGATTCTGAAACTGTTGCACCATACGGGGTGGCTCTCGCAAAGCGGCACGCTGCAAGTAGAACCGGTAAAGGCAGGTGAACCTCCTCTAAGTGGCCGGTTGCTGTTAGACGAGGAAGTGGCCGAAGTTCTTAACCTAGGAAGCGTCTCGCGGCCCCGCTTTTCTCCTGAGTTTGCCGCCGAGCACCTCACTACTGAGCAAGTGTGGGCAGACTTAGTGTTGAACGAACATACAGTTCAGCAAATTCAGGATATCCAGATCTGGCTACAACACAATGAAACGTTGCTGTATGAATGGGGCATGTACAAAAAGATTAAGCCCGGTTACCGTGCCCTGTTCTACGGCCCGCCAGGCACCGGAAAAACCCTTACGGCTACCTTGCTGGGCAAACACACCCAACTAGACGTTTTCCGGATTGACCTGTCTCAGATTGTGTCCAAGTTCATAGGAGAAACCGAGAAGAACCTAGCCAAGGTATTTGACAAGGCCCGCCAGAAAAACTGGATTCTGTTCTTTGACGAAGCAGATGCCCTTTTTGGGAAAAGAACCAACGTGCGCGATGCCCATGATAAATACGCAAACCAGGAAGTGTCTTACCTGCTGCAACGCATTGAAAGCTTTCCGGGCGTGGTGATTCTGGCCTCCAACATGAAAAGCAACATTGATGATGCTTTTCTGCGCCGTTTCCATGCCATCATCCATTTTCCTAAACCCACCGCCGCAGAACGGTTACTCCTTTGGCAGAAAGCCCTTCCCAAACCGCTGAAGCTAGCCAAAGAAGTTCAACTAGCCGAGATTGCCCAAAAATATGAACTCACCGGATCTGGGATCATGAATGTAGTGCAGCGCGTAAGTCTCATAGCCCTTACCCAAAATGTAGCTCCCGTTTCCACCAATTGCCTGGTAGCAAACATCAAGAAGGAAATGGAAAAAGAGGGTAAAATGGTGTAGAAACTGAATAAAGCAGAAATGAAGTTATTCTGCTTTTATTCAATTTTCCTTTCTAGTCAACCAGGTTTAGGGGATTGGCATCTGATTGTAGTAAATAGCTAGGACTTACCTTAAACCTAGGAGTGTGATGAAATTCGAAAGTTTCTTCGGCTAGTTCTAACTGAGCAAATCGCTGTATTTCCTTACTAGTGTCGTGCTTTGGTTTTGATTATTTAACCAATACCATCTTGAAATCTGTCTCAGCGGTGAGGGAGTGCGGGACATTGGCTGGAATGGCAATGATCTGGCCGGGTTGCAGTTGTTGAGAATTGCCGTGTATATGGAACGCACAGGTTCCCTCCAACATAATGAGCAGGGCAGGAGTGGCCGTGGTGTGCGTCTTTAGTTCCTGACCTTTCGCAAAGGCAAACAAATGCGTTTTCTGGTATTCCTGGTCTAGCAACACCTTATGAGCGAATTTGGAAGTCTGATACTTTAATTGCGCCGTTAGGTTCTCTAAGGGCACCGTTTCTGTCACTTGTTCTGAAATAGTCATTGCTAATGTAGGTTAAGAGGGTTGCACGGTTTGAGGCAAGATGGACGGGACAGTAAGTTGCTTGAAGACCGCCGAAGCCGTGCCCAATAACATGCCTAATTTGAAAACTTCCAGGCCCACGTAGATGTGGTGCAAATGAGAGGGAGCAGGCACTTGACTAGCAATGATTTGTAATGCACGCTCATCTAAAGCCGGTAAAAGCCAGAGGGTTTGTAAAGCCATTACCGCTGAAAGCAAAATCACTGGAAGTATTATTTTGAAAGAAGCCTGATTGTAAATAAGCCCGAACAGCACCACGCTGCAGAACACCAGTTCAAACTTGTTCAGAAAGCCGAAAACCAATCGGCCAATACCTAAGCCTATGGCGAGCGTGACCTGTGGGGCGGTGAATTTTACCGGTGCTTCCAGAAACGAAATGCCTAATACCATGCCCGCCCATAAGAGCAGAGAAAATAGAATGACCTGGGTTAAAAAGGAAGATCTCATACGCTTCGTAGTTAAAGAAAACAAACCGCTGTAAGTACGGCAGGAATGATGCAAAAGTCTGTAGAACAGGCGGGAGCTTCAATGAGATGCATCATGCAAGGGAATGACCAGCATCATCCTTCTGGCGGGAAGGCTGCTGTACTTTTGTGGGTGATAAAAGTAACGAAAGGTCATGAGGGAATCCGCCGCCATCCTTGTTGAAGAAAAAGAACACTGTTACCACTGCGGTGACGAGTGCACCAGTGAACCCATCTACACCGATGAAAAGGCCTTCTGCTGTACAGGTTGCCAGGCAGTGTATGAACTGCTGTACGCCAATAACCTCTGCACCTACTATAACCTGGATGCAGACGAGAAGCCGGGCGTAACGGTAAAATCCGAAGAAGTACAGGTCAACCAATTTGCTTATTTAGACGAAACCGCTACGCTGAATCAACTGCTCACGTTCCAGAGCGACACGTTGAACAAAGTACTGTTCCAGATACCCAACATGCATTGCAGTTCCTGCATCTGGCTCTTGGAGAACCTGTTCAAGCTGGATCAGGGCGTGGTAGAATCCCGGGTGAACTTCCCGCGCAAAGAGGTATCAGTTTCCTATAATCCGCAGTAAACCAAGCTCAGCAATATTGTCACGCTTCTTTATAAGATTGGCTACGGACCTAGCCTTAACCTTTCCAGCTTGTCTGGGAAGAAGCAGAAGCGGGACTTCGGGGTTAACCTGAAGCTGGGCCTGGCGGGCTTCTGCTTCGGGAATACCATGTTGCTGAGCTTCCCGGAATATTTCGCGTTTGGCGAGGAAGTGAAGCAACAGTTCGGGTCTTTCTTCGGATTGGTGAGCATTGCGCTTGCCTTGCCGGTGTTGCTGTACAGTGCGCGGGGCTTCTTTGAGTCGGCGTGGCAGTCGTTGAAGCAGCGGCACATTAACCTGGACACGCCCATCAGTCTGGGATTGGTCTCGTTGTTCAGCGTGAGTTTGTATGACATCTGCCTACAAAGCGGACCTGGTTATCTGGATTCCTTCACCGGTCTTGTGTTTTTCATGCTGATTGGGAAATACGTGCAGAAAACCACCTATGACGCCCTCGCCTTTGACCGCGACTACAAAGCCTACTTTCCTATTTCGGTAACGGTTTTGGAAAAAGGGGCCGAAAACGTGACGGCAGTGAAAGAACTCACGCCGGGCAAGCGCATCCGCATCCGGAACCAGGAACTGGTGCCCGCTAATGCCATTCTGCTGCGGGGCTCCGCGTTTATTGACTACAGCTTTGTGTCTGGTGAATCGGCACCGGTGCCCAAAGTGGCCGGTGAAATCATCTACGCGGGAGGCCGTCAGGCGGGCGAAAGCATTGAGCTGGAGGTCATCAAAGACGTGTCGCAAAGTTACCTCACGCAGCTGTGGAACAATGATGTCTTCCGGAAAGATAAAAGCTATTTCGGGGTTGGTACGTACGCCGATAATGTGGGGGGCTATTTCATTACCGTGACGCTGCTCATCGCTGTAGGCGCGTTGGTGTACTGGGTGCCGCGCGATACCGACATGGCCATCAAAGCCTTTACCTCGGTGCTGGTGATTGCCTGTCCGTGCGCCTTGTCTTTGAGTGCGCCGTTTACCTTGTCTAATGCGCTCCGCATCTTCGGGCGGCAGAAATTCTACCTCAAAAACGGGGACGTAGCCGAAACGCTGGCGAAAACCGATACCATTGTCTTTGACAAAACCGGCACCTTAACCGAAAGTACCCAGACCAACATCACCTACCAGGGTGAGGAACTGAGCCTGGATGACCAGAGCCGTTTGCGGTCTTTGTTGCAGCATTCCACGCACCCGTTAAGCCAGAGCCTGTACGGGTACTTAACTGCGCCGGTGAAACCGGTGCGCGATTTTGAGGAGATTTCCGGAAAAGGCGTGCAAGGCTGGGTAGACGGCGTTCTGGTGAAAGTGGGTTCCCGTTCCTTTGCCGGAGGCCTTGCCTTGCCGCAGCAAGCGACCGGATTGGCGACCCGCGTGTACGTGCAGCTAAGCGAAAAGCAGAGCAGCGTCTTTACGTTCTCCAACCATTACCGCGAGGGCTTGCCTCAGCTTGTACAGGAGCTGCAAAGCCAGGGCAAAAAGCTGGCGGTACTCTCCGGGGACAATGATGCCGAACGGGAAAACCTGCAACGCATCTTCGGCACGGAAGCCGTGCTACGGTTTAACCAGTCACCCGCCGATAAGCTGGCGTATATTAAACAGCTGAAGAAAGAAGGTCATAAAGTAATCATGGTGGGAGATGGCCTCAATGATGCGGGTGCGCTGCAAATGAGTGATGCGGGAATTGCGGTGACCAACACCGTGAACGGATTCTCTCCGGGCTGTGATGCCATTCTGGATGCAAGCTCCTTTACGCAACTAGCCAAGTTCCTGCGGTTCTCCCGCCGCAGCCTCAACGTCATACTGGGCTCGTTTATGGTGTCTTTCTTCTACAACATCATCGGGCTTTCTATGGCGGTGACCGGGTTGTTCACCCCCGTAGTATCTGCCATTCTCATGCCCATCAGTTCCTTAAGCGTGATTCTCTGCTCTGTGTTGGGCGTTCGATGGGTGGCCCTGCGGATGGGATTGTTGCAGGCTAAAGGAGAGAAGTAGGAGGGGTGTAATGGTAAAGCGTTTAGAGCCTGTTTTTTTGGTAAGACTGCCCTAAACGCTTTATACCTAATCACAAATGTTTTGGAAATCTGCACTATGGCGCGGAAGTTACTTCCGTGCCTTTTTGGGCACCTACAGTTACGTTCTAGGCTTGTTTTCTGGAAGTGAGCTTTAAAAGATAAACCTATAATTGTGTATTGGAAGGCACGGAAGTAACTTCCGCGCCATAGTGGCTTAACTAACCATGTACTTGAAGCTTATTAGAGTCTATTCCAGAAACCTGATATTCACCAACCCTTTCCCTCCAGCATAATCTAAGGCACTGTTATACACGTAACTTTCTGCTTCACTTACAACTCCAGCATCTACCGGGTTGTGGTGAATATAGTCTAGACAACGTTGCTGTTTGGCATTCTCTGAAAGCTCTACTGGATGGTACTGGTTCTGCCAGAAACGGTAATTCTGGTGTTTGCTGCTGTTTTCCGCTGCATTTTTAAACAGTTCCAACATCCAGTCTTTTCGGCTTTCCTGCGGGTTTTCGGCAATAGACCGTACTAAGACTACAGAAGTGAATTTCTTAAAGTCTCGAATAATATCTTGTAGTGGGAAACGACCTTCAGTTCCTACGGCTAAGTGAAGGTGATTGGTCATAATGCACCAAGCATATACTTCCAATCCTTTTTCCCGTTGACAGAAGTTCAGGCTTTCTACTAGTATGTCTTTGTATTCACGGCGGGTAAAAACGTCTACCCACTGCACTACGGCAAACGTGATAAAGTAAACTTTCTCCTGATTCTGAATTTTGTATTTCTCGCTCATCAGAAAAGAATACGAAGATAGATTTGGTTTGTCTTCAAGCTTTTGAGAGGTACTTTATTTACTATGGCGCGGAAGTTACTTCAGTGACTCTTGAAACCACAATAAAGGTTTTAAGCCTGATTTTGGGGAATTAGCTCTAAAAGGAGGTGTGGAAACTTCAGCAGTGTTGAAAGGCACGGAAGTAACTTCCGCGCCTTAGAGAGGCTCCATGTAGGTAATTCTCAATAAACCTTGCTCGCCCGCAAATCAATCGAACTGCTGTAGACATAATCTGCGGCTTCTTTGACTATACCTGCTTCCACTGGGTTTTTATGGATGTAGTTCAGGCAGCGTTGTTGTTTCTCATTGCTGCTAGCTCCTATTATTATTTCTTACGTTTTGCTTTAATTAAAAGTATGACATGCCATAGAGATGCGGCACCTAAACTATACACTATCATTTCGGCAAGTTGGGACCATGCCAGCAAGTACATTGAACAACTTAGGAGAAGGAGAAATAGGATGCTATGGAACTGAAGTTTAGATCTAGGTGTGGTTTTAAAATTTATGTAGTGAATCAGTTCGTAGAAAAAGTAAACAAAATAGAACAAGCCGCCAATCATTATAGAATATTGAAAAGCCCTGAGTAAACCTTCATTATTATATTTCAGATAAAAAGCAGCAACTGCAACTAGTAGGTACAACCAAATGCTTTTTGTTTTTGCTAACTTCTTACTACTGGTAACTGCATAATTCAAAACAGACTCTTCTTGATTTTTCATGTGTGTAATTTATCAGATAGTACTCATGGGTCAATCTTTAGGAAAAAATTAATTGAGTCTACTTCCATTAAATATTGCAAGGCTTGCCGGAATGGTAGACCTGTTGGATGAACAGGTCTAAAATTAAACTATTATACAAATGTCCAAAGCTTAGGGTAGGATACTTTAAACTTTGGCTAAAATGTACTTACGGGCCTTCCGCTCAATCTTTTCTCGCCAGTATCCCCTCTTTGATATCAATCACCCCCTAAACTGACGCCCGTCATCTTTTTCCCTCTGTCAACTCCTGACCTTTGTAACAACTGAAAGGGCTAGGTAAGCACCGAAGCGGACACATTCACTTCTCTACCGCTGCTGCCTGTTTCAGGAGAGACATACCGGCTTAGCCATGACCATCATTTTCTTACTTATCTGCATCAGCTTACTGGTGGCCATCCTGTTCCTGGGAGGGTTCCTGTGGGCGGTGCGTTCCGGCCAGTACGAGGACGATTATACGCCCTCAGTGCGCATTCTCTTTGACTCTGACTTAACCGAAAAACAACCTATTACTTCTATTTCTACTAAAACCATGGAGGACACCGCACATGTTAGCTGAGGTTCTAAAAGCACCGGGCGAGGCACTCAAAGAACGCGTCCGCACTGTTGAAACATTCTATTATGACAACAAGATTGTCCGCGATTTCGCCTACGCTACCCTATTCTGGGGCGTGGCCGGAATGCTCATCGGGGTCATCATCGCGTTCCAGCTAGCGCGCCCCGAACTCAACATGGGCACGGAGTACACCACCTTCGGGCGGGTACGGCCCATGCACAAGGCTGCGTGAACTGTCACTCCCAGATGGTGCGACCGAATCCGGAAAACAGGAGGTGGCAAGGGCGCTCAAAAAACTCAGCGGACAGGAGCAGGAATTGCTGGAGAGCGTGACCAAAAACATCCTGAATAAAATCATGAAACTGCCGGTTGTGGAACTAAAGGCTGCCTGTCAACGCGGAGAGTCTGAAGCGCTGTTAGATGGACTTTCTATGTTGTTTAAGTTAGAGAACCAAGCTGAGTTTGTAGAAGCGTAAAACGGAAGGCTCAGAAAAGCGCCTCTTTGCAAAACCCTACCTATACTTTCTCTTCCACAGCATAAACCATTGCTTGTTCCTGGGGTAACTGCGATGATTGGTCATGTTATTGAACAACAACGCGACCAGTAACAACATAATCACCCCGCTCAATACTGGGCTAAGCACATACAGGTAGCCGAGGGCCTTGATTTTCTCCGAACCTATGTTGGCGATGAGGGAAGTAGCGCCTCCGGGCGGGTGCAGCGTTTTGGTTATCTGCATCAGCACAATGGATAGAGAAACAGAAAGTGCCGAGGCGAGCCACAACTCATGAGGGACCAACTTGTGGACCGTAACGCCTACCAAGGCGCAGACCACATGCCCGCCAATCAGGTTTCTGGGTTGAGCCAGTGGACTGTTGATGAGGCCGTAAATCAATACAGAGGATGCCCCGAAGGACCCGATCAGGAAGAGGTTGTCGTTGGCGGTGAAGTAGTGGCTGTTCAGAAGCCCAATGAGTCCAATGCCTATAAAAGACCCCAGAAACGTCCAGAGGTGTTCTTTATAATCGATCAGCGTTTCGCGATACGCCACGTAGCGGGCCATCCGGAAGTGCCTTTTTATTCTTTTCTTCATTTCAACGGATGGAGGACTCCATCTGGGTTTGTGCAGCGGCAACCGGCGCAGAATCTCGGCTTGCTCACTTCTGTTTGATGCAGGTATTCTTTCCGCCTGCAAAGTTGGGGACCTTTTTCTATTTTAAGGCTATTTTTTCAATTTCACGTCAAATTCAGGGCTAGTCCATTATATGGCTTTTACCCTCGTCTGGGTAAACTGGTAGAGGCTGGTTCGCTAGTTCCAGCAGGGTGGCTTCTATCATTCGGCACATTCCGTTTAGGGCAAGATCATTGGGTTCCAGGCCGAAAGGTTCTTCAATTTCGCCGATGATCACATCCAGGCCCATAAAGGCATAGCCCACCAGCGCCACGAAGAGGGGCGTCATCCAGCCGCTGCTTTCCACCAACCCGAAGGGCAGCAAATAACAATAGGCGTAGACCGTGCGGTGCAAAAGCAGGCTGTATGGGTAAGGAATGGGCGTGCTTGCAATCCTTTCGCACCCGCCCACAATGTCAGAAAGGTGGTTGAGGTTGGCGTCAAACGCGTTCAGGGTATAAGAATCTAGGCGGCCTTCCTGTTTTCTCTGTTGCACCCAGGCGCCCAGTTCCCTCAGGAGCCGAATGGGTTTATACCTTCGTTTCAGAATATCGGCTGTTAACGCAGCGGGCAGCAGCCGTTCCAGGTCAACGGCTGCATCGGTTTGGCGTAACTGGTGCTTGAGGGAATAAGTAAAGGCGATGAGCAACTGGATGAAGTGCTGGGTTTCCTTTGCTTCGGCGGGCAAGCCGCTCATGGTAATAGCCTGCCGCGCCAGGGAACGGGTGGTGTTCAGGAGCGCACCCCAGAGTTTGCGGGCTTCCCAGAACCGGTCATAACTGGCATTATTCCGGAAACCCAGAAAGATGGCCAGGGCAATCCCCAGGAACGTAAACGGAACCGGGTTGAGGGAGAATCCATCATCTGCCGTACCTAGAAAGTAGACGACCGCCGCTGAAAACAGGGCCAAAAGAAGCAAGCGGGGCAGTATGTCCTTCAGAATGGAGCCTCGCCACACAAAAAGCATTCTCAGCCAGCCCTGCTTCTCCCGTATAATCATAAGTGCGTGTTTTCTGCTCTTTTGCTTTTATGAATGGTACCTTTGCGGCACCAAAGAAGGAAATACGTTCCAAACTGGTAAAAGTAAACAACTAGAACGATGCAGAAGAATACTTCCCCCCAAGGAATTCCCATCTCAGTCTCGCTGGAAGACACCTTAGCCGCCGAACACATCAAACCCCAGAAAAAAGCCGATAAACAGCGCTTACTCCTTATTTCGGCACTCGCCGTGCTGGTGGCGGTTTGTATCAGTTTTGTAGCCAAGCTCCTGGTGTACCTCATAGACCTGTGCACCAACATCGCGTTTTACGGCAACTTTTCTGTGGAACCGGCCAGCCCGGCCCATCATAATTTGGGACTGTTCGTGATTATTGTGCCGGCCATTGGTGGTCTTATCATTGGGCTGATGGCGCTTTACGGCTCCAAAGCCATACGCGGGCACGGCATACCTGAGGCCATGGAGCAGGTGCTCACAAACCAGAGCCGGATCAAGCCATCCATTGCCTATCTCAAACCCATTTCCTCGGCCATCTCCATTGGTACCGGCGGACCTTTCGGGGCGGAGGGGCCCATCATCGCCACGGGCGGAGCCTTGGGTTCTACCTTCGGGCAGCTCTTGAAAATCACCCACAATGAGCGCAAGATTCTGCTCGCCGCCGGGGCTACGGCCGGTATGTCGGCCATCTTCGGGAGCCCCATTGCGGCCATTTTCCTGGCTATTGAGTTGCTGCTGTTCGAGTTTTCGCCCCGCTCCATTATTCCGGTGGCGCTGGCTTGTATCACCGGCGCGGCCGGACACCACTTCATGTTTGAGGAAGGCCCCGTCTTCCCAATTGCGAACCTGATTGAGGCGCCGTCCAACATGGCGTTGGTGGGGTATAGTGCCATTGGGATTGCAGTGGGATTGCTTTCGGTGTTGGTGACCAAGGTGGTGTATTTCATTGAGGACAGCTTTGAGAAACTCCCCATTCATTGGATGTGGTGGCCCGCGCTGGGCGGCTTGGTTGTTGGCGTTGTGGGGTATTTCGCGCCGCGCACCATGGGCGTAGGCTATGATAACATCACTGACATTCTTTCGGGCAACATGCCCTTGCAGTTTGTCTTGTCTTTGTGTCTGCTGAAATTCATTTCCTGGGCGGTCTCTCTGGGTAGCGGAACATCGGGCGGTACGCTGGCTCCTTTGCTAACCATTGGCGCGGCCACCGGTGCCTTGCTGGGCAGTGTCATCATTTACTTGTTCCCCGATGCGGGCGTGACGCTCACCTTAGCGGCTCTGGTGGGCATGTCGGCTATGTTTGCGGGTGCTTCCCGGGCCCTGCTTACGTCCATTATCTTCGCCATAGAAACCACCTCCCAGTCTAATGCCCTGCTGCCACTGCTGGCCTCCTGCACCGGTTCTTACTTTGTGTCTTTCTTCCTGATGGAGAACACCATCATGACCGAGAAAATCGCCCGCCGAGGTGTGAAGACGCCACATTCCTATGAGCCCGATCTGCTGGAGAAAGTGACGGTGGGTCAGGTGATGGGCGAGAACAGGCTGGTACTGGGCGAAGAAAATCGTTTAAACGAGGTCAGGGAATGGCTGGAGAAAGAACACGCCGAAAACAGCAACTTTTTTGTGGTAGTGGGTGCAGACCAATCCTTCAAAGGTATTATCAGTTCTTCTAACCTGTTCAGCAACCACCATGATCCTGCTACCCAGTTGGGAACGCTGATCAAACGCAAACATATCTCTATTTCTTCTGATGCCAGCCTGCGCACGGCGGTGGAAATGATGGCTCGGGAAAATGTAGACGTTCTGCCGGTGGTCTCCGGTGGTAACCAAATAGTAGGGGTGCTGGCCTACAAGGATATTATTGCCGCTTACAAACTGAGCATTGAGGAGCACGAACGGCAACTCCCCAATCTTTCCCTCAAAAAATCCAGACTTAGGGTTTTGCTGCACGGGAAAAGATTGATGACCACGTCGAAAAGGACAGGGAAGAAAGGATGATCTTTTCAATTTAAGTGTTCCGCGATTGGGAGCGACCTTAAGCATCTGGCCGCTTAGAGTACATTTACGGTACTGATGTTACTTCTTTTGCTGCTGGTGACTCCCGGCGAGTCTGGAGACCCGCTATATTCTGAGGCACGGGACTTTAGTCTCACTCCAGTATCCAGTACTTTTTAAACCTGTGAGGTCTTGGTGACCTCACAGGTTTGCCTTGATTAAGTAGAAATCAAAAAGTTTATTTTCCGGCTTCAAACGGTGCTACTTTTTAGCTACTTTTAGGAAAACACCCTCAAAATGCAGAACAGACTTTCCTGGCTTTTAGGAGCAGCTTTCTTTCTCGGGCTTTTGAATATATCTGATGCCCAAGCCCAAACTACACCTACATTCACCCGGCAAGATACCTTACGCGGTTCCATCACCCCAGAGCGGGCCTGGTGGGATTTGGTGCACTATGACCTGCGCATAAAGGTGAACCCGCAGGACAGCACCATGCGAGGGACTAACCTGGTGCGCTACAAGGTGCTGAAGTCGAACCAAGTGATGCAGATAGATTTGCAGCCACCCATGCGCATAGAAAAAGTAGTGCAGAATGGTCAGAATCTGACAGTGAAGCAGGACGGAAATGCCTGGTTTATTCAGTTAGCCGCGAAGCAAGTGTCGGGTACGTTACAAACCGTGGAGGTGACGTATAGCGGTAAGCCGCAGGTGAGTACCAATCCGCCGTGGAGTGGGGGAGTGACCTGGAAGAAAGACTCTAAAGGCAATCCTTTCATTGCTACCTCGGTGCAAGGAGACGGCGCTAGTCTGTTCTGGCCTTGCAAAGACCACATGTACGATGAACCCGATAGCATGATGATACGCGTGAACGTACCGCAACATCTGACAGATGTTTCCAACGGGCGTTTACGGAAGGTGGAGCAACACGCAGACGGAACCAAGACTTTCCGCTGGGCGGTCACCAATCCCATCAATAACTACGGCGTAAATGTGAACATTGGCGACTATGTGCACTTCTCTGAAGTGTACGCCGGTGAAAGGGGCAGACTGGATTGCGATTATTATGTGCTGCGCGAAAACCTGGACAAAGCGAAAGAGCAGTTCAAGCAAGTTCCGCAGATGTTGAAAGCCTTTGAGCATTGGTTTGGGCCGTACCCGTTTTATGAGGACAGCTACAAACTGGTGGAAGTACCGTATTTGGGCATGGAGCACCAAAGTTCGGTGACGTACGGCAACAAGTACCAGAACGGCTATCTGGGCCGTGACCTGAGCGGCACAGGCTGGGGCCTGAAGTTCGACTTCATTATCGTGCACGAAAGCGGCCACGAGTGGTTCGCAAACAACATTACCTACAAAGACGTGGCCGATATGTGGATTCATGAAAGCTTCACCAATTATTCTGAAAACCTCTTTGTGGAATATTACCACGGGAAGAAAGCCGGGAGTGAATACGTGATTGGAACCCGCCAGGGAATCAGAAATGACCGGCCCATCATAGGTACCTACGACGTCAATTCAAGTGGCTCTGGTGATATGTACCCCAAGGGCGGGAATATGCTGCACACTCTTCGGCAAGTGGTGAACGATGATGAGAAATGGCGGAAAATCTTGCGTGGCCTGAACAAAGAGTTTTACCACCAAACCGTTACTTCGGCACAGATAGAGAACTACCTCAGCAAGCAGACCGGCCGTGACCTGAATCCGTTCTTCAACCAATACCTGCGCGATGTGCGCATTCCGGTGTTGGAGTATAAGAAGGAAGGAAATGCCCTTTTATACCGCTGGAACAACGCCGTGGCTGGTTTCAACTTACCGGTTAAAGTGACCGTTGGCAGTAAGGAAATGTGGCTTCAGCCGGTTACTTCCGCCTGGAAAAAAGCAGCTGTAGCCGCAGGCACTGCAGAGTTGGAAGTAGATCCTAATTTTTACGTGACGCAGAAGCGGGTGGAGTAAAGTGATGCTTATCTTACTTATTGGTTTAGATATTTAGGTGCAGGGGGTTTGCTGTTCCCTTGGCTTGGCTGTCTTTTGCGTGGGTGCAAGTGCTGTGTTGTTTCATCGTTGACGGTAAGCGCTCACGGCCGCGAGGCCCCGTCTTCCCCTCGCGCACTGCCCTTTCGGCCTGAGGTGTCTTTTGCGCTTAGTTTTGCCATTCTAGGGCCAAAAGCGAGGCGCACTCGGGAAAGACTGGAACTGGCAATGTGTAGGGGAAAGTAGCAATTGACTTCCGCCTCTAAACCGGAGACTTCCCCTATGAAGGTAGGGCCGTTAAGTTCTAAAAATTGATATGGTTCAAGTTTTCAACTTGGACCTAAATGAGCTGAAGTTTGCAAATCAGTGAGGCGTTAGCCTCAAACTCTGCAAGAAAGGCAATGGACTTTACCGCAGTTTAAGCCTCCAATGTAGAACTTAACAGCCCTACCTTTGAAGGGGGCGAAGGGGGGATGCTTACACAAGTAGATCACACGTGTTCCTTTCTCTTTTAGAGGGTATATTGCTGCTCCACAATCTCCTGCTAAGATGCGTTCTGGACTACATCTAATGTCAAAAAAACAGCAGGGGTTGGCATATCTGCCAACCCCTGCTGTTTTGAGCCTTTTTTCTGTAAAACGTGGTTAAAAGAAAGGTTAGTCTAAGCCGCCTTTACGGGTAGGTTTTGTTTGGGCGGGCCAGGTGCCGGGCTGGCCGGTTCTTTGGTTTATAGGCAACACACTTCTGTCGCGGGGGGCGGTGGTGGGGTCTTCGCTGGCCATGTAGGCTAAGATGGCGGTGAGAATGGCGTTGCTGCGCACATCGTCAAATACAATCTTGTCATAGGTGTCGCGGTTGGTGTGCCAGGTGTAGGTGCCGTATGACCAGCTTAAGGAACTGAGCATGAACGCCGGGGCACCCGCCGCCACAAACGAAGCATGGTCTGAGCCACCGCCGCCCGGCGCGCCTGGGAAAGTGGTCTGTATCTGGGACCTGATCTCGGTAGGCACTGGCGCCAGCCAGCGGTTGAGGAACTCATACGCGTGAAGGAAGCCAGAGCCTGATAAATTGGCTACACGACCGGTACCGTTATCCTGGTTGAACACGGCCTGTACTTTGCTGACAATTTCGGGGTGGTCTTCCACAAAGGCGCGGGAACCGTTTAAGCCTTGTTCTTCGCTGCCCCAGTGGCCTACCAGAATGGTTCTTTTGGGGTTAGGGTACATCTTCTTGAGAATGCGCATGGCTTCCATCATCACCAGCGTGCCGGTTCCGTTGTCAGTAGCGCCGGTGCCACCGTCCCAGGAGTCAAAGTGCGCCGAAAGAATCACGTACTCCTCTGGTTTCTGGGTGCCTTTCATCTCGGCAATGGTATTAAAGGTGGGCACTACGCCCTTTTCTTTAGACTCGGCCTGAATGTTCAATTTAGGTTTCTGCCCCGATGCGGTGAGGCGGTACAGCATGCCGTAATCTTCCAGGGAAATATCTACCGTGGGAATTTTCTTGGTGTAGGCGCTGAAGATCTTGTTCACGCCAAATCCCGCCGACCAGTTAGACATCACAATACCGGCGGCTCCGGCTTTTTCAAGGGCTACCGGCAAGGTACGAGCTGTGTAGCCCGTTTTGGCCATTTTAGTGCGCCACGCTTCGCTTAATGCGGTGCGCTCGGCCTTCATTTTGTCAAATGATTCTTTGGTGGCGAATTCCTGCCAGTTGTAATCGGGGCGGCCGGTGGGTTGGGGCATGGAGATGAGCACCAGTTTGCCTTTCACGTTGGGCAACCATCTCTGGAAAGCCACGGAATCGGTCACCGTTTCTGGTAAGAGAATGGTTTCGGCGGTTACGCCTTTGCCTTTGGTGCTGGGGCTCCAGGCCAGTTGCATGCCTTCCAGCGTTCTTACTCTTGGGTGCACCATATCTATGTGCGAAATGCCCCTTTGCCAGCCGCGCCACTCGCCCCATTTCTCGTTTCTTGCGGTAATGCCCCAGCCTTTGTATTTGGCAACGGCCCAATCGTTGGCTTGCTGCATCTGCGGGGTTCCTACTAAACGGGGGCCAATCACATCCATGAGTTCATGGGCCAGCGGTTCCAGTTGGGAGTTTTGGGTGGCTTCTTTAATGATGTTTTCTACCACGGGGTCTTTGGTTTGGGCAACACCAACTTGGGCAGAAAAGAGCAGGGAAAGAAGCAGGAGCTTGGGCGTACTTTTCTTGTAGACCAGGCGGGGAGGGGTAAGGAGTTGTATCATGCCCCTAATTTAGGAAAGCTGTTAAGAACTGAAAGAGGAAGCGCAAATTAGCTTTCCAGTTTTCTGTTTGGGGGCTACTTTCCAGAAAGTAGCCCCCAAACAGTACTAAGCTTCCAGTACGAAATCTTCGGCTTGTGGCAGGGTCATGAATTTCTGGGCCAGGTCTTCCGGCAGAACAGCTAATTTGCGTTTTATGAGGTCAATCCAGGCACCTTCTACATTGATGATGGCGGCTTTTACCCCATCGCCCCGGTACATGACGTGCCGAAGGGACCAGCGGGAGCCATCTGGGCGAGCCTTGGTGAGGACAGACTCTATTTTGATGGAATCGTTGATGCCTACCTCGCGCAGATACTGCAGTTCTTCCCTGAATAGGATGGGTCCTAATTTGAGGTGTTGGAAGGTTTTAAAGTCGAGGCCCAGGGTGTCTAACATGGCGATACGGGCTTGGGCGGCGAAATCGGCGTAAGCCGAGTGGCGAAGGTGCATGTTGGCGTCTACCTGCGCCCAAATCACGTTCCCTTCATAGACAATGCTCATATTTTCTGGTTTTATTTTGAATAGATGAATTTCTCATGTAGCCGGTGAAAGTACATGAACTGGAATATAGGTGAAAAGGTGGTATTTGGTTGTGCCTGGTATCAAAAAAGTAACCTGTAGAAAGTAGCCAAGTTTCTTCTTCCAGCCGCGAACGCATGACATATCACTATCTAACCGTTCCCCTTCCTTTTTCCATAAACTTGGGCAAAAACGCAGGGACACAGGATAGAGCGGGTTATGAATTCTGCAAATAATTTCTAGCTTTGAAGATCTTGCGTTTTTACATCTGGTCTGAGGGAGAAGAGATTACACAGAAGGGCTGAAATAGGCAGATGAATAAGTATTCATTAGGTGTAAATAATTTACTTTTTCTATATCCCTTTTACTCTAATTTGAGTAAAATACCTCTAAAATGACCTCCCATGCAACAATCGTCTTCTGCTTCTCCGCATCTTCTGGAAATAGCCTGGGAAGCGTGTAACCAAGTAGGTGGAATCTACACGGTAATACGCTCCAAAGTACCCGCCATGATAGAATACTGGGGCGACCAGTACTGTCTCATTGGCCCCTTTTTTCCCAAACAAGCCGCCCATGAATTTGAACCCACTGAAGATTACTCAGATGTGTATGGGCAAGCGGTGCTGGAACTGAGGGCGCAGGGTGTGGAATGTTACTACGGTACCTGGTTGGTGACGGGCAGGCCCCGCATTGTGCTAATCAATCCGCAGAGCGCCATGGGACAACTGGATCTCATCAAATACCTGCTCTGGGAAAACCATAGGATACCCACCAACAATGAAGATCTGTTGCACCAGGTACTAGCCTTCGGCGATCTGGTGAAACGGTTTATTTCGCTGTTGGCTTCCAAAACGCAGGTGGTCGCGCACTTCCATGAGTGGATGGTAGGTTCGGCCATTCCAGATCTGCGGCGCGAGCAGGTGCCCGTGAAGATTGTGTTCACCACCCACGCCACGTTGCTGGGCCGTTATTTGGCCATGAACGACCCTAATTTCTATGACCAGCTTACCTCGGTGGACTGGCAGAAAGAGGCGCGGCATTTTAACATAGAACCGGCGGTTTCCATTGAGCGGGCCGCTGCACACGGCTCCCACGTGTTCACCACGGTGAGTGAGGTAACGGTGCGCGAGTGTATCTATTTATTAGACCGAATTCCGGATACGGTGCTGCCCAATGGGTTGAATATTAGGCGGTTTACGGCCATGCACGAGTTCCAGAACCTGCACCTTACCTTTAAAAAGCGCATTCACCGGTTTGTGATGGGGCACTTCTTCCAGAGTTTCCCGTTTGACCTGGACAAAACCATTTACCTGTTCACCTCGGGCCGGTTTGAGTACCGCAACAAAGGCTTTGACTTAACGCTGGAGGCGCTGGCGCGGCTGAATCACCGCATGAAGGTGTCTAAAAGTGACATGACCGTGGTGATGTTCTTCATCACCAAGCAACCGTTCACCACCATCAATCCGCATGTGCTGCACTCCAAGGCCTTGATGGAAGAGATTCAGGAAACCTGCGAGGCCATCAAAGACCAGATTGGCGAACGCCTGTTTTATGACGCTGCCGCCAGCACAGAGCACAAACTGCCCGAACTGAACGATTACGTAGACGATTACTGGAAACTGCGCTACCGGCGTACCATCCAGTCCTGGAAAACGCACCTTCTGCCGCCGGTGGTCACGCATAATCTCATCAATGACCAGTCTGATGACATCCTGAACTTCCTGCGGGTTTCCAACCTGGTGAACAACGCCGATGACCGGGTGAAGATCGTGTACCACCCAGATTTTATTTCGCCTACCAACCCGCTGTTCGGGATGGAGTACGGCCAGTTTGTGCGCGGCTGCCACATGGGTATTTTCCCTAGCTATTATGAGCCGTGGGGCTACACCCCTTTAGAGTGCGTGGCCAGCGGTATTCCGGCCGTGACCAGTGATTTATCCGGTTTTGGTGATTACGTGAAGAAAACCATCAAAAAGCACACAGACAAAGGTATCTACGTGATTGACCGGCACGAACGCAGCTTTGATGATGCCGCTGAACAACTAACCAAGCACCTCTATGACTACGTGGAGATGAGCCGCCGGGAGCGCATTTCGCAACGCAATAAAGTAGAAAGCCTGTCTGAAATGTTCGATTGGAAGAAACTGTTGGTGCATTATGAGCGCGCCTACCAACTCGCCCTCAGTACCCAGCAAGAACAGGTGTAGGTCCAGCTTGTAGCTAGAAGTCCTTTTCGCCTACCAGCAGCTTACTTGTTTAGACGGTGTTTTTAATAAAACGTCGCTTAAACAAGTAAGCTGCTTTCATGAGGAATCCTTTTCTTTATAGTAAATTCATTTAAAAGAAGGTATCCTCTGAAACTTCTATTTGATCACTTAAAAACAGAGTCGAGCAGAAGTATCTGAGAAGTTACTTCCAGAAGCCAGAATAGGATTTTGAATTTACCTCAAGCGCGAGGTTGGGGTAGGTGCCACTTGGATTTTATTTATCTGTTTGGTCATTTGATGACCTAGAGGAGAGTTAAACCGCAGTTGAGGATATAACAGAATATTACCGTACTTATTCGTAAATTGATAGAGTAAGTACGGAATGTTTCCATATAATCTTTCTAAATTGAACAAACTCGCCAAAATAAATGCGCGTTAAACTTGAACTACCAGGTTGGTGACTTATCTTTACAGGTAACCGACCCTCGTATCAAAGCTGAATTGAATTATATATTAATGAAAAAATTGCGTGTACTAATGTTAGGTTGGGAAGACCAGCCTATTTTGAACGGAGGAGTAGGAAAAGCCTGTTTTCATTTAGCAGAAGCCCTCGCCAAACAAGTGGAGCTTACCATGATGGTGCCCCAGGCAGACCATTGGGCATTAGACCAGCACGCTGAAATTGTGGGTCTTGATGCATTGAACTTGTCTGAAGTAAAACAAGCATCTATTCCCCAAACCTATGAGCGTTTTGCGACTACCCACCGGGTGCCCGCCGCGCTTTTCCCCTATGAAGATGGCTCGTATGCGTATGAAGCCTCGCATGTAACTGAAGAAGGAAACCTGGAAACTTCTACTACCGTAGAGACCACCACTACCACCACAGAGGTAAGAACGCCGGGCGAAGTGAATTTCCCTGATGGGCAGCCGCAGATCAACGTGGCCCCAACTACCAAAGGAACCCTGAACTTTGAAGTAATTCAGTTTGCGCGTTACGTAGCCCGTTTGGCCTCTCACAAAGAGTTTGACGTGGTGTATGCCCATGACTGGATGACGTTTCTGGCCGGTATGGAAATTAAAAATCAGCGTAAAGTTCCGTTGGTGGTTCACGTACACAGCCTCTCTTTTGACCGTCAGCCGGGCGAACCGCTGGGCTGGATCTATGAGTTAGAGGGCCGGGCCATGCGGGATGCCGATTTGATTCTGACTGTGAGCGACAGAACCGCCCGCATGATCATCAAACGCTTCGGTATTCCGGCCAAGAAAGTACAGGTGGTGTATAACGGCTCTGATAAAATCACGGCCTCACCGGTAAACCCTGCCAAACGGAAGCAGGTGACGTTCCTGGGTAGAATGGTGGCCCAGAAAGGTCCGCTTCAGTTCCTGAAAGTAGCCAAGCAGGTTTTAAAGCAAGACCCAGATGTACGCTTTGTACTGGCAGGCCACGGCCCGCAGCTAGACGAAGCCAAACTTTTGGCCCGTCGTCTGGGTATTGATGAGGCGGTGACCTTTACCGGTTTCTTACCTCCGGCCCAAGCCGAAGCCCTGCTCAAGAACTCTACGGTATTCCTGTTACCGGCCATCTCTGAACCGTTCGGCTTAGCTGCCATTGAAGCAACCCAAGCCGGACTTCCGGTAGTAATCACCTACCAGACCGGTGCCGCCGAAGTGCTGCCGCAAGCCAGCGTGGCAGATGCACATGACACAGCCGGACTGGCAGATCTAGTGGTGCAGTTACTACATGACAAGAACCTGCGCAAGAAACAGGTAGAAGCCAACCAACAAGCAATCCAGCAACTTACCTGGGGTACCTCCGCAGATCAGATCATGGAGAACCTGCACACCGTGCTGCAAATACAAGACTAGTTAATGCCTTTTAAGCTGTTTTCTTAAAAGGAGCGCTTAAACGGTGTTTGATAAAAGTACACCAAAAGCAAGGCCGCTGCGAACATTCGCAGCGGCCTTGCTTTGTTTTGGAGGAATAGGAAGGTGGCCTTTATGGCTCACGGATTTGCAAACTTCCGATCATGGTAGGTCCAAGTCACAGACTTGAACCATGTTTTTTTTGGGATGAGTTAGGTCTGCTTTCATGAGGAGAATGCGCCTTTGAAGGAGCAAGCAATGCGTGTGACCGGCAGGTGTAAACATCCCCCTTCGCCCCTTTCAAAGGAGGAGTCTCTGGTTTGGAGGGCAGAAGTCCATTGCTACTTTCCCCAATTCCAGTCTTTCCCGAGCGCGCCTCGCTTTTGGCCCTGGAATATCAAAACTAAGCGCAAAGGACAACTTCAGGCCGAAAGGGCAGTGCGCGAGGGGAAGACGGGGCCTCGCGGCCGTGAGCGCTTACCGTCAACGATGAAACAACACAGCACTTGCACCCCGCAAAAAGCAGCCAAGCCAAGGGAACAGCATAAGGCATGCACCACTGCTGAAACAACCACTTAAGGTAATTACATCAGCAAAAGAAAGTTTGAGGCTTTCGCCTCACAGAAGTTGCAAACTTCCAGATATGATAGTTCCAAGTCACAGACTTGAACCCTGATTCATCCTCTTACTTTAATCAACTCTCTTCAAAACCAAAGCCGTTCTGTTAGGAAGATAAATACTGAGTCTAGGGCCATGAACCGTAGGTTTTGTAAAATACCGAATGTTCATATCTACCCTGTCGTGCCCTCCGGTTTCTGGGGTGTCAGTAGACAGAATCAGGTTATAGCTGCCCGCTTCCAACACAGGGAAACGGTAATCTGGCACCGAGTTTTTGGGGTGAAAATTGAAAAGGAAGACCAAACCAGCCCGCTGGAAAATGAGCACGTTGTTGGTATTGTCCTGGTGGAGCTTTTCGGCGGGACCGTGTTCCATAACCCGGTATTGTTCTGCAATGGTGAGCATGTCTTTTTCAAACTGCCACATGTGCCGGTAGCGCAGGTCTGGGTTGTCAACCAGTGACCACTGCCGGCGCGCGTACTGGTAGCTCCAGTTATTTCCCTCTCTGGGGAAATCCACCCACTCGGGGTGACCGAACTCATTTCCCATGAAAGTCAAGAACGCCTCGCCGCCTAAGGCCATGGTTAGCAACCGGATCATCTTATGCAGGGCAATGCCGCGGTCAATTACCGGGCTCTGGTCCACAGTGCGCATCTTAAAATACATGTCCTTGTCCATGAGCCAGAAGGCCAGCGTTTTGTCACCTACCAATGACTGGTCATGTGACTCAGCGTACGCTACCGTTTTCTCGCCAACGCGTCGGTTGGTAAGCTCGTGCCAGATCTCGTCCAGGTTCCATTCCTCGTCTTTCTTATGCTTGAGGGTTTTGATCCAGTAATCGGGGATGCCCATGCCTAGGCGGTAGTCAAAGCCAATTCCTCCGTCTTCCAGGGGACGGCACAGGCCGGGCATGCCGCTCATGTCCTCGGCAATGAGTAAAGCGCCCGGCGAAAAAGTATGGGTCAGGTCAGAGGCAAGTTGCAGATAGAGAATGGCGTCTTCGTCTACACTTTTGTCAAAGTAGTTTTTATAATGCCCGAAGGCGACTCCCTCGCCGTGGTGGTGGTACAGCATGGAGGTGACCCCGTCATACCGGAAACCATCCAGGTGAAATTCTTCCAGCCAGTAACGCACGTTAGACAACAGAAACCGCCGCACTTCGGGAATGCCGTAGTTGAACAATTTGGAATCCCAACCGGGGTGATGGCCGCGCAGGCCGGGGTGGAAATACTGTCCGCCGGAACCATCAAAATCCGCCAGTCCTTCCGCAATGTTTTTTACCGCGTGCGCGTGAATCAAGTCCATGACTACGGCTATGCCGAGGCGGTGCGCTTCATTGATGAGGTACTTCAAATCTTCAGGCGTCCCGAACCGGGACGTAGGCGCGAAGAAGTTGGAGACATGGTACCCGAAGGAGCCATAATAGGGGTGTTCCATCAAGGCCATTAACTGCAGGCAATTATAGCCTGTTTCGGCAATTCTAGGCAAAATCTGGTCGGCGAACTCGCGGTACGTGCCTACGCCGTGTTTTTCCTGGGCCATGCCTACGTGGCACTCATAGATCAGCGGCTGGGTGAGTTGGGTAGTGTCAAAAGAAGCATCGGTCCAGGTGAAAGGCTCTTCCGGTGCCCAGTACTGGCCCGAGAAATCATAGGTTTCCGGGTCTTGGATGGAGCGGAAGGTGAAAGGCGAGATACGGTCCCGGCCTTCACCGGTGGCGCCCACCACGTGCACTTTGTACCTGTGGCCATGCTGCACCTGCACCTGATCTGCGGGTAGAAAAACTTCCCAGATGCCGTTTTCCATTTTCTTGAGCGGATGCGCTTTTCTGTCCCAGAAATTGAAATCCCCGATGATAGAAAGTGCCTGCGCGGCGGGTGCCCATTCGCGGTAGCGCCAACCATTGTTTTCCGGCTCAAAGTGGAGGCCCATCTGGTGGTGCCAGGCCGCGTAGTCTATCAGCGAGGAATACTCTTGTTGGATGGTTTTTATGTTTTGCTCTAAACGAGCCTTCCGCTGCAAGAGCTGCGGGGCATAAGGTGAAAGCCAGCTATCGGACTGAACTATAGGAAGGGTTGGAGTTACCTTAGGCATACATGCAGTTTTGGGAATGGTTAAGGTACACTTACTTAGGGTAAGGTGCAACTATGGACTTGGGTATGATTAGTGCGGTAGAAACTTGTCAATTAAATCATGTGAATACGTTTTAAATTTGATAAATTGGCAAGGAAATCGATTTCGTAACGTCATTGACTTTCTTTAAACCAAACTAAATCTGCCTATTGCATGAAAACTACGTTTCGTTTGCTTGGCTTGTTGCTGGTGTTACTGCTGGTGCAAGGGGTTCAGGCGCAGGTAGTGACCTGGTCACCCGCTTTTCCAACTCAGAATGAACCCATCACCATCACGTTTGATGCTACCAAAGGCACCGGCGGTCTGGCCAACGTGACAGATCCTATCTACGCCCACACAGGAGTTCTAACGAATCTGAGCACCTCAGATTCTGACTGGAAGTACGTAAAAGCGTCTTGGGAGACCAATACGCCCGCCGCGCTCATGACTTCCCTGGGAAATAACCGGTACCAGATTACCATCAATCCGCGCACGTATTACAACGTGCCCGCCCAGGAAGAAATAAAGGCGCTCATGTTTGTCTTCAGGAACGCCAGCAGGACCAAAGAAGGAAAAGACACCGGGGGCAAAGACATCAAGGTTCCCCTTTTCAGTGCAGGCACCATCAACGTGTCCTTCTCGCAGCCTACCGTTGGGATGAATGGTCTGTTTGTTGACGCGAACCAAACTATACAGGTGAGAGGGAATTCCTCTACCAACGCGAAACTCTCGCTCTACGTGAACGGCGTGAAGGTAAAGGAGGAAGCAGCAGCCACTACGTTAGACGCGCAGGTAACGGCTACCACTCTTGGAGCCAACAAAGTGAAACTGACCGCCGAAAACGGTACCATCTCGGCCGCCGATTCGTTTACTTTCGTGGTGCGGCAAACGGCCCGGGTAGAGGCACTCCCGGCAAATGCCAAAGACGGAGTAACGTATCTAAGTGCCACCAGCGTGTTGCTGAACCTGTACGCTCCGGGTAAAAAGAACGTTTACGCGGTGGGGGATTTTAACAACTGGGTAGTAGGAGATACGCCCATGAAGCGCACGCCAGACGGAACTCGTTTCTGGGTCCAGATTGATAACCTCACTGCTGGGCAGGAATACGCCTATCAGTATCTGGTTGATGAAACCATTAGGATAGGAGATCCTTACACCCAGAAAACCCTGGACCCCAATGAAGACCGGTTTATCACGGCAGAAACGTATCCTAACCTGAAAGCATACCCTACTGGAAAAGCCACGGGCATGGTTTCTGTATTTCAGACAAACCAAGCTGCTTATACCTGGAACGTGACCAACTTTGCCCGGCCCAAGAAGACGGACCTGGTCATTTACGAGTTGCTGGTGCGCGACTTCCTGGAGAAGCATGACTACAAAACCCTCACCGATACTCTCAACTACCTGAAACGTCTGGGTGTGAATGCCATTGAGTTAATGCCCATCAATGAGTTTGAAGGTAACCTGAGCTGGGGGTATAATACCGCCTATTACTTTGCGCCAGACAAGTACTACGGCTCCAAGGAGATGCTCAAACGCTTTATTGATGCCGCGCACGCCCGCGGTATGGCCGTGATCATGGACATAGCCCTGAACCACTCGTTCGGGCAGTCGCCCATGGTGCAGTTGTACTTCAATAGCGCTACCGGCAAAACCACCCCGGAGAGCCCTTGGTTTAACCCAGATCCTACCCATGATTTCAACGTGGGCCATGATTTCAACCACGAGAGTGCCGCCACCAAATATTTTGTAGACCGCGTTACCGAGTTCTGGTTGCAGGAATACAAAATTGACGGTTACCGGTTCGATTTATCTAAGGGCTTCACCCAAAAGCGGACCATAGGCAGCGTAAGTGCCTGGGGACAGTATGACCAATCCCGCATTGACCTGCTCAAACGCATGGCAGACCATCTCTGGACGGTAGACAATAACGCCTATGTGATTTTGGAGCATTTTGCTGATAACAGCGAAGAAACCGTTCTGGCCAACTACGGCATGATGCTCTGGGGAAATATGTTCGGCAATTACAAACAGGCCATTCTGGGCTATACAGATAATTCCAACTTCAACTGGATTTCATATAAGCAGCGGGGTTGGACCAATCCTAACGTGGTGGGGTTTATGGAAAGCCATGACGAGGAGCGCCAAATGGTAGAAGCTTTGGCCTATGGCAATAGTTCGGGTACTTACAATGTTAGAAATCTCTCCACGGCCTTACAGCGCATACAGTTGGCGGCAGCGTTCTTTTTCACCATCCCGGGCCCTAAAATGATCTGGCAGTTTGGGGAATTGGGCTATGATATTCCCATCAATCAGAACGGACGCACTGGTAACAAGCCCATTCTCTGGAATTACTACCAGGACGCAGAGCGTAAAAAGCTGTACAACGTGTATAACGCACTCATTAAACTGAAGATCAACGAACCCGCTTTTGAGTCTGGGAATTACACCTTGAATCTAGAAAACGCCCTCAAAACGATTCATATTCAAGACCCCGATATGAACGTAGCGGTGCTGGGTAATTTCGGGGTTACGGCCGCTGCCATTGATCCTAAGTTTCAGTACACAGGTACCTGGTATGATTATGTGACTGGTGCGTCTTTAAACGTAACCAACGTGAACCAGACCATTTTACTTCAACCCGGTGAATACCGCGTGTACACCACTAAACGGCTTTCCAGTGGCAGCATTCTGTTGGCTTCCAAAGAAGAGCAGGCGGCTTTGGCCAGAGAGGTGATAGCCTTTCCTAATCCTACCCAAAGCGGAGATTTGACCGTTCGGTATCAACTGGTTACTTCTGCTGAGGTATCGCTGCAGGTGTATGACCAGGTAGGTAGATTGGTGAGCAGCCAAACCTTGGGAAAACAGGCAGCCGGCAGACATTCGGTCAACCATAAACTCACCACCGGTAAAGGAAACCGTTTGGCACCGGGTATTTATCACTGCAAATTGGTCACCGGGACTTCTGCCAAGACCATTGCAGTAGTAGTGCAGTAAACCAGTATCAATAATTGCTCAAATTTCAGCGGGTGTTTCAAGGTTAATTTTCCAAAATTAGCCTTGAAACACCCGCTGCTTTTTTTACTCGCTCGCGTCTCGGACGCGTGTGACCTACTTTCGGCCTGTGGCCGAGTGGATCAGTTATACTTAAGCGGCGGGACGCCGCAGGTAGCTCACTGCGTCCGAGAGGCGAGCGAATGGTTTTAATCAAATAGGCCTAAAACAAACGGCCATGCTGTATTAAAAGCAGCGTGACCCTTTAATTTAGGCCTTAGGAAGATATGTTGTGTTTTACTCAATCCTGTAGTACATACTGGATACCACCCAGCAGGTGTCGCAGGAAAAGTGGTTCCTGGAAGCTTTCATTTGTGTGGCCGCCTGCGGTATAGAAGGCTTTGCCGCCATCAAAGCTGTGGTACCAGGCTATAGGATGGTTGGCGCCGTTTTTACCACCTGTGTAAGAAGTCTCGTCTAGGTTAGCCAGTACCTTCACATTAGGGTTGATGCTTTTGAAGTTGTACCATTCATCTCTGCGTTCCCAACGGTCGGGGAGGAAAGAGGTGGAGATGTGGGATTTGTCCAGTACTTGCACGGTGGCGTTCTGTACCTGGGGGTGACTCTCAAAGTAAGCGCCTACCAATTGGTTGTACCAGGGCCAGTCATATTCAGTATCGGTGGCGGCATGGACGCCCACAAATCCGCCTCCCGCTTTGATGAACTGTTCAAAGGCGCTTTGCTGCGGAGTATCCAATACATCCTGGGTGGTGCTCAGGAAAACAACTGCTTTGTATTTCTTCAGGGAATCACTCACAAACACGGCGGCATTTTTGGTGGTATCTACCTTGAACCCGTTTTCTCTTCCCAACTTCTGAATGGCCGCTAATCCGGCGGGAATGGACGTGTGGTAAAACCCGGCCGTTTTATAAAACACCAGCACCGCCGGAGATTTCAAGCTCTCTGATTTTTTTGATGGATTGGTGCAACTGGTGAACAAAGCAAAAGACAAAAGCAGGAACACAGACAAGTGTTTCATAGAAGATAGAGTAGAGGTTTGAATGCCGAAGCAGGTGAATTGCAAGCTATAATTCTACGCTATTTTAGGCTGATTTACAAAAAGAAACCTTGAAACAGAGTCCTGGATGTGAGACACAAGCAAAAGTCTTAAACGGCTATAAACGTCTGTTGCTAGCTCCAGATCTTACAACCCAAAGCTAGCAACCGTATTTTCTGGATGATAGATGTGAAATAGAACCTAATCTAATGGCTGCATGATTAGGTGTAAAGCCAGGTCTAACTCTGGGGAGCTTGGAACCGGAAGCTGAAACACTTCTTCTAAAACGGTTTTTAGCTGCGCAGGACTGGTGAGTACTTGCTTTTCGGTTTGCCCGGAGACATGGTGGATGTTTAACTCATAATTCCGGAGGGCGTAACGTGCATCTGCTGTTGTTTTGGCCAGCATCAGACCATTCACAAAAGGAGACCTGGGGTGCGTGGACGTAAACCAGTTAGAGACTTCATAGTCGGCGGTGAACTGCTCCTGCAATCCGAAGCGGTACAGCGGTTTCCAGGTTCCCTGAACTTTCGCTTGCAGCACATATTCTTCATCCAACGGCAGCAGTCTGAAGGTTTCATGCGTTGTTTTCTGCTCTGCCAGTTCATACAGCCGCAGCGGAGTTGTCAAGGTTAAGCCGCCAAACCCAACATCGGCTATATAATCATTACCTTCCAGATGTACCAAAAGGAGCATGTGTGCCCGGGCAGTGGTTACGCCGGCAGGAACGTTCCAGAGAACGCGCGCTGCTAACCCTTTTACCTGAAAGCCCAGCACCTGTAAGGCTTGCTTGAACAATTGGTTCTGTTCAAAGCAATAACCGCCCCGGCCCTCTTCCACTATCTTCCGTTGCAGGGACTCCACATCCAGCGAAACAGATTGCTTCAGGAAAGGGGAGAGGTTTTCAAACGGAATAGTGGTAGAATGCTGGTAATGCAGTTTTTGGAGCGTTTCTAACGTGGGGGTAAGTTCGCCGGTGTAGTTGATTCTGGCAAGATAGCGATCCAGATCAAGCCCGTCTTTTTTTATTTTGAAATAAGTCTTGTTAGGGGAAGTTGGGGTTAATAATTCCATTTTGAATTTATTTGATAGTAATGGGATAGGTTATATGAATATGTAATTTGCTCTGATAAACGTTCTTTTCTAGGAAGAAAGAGGGTACAAACCGCACCAAGAATTCTTCTAAGCTTCTGTAAAATAGATAAAGAGGTATTGCTTTGCTTACAATTGTGCTATAGATGAGTATAGATTTTTATCTAATATAGGGTTTTAAGCTGATATAATTGCATTTATTAAAAAATATTCTTTGGAATAGGTGTTTATAGGTTACTAGCTGTCTGTAGAGTAATTAAACTTGAGGCTCTGAAGTTTAGATTTGTATAATTATCTAAAGCATGAATTAACCAAGCATGAACCTGGAAGGTGATTAAAACAAGGAATAGGTATTAATACCACTTCTACAGGTTTGCTGCATTTTTTCTTTCTTTTCAGAAAAACAGACGTAAAACAACCTGCCATTTTGGTCGTTTGAAAAGGGACTGCTAAATGGTTTACACCTATAAACAAGACACTCTAACGCTATCAATTATGAAAAAACTGCTTTTACTTTTAGTTGTTCTGCTTTCCTCGGGCGTGATGGCACAGGCACAGGTTTTTACCCTCGGGATTAAGGCGGGTGTAAGTTCTTCCAGCGTTGACTTTAAGAACCCAAGCGCCAACTTCACCCAGTTCAAGGATGAAGACAACATTACGGGGTTTCATGCCGGGGTTTTTACCAGGTTCAACGTGTTGGGGTTCATTCTGCAGCCCGAAGCCCTTTTAACGTCGTCTGGAGGCAAGTTCCAGATGCCAAATGCCAATGGTACCGGCACCTCGGTGCAGGAAATCGGTTTCACTAACGTAGATGTTCCTATTCTGGTAGGCTACAAACTGCTTTTCCTGCGGGCGTATGCGGGTCCGGTGGCCTCCGTTTTGATTGACTCTGAGTCTGATCTGGAAGACTACAAAGAAGCTTTCAACTCAACCGATTGGGGCTACCAGATTGGGGCTGGCGTAGACATTTCGCGCCTCACCGCCGATGTGCGCTATGAGCGTCTGAACAGGCCCTACACAGATGCCAACGGCACTGTTGATATTAGAAACAAACAAGTGATCCTGAGTTTGGGCTATAAACTCTTCGGGAAATAGAGATTACTTTGTAGCAGGAGGCGTTGCTTCCAAGAACAAGAACTCCGTTTAGAAGCTGTTATGAGAAAACAGCCCCTAAACGGAGTTCTTGCTTTTTAATTCAGAATGGATTCTAAAGGATGAGGCAAAGGTTTTCTATTTCATTCTGCCGGCTTCTTGCAGGGTTTCTACCTTTCTGCCAAGACTTTGAGTTTATGGCGCAACTGTCTCTGCATTGGCGGTTAGTACCTGCTCTTGTGCTTCCTGGGGAAGGTCATGGTTCACCATCCATTTGATATTGAACCGGTCAGTGAGCATCCCGAAGTAAGCTCCCCAGAAGGTTTTCTCTAAAGCCATCTCTACCTTACCACCTTCAGAAAGTGCATTGAAAACAGTGGTGGCTTCTTCTACACTTTGGGCATCTAATGATAGGTGAAAGTTATTTCCCATGGTGACCGTATGGCCCATAGATTCCAAGGCATCGGTTCCCATGAGAATGGTGTTTTCGCCAATTTTAAGAGCTATGTGCATGATTTTATCTTGTTCCTGAGCGGGAATATTGCCTGAATCTGGCATGTCACCAAAGCGCTGAATAGCCAGGAATTCTCCCCCAAAGACAGTCTTGTAGAAAGTGAAAGCTTCTTCTGTGTTGCCGTTGAAGTTTAAGTAAGGGTGTAGGGTAAGCATCGTAGTAGTTAGTTTGAAGTGAGTGGTTGATTTTCTAAAATTCCTTTTAATGTGCCCAGACTGGTTTCCATATCGGGGCCCAGCATGCCGTCCAGAATTGGGTTCATGAGGTTCAACGGATACATGCTGGTGCCTTCCATGGCCCACTTCACCTTGGTCTGGTTAGGGGTAACCGCGGTGGTGGTGAAAGGGGTATGCGCAACGTTCTCCATGGGCCTGATGAACCTTACCTCTATGTCCACCTTTTCGCCGGGTGTAATGCGCGTGATTTCCTGCTCGCCCTGGCCTGCATCATCGTTTCCATTCCAGGCGTACACAAAACCTTCGGTGCCATCTGTGCCCCTGAAGCTTTTCTGCATGTTAGGGTCGGTCATGACCCATTTGCTGAAGTGGTCCTGGTTCTTGAGTTGTTTGAGGTAGTCAAAGACCTCTGCTTTGGGTTTGTTGATCACGATTTCCCGTTCAATGGTGTACGCTTTCTCCATGAACAGCGCCGCCACCAGCAAAGCGGCCACCAGAAAGGCCAACCCCAACAATAGATTCTTGATGATTTTCATAAAAGACCCAATATAGCGTTAATTTGCGTTTCCCTCGGCCAGTTCTTTGATCTTCAGCAAAGCCGTGTCCCAAGCCGCCGACATCATGTCAAAGTATTCCGGCGACATATTGCTCTCAATGGCAATCTGGGTGCCTCCGTTCGCTTCCAGTAGCCGGTACGTCTCGCGGCCGCCTTGTACAGCCTTTGCCTCTTCACTTTGGGTATCTTCCTCGCCATTCATCAGAATACCTTCATATTGCACAGACAAGAGTTCATGGGGGGTGTTCTCCACTACTTTCCCAATCATGCCGCTGTTAGAGGTATCCTTGAAAACCACTTTGCTGCCCAATTGCCAGTCATCGGTTTCGGCAAAAGTGCCTTCGCTGAAAGCGGCGTACCACTGCCGGGTGTAATGGTCTTGCAGTAACACATCCCACACTTTCTCTTTGGGCGCATTGATGTCCATTTGTTTTTTGATGATGGTCTTTTCCATGGGTTTAAAGCTTTAAGTGAACAAGAATTTAGGATAGATAACGTAGTCTAGGCTCTGGGGCAGTTTTCAGGAAAAGAGGCCTGAACTGCGCTTTGGTATAGCACAAACATACAGACAATTAACCTATTCCAGGGTGGGTGAATGCGACAATCCAAGGGGTTGATTACGACAATAAAGCTTGCTACTTTGGTGGTATGAAACACATCTCCATTCTTATTCCCGAAGGTGACGTTAGCTTCAGTAATATAGAGGCGACGTACAAGATGTTCTCTATGGTGAACGACGGGTTGGCACGGTCTGGCAAGGCGCCCTTGTTCAAAGTACAGTTGGTGGGAAGCTCCAAAGAACCCAGAATCACCAACGCTTTATTCAGCGTCACCCCAGAACTGGTGGTGCAGGAAAACTTCAAAACCGACCTCATCATCATCCCCGCCGTGCACGGGAACATGCAAAAAGTAGTGGCCGAGAACCAGGCGTTTGTAGCCTGGATTGTAAAGCAATACAAGAGCGGGGCCGAGGTGGTTTCGCTCTGCATTGGTGCGTTTCTGCTGGCCTCTACCGGTTTGCTCAAAGGCCGCAGTTGCACCACCCACTGGCTCATGGCTGAAGAATTCAAGAAGATGTACCCAGAGGTAAACCTGATGCCCTACAAGATCATCACCGACGAAGGCGGCATCTATACCAGCGGTGGCGCGTACTCTTCCCTCAACCTTATTTTATACCTGGTTGAGAAATTTGCCGGCAGAAACATGGCCGTACGGTCCTCTAAGATTTTCGAGATTGACATTGACCGCAGCAGCCAGTCGCCGTTCATCATCTTCCACGGACAGAAAGAACACCAGGACGAAGCCATCAAGAAAGTGCAGGAGTTTATTGAGCATAACTTCCAGAACAAAATTACGGTGGAAGAACTGGCCGAGATGTGTTTTCTGGGACGCCGCAACTTTGAACGCCGTTTCAAGAAAGCCACCGCCAACACCGTGGTAGAATACATCCAGCGCGTGAAGATTGAAGCCGCCAAAATAGGCCTGGAAACCTCCCGGGAAAATGTAAACGAAGTCATGTACTCCGTAGGCTACTCAGACACCAAAGCCTTCAGAACCACTTTCAAGAAAATCACCGGCATTTCGCCCCTGGAATATCGTAACAAGTACAACAAAGAAGCCCTGGAAATGGCGTAAGGCTTTGGTTAGTTTCCCAAAAAACAGAAAGGCCTAAGTGGGTCTTGGAAGGAGACATGGTGGAGAGAACGATATGGTCATAGACACTCGTAGGACCTTCGGACACTACGAGGTCTTTTAAGTGAACGGTGTTGCTGCTCCTGAGCGATGATTGCTGCTCCTAATTCAGCAATATCAGTTTGAGGCTTACGCCTTACGGAAGTTGCAAACTTCCGGTCATGGTAGGTCCAAGTCACTGACTTGAACCATGTTTTTCTTGGGAACGCGTGTGACCGGCAGGTGTAAACATCCCCTTTCGCCCCCATCAAAGGGGGAATCTCTGCTTTCCCAAGTTCCAGCCTTTCGGCTGAGCGCCTAGAGTTCGACCACCTCTGAGCGTCAGCGAAGCAGGTGGGGAGAAATCACAGCGCGAAGGCGGAAGGCGGGGCCTCGCGGCCGTGAGCGCTTACCGTCAACGATGAAACAGTAAAGCACTTGCACCCACGCAGAAAGCACCCAAGCCAAGGGAACAGCAAACTGCATGCACCTCCATGAGAAAAGAAGTTCATTTAACCCCTCATTTCTCAAAAACACATCCAGAGAAAACCCTATCCCAACACATATCCCTATAAAGAAGAAATTTTTAGGTCTACTTTTGTGAAAGGGCCACCAGCGGGCAAATACAGCATGAAAATACTAGTAATTGAGGATGAACCCAGCGTAGCGGCCTTCATAAAAAGAGGCTTGCAGGAACAGACATTTGAGGTAGAAGTTGCCTATGATGGATTGACGGGGAAGCGATTGGCCCTGCAGAACGACTACCAGGTCATCATCATGGACATCATCATGCCGCACCTGAGTGGTCTGGATTTGTGCCGGCAACTGCGGCAAGAGCAAATCAAAACGCCCCTGCTGTTGCTGACCGCGCTGGGCGCGACCGATGACATTGTGGACGGGTTAGAAGCCGGCGCCGATGATTACTTAACCAAGCCCTTTAAGTTCAAGGAACTGGTAGCCAGGGTCCGGGCGTTGGCTCGCCGCACCGAGTCTTCCTCTCTCAGTAACATTCTTCAATGCGGAGACCTGCAACTGAACCTGGACACCAAAGAAGTCATGCGTGCCGGCAAAGAAATCAACCTCACGGCCCGGGAATTCGCGTTATTGGAGTATTTTCTAAAAAGGCAGGGTAAAGTACTGTCTAGGGTAGATTTACTGGAGAACGTCTGGGACCTGAATTTCGACCTAGGCTCCAACGTGGTAGACGTGTACGTGAATTACCTTAGAAACAAGATTGACAAAGACTTCCCCGTCAAAATGATCCATACGGTGGTAAGCATGGGGTACATCCTTAAAAAGCCGGAGGACGCGTGACTTTCCGAAATCAACTCACCCTCATCTTTACCGGGCTTACCACGGCCGTGCTCATCTTCATGGGCATCATCATCTATTTCTTTGCCGAACAGTACACCCGTCGGCAGTTTTTCCAGCGTTTGATGGACCGGGGTGTCATCTCGGCGCAAATGTATCTGGAGCGCGACGAGCTTAGCGCCGCCAGCATGCAGAAGGTACAACGCAAATACCATCAGAGCTTATCGCAGGAAATCCTTACCATTTATGACCGAAACCGGAAGCCGCAAGTAGCCTCAGCGGCGAAGAGCCTCCCCATTCCGGCCAGCACTTTCCAGGAAATACACCAGCAAAAGCAGGCCGAGTTCTGGCAGGGTGAAAAGCAGGCAGTGGGCATTTGGTATGAAGACAACCAGGGAAACTTCTATGTCATTGTCTCGGCGGTAGACGTGACCGGGACCGGAAAACTCCGCAATCTGCAAGAAGTGTTGCTCATCAGTATTTTGGTGGGCGTCTTGATAATGGCGGTGGCCGGCCACTTCTTCGCCCATAGGGTACTGCAACCTATTGTGTCCATTGTGCAGGAGGTAAACCAGATTAGGGCCTCTAACCTGCACCTGCGTGTACAGGAACGGGAAAACCGCGACGAGATCGGGAACCTGATTTCCACCTTCAACCAGATGCTGGAACGCCTGGAAACCTCCTTTTACATGCAGAAAAGTTTCATAGCCAATGCCTCGCATGAGCTCAGGAACCCTTTAACGGCCCTAAGAGGAGAATTGGAAGTGACGCTGCTGAAAGACAGGTCTCCCGAGGAGTACAAACAATCTCTGCTAACCCTGCAGAAAGAGACCGAGCGTTTAGAAAAACTCACCTCAGATTTGATTCTGCTAGCCCAAACCGGGTTTGATGAGCAAGCCGTACAGCAGGAGCTAGTGCGGATAGATGAGATTTTGATAGAAGTGAAGACCGATCTGAATCACAAGCTTCCGCAGAACCAGATTTCCCTGAACCTGGCAGACTTACCTGCCCATCCAGAGCAGGTAACGGTCTTAGGCAACCGCAACCTTTTGCAGATCGCCCTTAAAAACGTGCTGGAAAACGCCTCCAAATTCTCAGATAACCAGCGGGTAATCGTTACGCTTACCTGCCAGGAAAAACAAGTGAAAGTACAAGTCCAGGACCAGGGAATAGGCATTCCCGAGCAGGAAGTAAACCGGGTGCTGGAACCGTTCTACCGGGCCCAAAACGCCCGCTCCCTAAGAGGCTCGGGAATAGGTTTGGCCATGACCGAAAAAATCCTGCGCCTGCATGGTGGTTCCATCCAGATTGACTCCTCCTTACAGAAAGGAACCACCGTCACCCTTACTTTTCCTACTGTTTAACAGAACCAGGTTTTAGGCTCGGTTTATATAAAAGAGGCTGTAAACAAGGTTGAAAGGAATAAAGCTGTTTAACAAGGTTCACGTGTCGGACTCGCGTTTTATTCCTGAAGTACCACCTCGTTACAGGGTATGTACTATGAACCCGCCTCAATATTGTATGCAGTAGAAGCAATATCTTTCTGGCTCTTTATAAGCCTATGTTGCTCATAAAACTCTCCCTCATGGTTGAATACATTCTTTAGTATTTCCGAAATCATAAAGGACAACGTGAGCTCCACTTTTTTGTCAAATAAATTCAACTCGCTCAACAGGTTATAACTCCCAAACTCAAATTTAATAATCAGTTGTTTGTCTTGGTTAGCGCCTGAATGCGACCTGGAAATCTCATACACCCTGAATTGATGATCAGAAAAGGTAGAGTGATTCCCAACGTTAGTAGTGTGGGCACCCACTTTGTTGCACAGGTCAATTATCGCCGAGTTGCTTAGAATAGAAGAAATTCT